>NZ_JBTWNF010000017.1:0-164546 GCF_054796175.1 Actinomycetospora sp. C-140 | reverse complement strand
TGGTGATCAGCGATCCCGACGCCCGCGGCACCACCCGGTGCCGCGGGCGTCGTCGTGTCCGGGCCGCATGATCGAGGTGGCTTTCCTGACGTTGAACGTCAGCGTGGACGCCAGGCTGACAAACCCCGCCAGCCCCGACGACGGCGCGAGGCCGGGGCGACGAGGTCGGCGGCGCGGAGGAGGTCGACGAACGCCGTCGCCTCGTCGTGCAGCGACGTCCCGGTGCGCCGGGCGTGGGTCCGGACCCAGCCGTCGACGCGCCCGACGAGATCGCCCCCTAGCTGCTCGTGGATCTCCCCGGGTAACAGACGCAGGAGCAGCCGGCGCCGTTTCGCGCGCAGGGCGTCGGCCTCGAGGGCCAGGCGCGCGGGGTCGAAGCCGGGCGGGGCGGGGCCGTCGGCGACGAGCGCGGCGAGCAGCGCGGCCTGGCGCGCCGCGAGGCCCTCGCGGCTCACGCCCGCACCCGCGCGTGCACCGACCGCAGCGCCGCCAGCTCCGCGGCGAGCTCGTCGTCGGGCGGGTAGCGGTCGTCGCGCTCGAGCAGCACCGCCGGCGGGCGGCGGCGCGCGCAGAGCTCGTCGAGCAGGTCGAGCACCGGCGCGGTCAGGGGGTGCGCGTGGGTGTCGTGGTAGACGCCGTCGCGCTCGACCCCGCCCGCGGCGTGCACGTAGACGACACGCTCCAGGGGCAGCTCGTCGAGCACCTGGCCCGGGTCCTGGCCCAGGTTCACCGCGCTCGCGTGCAGGTTGGCGACGTCGAGCAGCAGCCACGCCCCGGTCCGCTCGCAGAGCTCGCCCAGGAACGCGCCCTCGGTCATCGCGTCGTCCGGCCACGCCAGCAGCGGCGCGATGTTCTCCAGCGCGAGGGGCACGCCCAGCTCGGCCTGGGTCGCACGGACGTTGTCGACGACGACGGCGAGCGCCTCCCGGGTGCGCGGCACCGGCAACAGGTGGCCCGACTCGAGCCCGCCGGCCCGCACGAACGCGACGTGGTCGCTGGCCATCGGCGCGCCGAGGGCGTCGGCCACGGCGGCGAGGTGCCGGACGCGGTCGTGGCGCAGCGGCTCGGCGCCCCCGAGCGACAGCGACACCGCGTGCGGCAGCATCGGCAGGCCTCGGTCGCGCAGCACGCCCAGTGACGCCGGCAGCTCGTGGGGGTCCAGGTCCTCGGCCACGACCTCGACGAAGTCGACGCCCGGCAGGCGCTCGACGGTCAGGTCGATCTCGCGGCGCCAGCCGATGCCGACCCCGACGGGACCGCCCGGCAGCGTCGGCGCGTCCGACGTCGGGGTCATCCGCCGCAACCCCCGCCGCCTCCGCCGCCGCAACCACCGCCGCCGCCCCCGCAGGACGAGCCGCACGACGATCCGCCGTCGGAACCGCCGTCCCACCCGCCGCCCCCGCCACCGACGGGCGCGGCCAGCAGCCCGGCGAGCTGCGGGTCCGGATACGACGACAGCCCGAAGACCGCGACGAGCCCGGCCACCCCGAGCGAGCCGGCGAGGACCGCACCGGGAGCGCGCCCGTGCGCCGGCGCCCCGCCGGTGCGGCTCTGCATCTCCCGCGACCAGGCCTGCGACAGCGTCGCCGTGCCGCGGGGCGTGACGCGGCGGGTCGAGACGAAGAGCGTCGTGAACGAGACGACGGCGGCCACCACGACCAGGACCACGAGGACGCCGACGGCGGCGTCCCGCGCGATGCCCGCGGCCACCCGGGCGACGCCGAGCACGAACACCGCGACCGCCGCGATGGTGCCGATCGTCTTCGTCCGGCGCACGGCGGCGGGGTCGTGCAGCAGGCCGCGGCGCTGCGCGCCCGTCTCCAGGTCGCGGACCGCCGCGGACGGCGTGGTCCGGGCGACGATCCCGGCGGTGGTGGACGGGCGCGCCTCGACCGCGCCGACGACGGTCTCGTCGAGCTCACCGATCGGGGGGCGGCCCGTGAACCCGAGCCGGCGATCGGTGGAGACCCGCAGGACGCCGCCCTCGACCAGGCGCGCGATCGCCGCCTCGACCAGCCGGCGCCGCCCGCCCGCGAGCAGCGCGAGGTCCTCGACGCTCGCGTCCGGTGCGGCGGCCTCGCCGTGGTCCCGGGCGCTGCGTCGGTCGAGTGACCGTCGCAGCATCGGCCCGACGATCGCGGCGGCCACGAGCAGGACCACGTACACGAGCAGGAACAGCGGCCCGGAGATGCCCCAGGTGGGTCCCACGACGACCTCCGGGTCGCGACGCACGGTGCCACGCACGAACGTGCGCGTGAACGCAGCGTCGCCCGCGATGACCGCAGAGGGCAAGAATCGTCACGCGAACGGCCCAGAAATCAGCTACTCAGGGTGAGTAGCACCTCAGCGGCGGCGTCCCCGGCCCGCGCTCGAACGCGCGGAGTGCGCCGCGGCCGAGTGCTGCGGGGGCGACCCCGACGAGCCCGACGATGCGGACGACCCCGATGACCCGGACGACCCCGACGACGACCCCGAGGACGCCGGCGCACGGCGACCGCCGCGCGAGGACGCCGGCGACGTCCCCCGGCCCGCCTCCCCGGCGGCCCCGCCGCCACCGCCCCGTCGTCCGCCACCACGGCGACCCGACCGGCCGGTGCCGGACGCGCCACCCGAGGCTCCGCCGGGAGCCCCACCGGAGCCGCCGGTGCCACGGGGACCGCCGGAGCCGCCGGACCCGCCCCGCCGCGACGGGCCGCCCGAGCGCCCCGCACGACCGGAGCCCCCGGACCGGCTCCCGGCCGCGGGCTGCGGGTCGGGCTTGCGGGCCGCGGACGGCGGGCCCTCCTCGGGCGCCACGCGGGGTGCGGGCTCGCCGACCAGGGCCGTGATCTCGCGGGCGCCCGGCGCCACGTCCACCGGCTTGGCCTTGATGCCGGCCTTCCGCGTCATCGACGCGACCTCGGCGCGCTCGGCCGGCGGCACCAGGGTCACGACGTCGCCCGCGGACCCGGCGCGCGCCGTGCGCCCGGAGCGGTGGGTGTAGGCCTTGTGCTCGGCGGGCGGGTCGACGTGGACGACGAGACCGACGTCGTCGACGTGGATCCCGCGCGCGGCGATGTCGGTGGCGACGAGCACCCGCACGTCGCCCGCGGCGAAGCCGGCGAGGTTGCGGTCGCGGGCGGGCTGGGACAGGTTGCCGTGCAGCTCCGTGGCCGGGATGCCCGCCGCGGTGAGCTGGCGGGAGAGCTTGCGCGCAGCGTGCTTGGTGCGGGTGAACAGCATGCTGCGCCCGTGCCCGGACGCGAGCTCGTGCACCACCGCCGTCCGGTCGGCGGGGTCGACCGTGAAGACGTGGTGGGTCATGTCCGGGACGGGCTCCTCGGCGGCGTCGACGCTGTGCGTCACCGCGTCGTGGAGGAACTCGCGCACGAGCCGGTCGACCTCGCCGTCGAGGGTGGCCGAGAACAGCAGGCGCTGCCCGTCGCGGGGCGTGCGCCGCAGCAGGCGGCGCACGGCCGGCAGGAAGCCGAGGTCGCTCATGTGGTCGGCCTCGTCGAGCACGGTCACCTCGACGCGGTCGAGGTCGACGAGGCCCTGGTTGATGAGGTCCTCGAGCCGGCCGGGGCAGGCGATGAGCAGGTCGACGCCCCGGCGCAGGGCCTCGGCCTGCCGGCCCTGCCCGACGCCGCCGTAGACGACGGTCTGGCGCAGGCCGAGGATCTCGGCGAGCGGGGCGAGGGCGTCGCGGACCTGGCTCGCGAGCTCGCGGGTCGGCAGCAGGACCAGCCCGCGCGGGCGCTTCGGGACGGTGCGCCCGCCGTGCAGGCGCGTGAGCACCGGCAGGCCGAACGCGAGGGTCTTGCCGCTGCCGGTGCGGCCGCGACCGAGCACGTCGCGCCCGGTCAGCGCGTCGCCGATCGCGGCGCGCTGGATGGGGGTGGGCTCGGTGATGCCGCCGGCGGCGAGGGCGTCGACGACGGCGCGGGGGACACCGAGGTCGAGGAAGGTCGGGCTGGGACGAGCAGACGTCGTCGGGATGTCGGGAACCTCTCCACGGGGAACAGGGGCCGCGCGCGTCGGCCCGTCCATCGGGGGAGGGAGACCGCGTGGTGCGCGGTGCGCTGACGACCCACGGGCGCCGGTGCGGCGCCGCGTACGGGATCCAGTCTCCCAGAGATCGACGACGTCCGTGGCACGGCGGGGGGTGTCGGTCGTCTCGGGCAGACTGACCGGTGTGTCCGGCTGCCGCTGCGAGATCGCCCCGCCGTCGCTGCTGCTGGCCGTGGCCGAGCGCGGCGATCCGCGGGTCCGCGACGCGGCGCTGCGCACGCTGCTGACCTCGGCGGCGCTGCGCTCGCGGCGGTCCTCGCTGGGGCCGACGCTGCGCAGGCTCGGGATCTCCCCCGCGGACGTGGCGTTCCTGCCCGCGAAGGCGCCCGCGGCGGGTCCGGACAACACGGTCTACGACATGGCGGGCGGCGACGAGGGCTCGCTGCCGGGCCGCCGCGTCCGGGGCACGGGCGACGCGCCGATCGCGGACACGGCGGTCAACGAGGCGTTCGACGGAGCGGCGAGCACCGCGGCGTTCTACCGGGACGTGTTCGCCCGCGACTCGATCGACGGCCGCGGGCTCGACCTCGTCTCGTCGGTGCACTTCGGGCAGCGCTACGACAACGCGTTCTGGACCGGCGACCAGATGGTCTACGGCGACGGCGGGGGCGGCGTGTTCGCCGCGGGCGCGCTGACCCGGGCGCTCGACGTCGTCGCCCACGAGCTCACCCATGGCGTCACCCAGTTCGCGGCCGGGCTGCAGTACCGCGGCCAGAGCGGGGCCCTCAACGAGTCGTTCTCCGACGTGTTCGGCAGCATGGTCGCCCAGTGGGCGCGCGGGCAGGACGCGCGGTCCGCGACGTGGCTGATCGGCGAGGGCACCCTCGAGCCCGCGCTCGGCGGCGCCCTGCGCAGCATGATCGCGCCGGGGACGGCCTACAGCGGCGACGACCAGCCCGCCGACATGGACGGCTACGCCGACCTCCCCGTCGACGACGACCCGCGCAACGACAACGGCGGTGTCCACGTGAACTCCGGCATCCCCAACCGCGCCTTCGCCGAGGCCGCCCGCACTCTCGGCGGTCGCGCGTGGGAGACGGTCGGCCCGGTCTGGTACACGGTGCTCACCGACGGCCGCCTGCGCCCCACCGCCGACTTCGCGGCCTGCGCGGCGCTGACCGTCACGGTCGCGGGCGAACGCTACGGCGAGGGCTCGACCCAGCAGGACGCGGTCCGCGGCGGCTGGGAGGCGGTGAAGGTCCGGTTGTCCGCGGACCCGCGGTGAGGGTGACCGTGGTCCGCTCCGGCGGGGTGGCCGGGATGGTCCTCACCGTCGACGTGGACGCCGCCGAGCTGGACCCGGAGGCGGCCGCGGCGCTCACCGGGCTCGTCGACGGGTGCGACCTCGTCGACGGTCCCCCGAGCGCGGTCGCGGACGGGTTCGCCTACGAGGTGACGGTCGCCGGCGACGACGGGTCGGTGCGCCGCGCCCGGTTCGGTCAGGGCGGGGCGCCGGCGGGCGCCGACGCCCTGGTCGCGTGGGTGATCGACGGCTCCCACGGCACGCGCCGGCTCGGTCGCTGACGCCGCCTCACCAGTCGCCGAAGTCGAAGCCCCCGCCGTCGAACCCGCCGCCGTCGAAGCCCGGGTCCATCCCCGGGTCCATCCCGGGGTCCATGCCGCCGTCGAACCCGCCGCCCATGTCGGCGGCCATCACGTCGCCGCCGATCGCGGCGGCGCCGAAGCCGGAGAAGAGCGCGCTCGCGACCATCATCCCGCCGAAGGCGCCCACGCCGCCGAGGAGCATCGGCTTCCACCAGGGCTCGGAGTACCAGCCGGCAGGCACGGGGCGGCCGCCGACCACGCCGCCGGGGTAGTAGTGGTTGTTCTGCGCCGAGGGCTGTGGCGAGCCGGTGACGCTGCGGCCCTCGACGTCGACGGACTGCTCCTCCCCGAGGGTGCCCGCACGGGAGCGCTCGGCCGAGCCGGGGAGGTCGGGGCCGGGGTCCATGCCCATCGCGGTGCGCGCGGCGCGCACGTAGTAGAGGCCCTCGAGCGCCGTGTCGCCGGCCAGCCGGTACTGCTGGGCGGTCCTGGCCTGCTCGAGCTGCGAGCCGGCGGCGTTGTACCGCTCGCCGGCGTCGGCGAGCGCCTGCTTGGAGGGGTCGTCGCTGCCGGTCAGGTTGAGCACCTGCCCGCCGAGACGGTCGTACCAGCGCCGGGCCTCCGCCTCGGCGTCGCCGAGCTGGTGCTCCGCCGTGGTCCCCCGCCCGCGTCCCCGCGTGAGCACGAGGGCGAGCAGGCCGCCGACGACGAGCAGGATGAGCAGAATCTCCACGTTTCCCACTCTCCGCCCGGGTCCTGAGAAGCGCCTGTGAGGGAGCTAGGGGCGACGCATCGGCACGTGCGGGATCCCGTCCTCGTCGTATCCGGGGCCGTCGACCGCGAAGCCGAGGCGCTCGTAGAACCCCTGCGCCTGCACCTGGGCGCCGAGCACGATCGGCCCCTCCACCTCGGCCATCACCGCCCGCATCAGCGCCGCCCCCGCGCCGGTGCCGCGGCGCTCGGGCGCGGTGACGATGCGGCCCAGCCGCACCACGCCCCCGCCCTCGTCGCTCACGCGCAGGTACGCCGCGACCTCGCCGCCAGGGCCGCGGGTCCACACGTGCTCGGCGACCGCGTCGCGGCCGTCGAGCTCCTGGTAGGCGCACTCCTGCTCGACGACGAACACCCGCACCCGCAGGGCGAGCAGGTCGTAGAGCTCGGCGGGGGTCAGGTCGGCGAAGCGGCGCCGAATCACGCGAACCCGACGACGGCCCCCTCGGCCGCCGACCCGACGAGCCGTGCGTACTTGCCCAGCACCCCGGTGCGGTGCTTCGGCGGCGGCGTGGTCCAGCCCTCCGCGCGGGCCGCGAGCTCCTCGGGGGAGATCAGCAGGTCGAGGGTGCGGGCGGCGAGGTCGAGGCGGATGCTGTCACCGTCGCGGACGAACGCGATCGGGCCGCCGTGGTCGGCCTCCGGGGCCACGTGGCCGACGCAGAGACCCGTCGTCCCCCCGGAGAAGCGGCCGTCGGTGAGCAGCAGGACGTCCTTGCCGAGACCGGCGCCCTTGATCGCGCCGGTGACCGCCAGCATCTCGCGCATGCCGGGGCCGCCGCGGGGGCCCTCGTTGCGGATGACGACGACGTCGCCGGGCTGCAGTCCGTCCGGACCGGACGACTCGACGGCCTCCATCGCCCCCTGCTCGCCGTCGAAGACCCGCGCGGTGCCCTCGAACGACGCCGTGTCGAAGCCCGCCGACTTGACCACCGCGCCGTCGGGGGCGAGCGAGCCGCGCAGGATCGTCAGCCCGCCGGTGGGGTGGATGGGGTTCGACAGCGGCCGCAGGATGTCGCCGTCGAGGCCCTCCGGGCGCAGCTCCTCGAGGTTCTCCGCGACCGTCTTCCCCGTGACGGTGAGGCAGTCGCCGTGGATCAGTCCGGCGTCGAGCAGGGCCTTCATGACCACCGGCACGCCGCCGACGCGGTCGACGGTGTTCATCATCCAGCGCCCGAACGGCTTGACGTCGGCGAGGTGCGGCACCTTGTCGCCGATGCGGTTGAAGTCGTCGAGGACCAGCTCGACGCCGGCCTCCCGCGCGATCGCGAGCAGGTGCAGCACGGCGTTGGTCGACCCGCCGAACGCCATGACGATCGCGATCGCGTTCTCGAAGGCCTCGCGGGTCATGATGTCGCGGGCGGTGTGGCCCCGGGCGAGCATCCCGACGACGGCGTCCCCGGAGGCACGGGCGAAGCCGTCGCGACGGCGGTCGGCGCTCGGCGGCGACGACGAGCCCGGCAGCGACATCCCCATCGCCTCGGCGGCGCAGGCCATGGTGTTGGCGGTGTACATGCCGCCGCAGGCGCCCTCGCCGGGACAGATCGCGCGCTCGATCTCGTCGACCTTCTCCCGGCTGATCAGGCCGCGCGCGCAGGCCCCCACCGCCTCGAAGGCGTCGATGATCGACACCTCCTTGCCGTCCACGGTGCCCGGCATGATCGAGCCGGCGTAGAGGAACACCGAGGCGAGGTCGAGGCGCGCGGCGGCCATGAGCATCCCGGGCAGGGACTTGTCGCAACCGGCGAGCGTGATCGTCCCGTCGAGTCGCTCGGCGGACACGACCGTCTCCACCGAGTCGGCGATGACCTCCCGGCTGACCAGCGAGTAGTGCATGCCGACGTGGCCCATGGAGATCCCGTCGGACACCGAGATCGTGCCGAACTCCATCGGGTAGCCGCCGGCGTGGTGCACGCCCTCCTTGGCCGCGGAGGCCAGGCGGTCGAGCGAGAGGTTGCACGGGGTGATCTCGTTCCAGGACGACGCGACCCCGATCTGCGGCTTCGCGAAGTCGTCGTCGCGCATGCCGACCGCCCGCAACATGCCGCGGGCCGCGGCCCGCTCCATCCCGTCGGTGACGTCACGGCTGCGGGGCTTGAGGTCGGCCATGAGGCGAAGGTAACGCTTGTCGACCACCCGGGCCGGGGGCACACTCGCCCGCATGTCCGGGGAGACGCTCGAGCGGTTCTGGCCGAGCCGTCGCCCCGACGCGTACGACGAGCTCTGTCGCCGGGGCGCCTGACCGCCCCGAGGATCCCTCGCGCCGGTCGCCAGGCGCCGTCCGCCCGTGCCGGACCCCCGCGACCACCCCAGGAGCTCCCCCGTCATGACCACCGTCGCCCCGCCCCGCGTCGTCCACCTCGACCCCGTCGACCACGGCCTCGTGACGCCGGCGGGCGGATCCCGCGACCTCGACGCGATGCTCGACCGGGCCCGCGCGGCCGAGGCCGACGGCGCCACCGTGCTCGTCGTCCCCGCCGCCGCCGACGCCCCGGCCCGCCACCACTGGCCGGCCACCGCCCAGGCGCTCGCCGTCCTGCTCGCGACGACCTCGGCGCGGGTCGCCCTCGACGTCCCCGCCGCCGCCTGGGATCCGACGGCCCTGGCGCGCTTCGCCGCGAGCGCCTCCGGGCTCGCCGGCGGTCGCCTGGTGATCCGGGTCGTGGGCACGGGCGCCGCGTCGTTCGCCGCGGACCTCGCGGCGCGCTGGCCGGGCGCCGTCGTCGTCGGTGACGACGACACCGTTCTCGCCTGACCGCGCACCGGGCGCGCGGAGACGGCCGTCACAGTCCGGGCCAATAGTTGACGTCTCAACTGTGAGTGCTAGGCTCTGCGTTGAAAGTTGATGCTTCAAGTCCCACGGAGGACACGATGACCGAGACCGCCGCGCCGACCCTCGAGCTCGCGGGCGACTACCAGCTCGACCCCGCGCACACGCGCATCGGTTTCACCGCTCGCCACGCCATGGTCACGAAGGTCCGGGGCTCGTTCGGCGAGTTCCGCGGCACCGCGACGATCGGCGCGGACGCGTCGCTGTCGTCGACCGAGATCGTCATCGCCGCCAACAGCCTGGACACCGGCCAGGAGCAGCGCGACGGTCACGTCCAGGGTGACGACTTCCTGGCCGTGAACGTCTACCCGGAGATCACCTTCCGCTCGACCTCGGTCGAGAAGGACGGCGACACCTACAACATCACCGGCGACCTCACGATCCGCGACACCACGAAGTCGGTGACCGTCCCGTTCGAGTTCACCGGCCTGGCCAAGGACCCGTTCGGCAACGTCCGCGCCGGCTTCGAGGGCGCCACCACGATCAACCGCAAGGACTGGGGCATCACGTTCAACGCCGCGCTCGAGACCGGCGGCGTGCTCGTGTCCGAGAAGATCGGCCTCGAGTTCGACGTCTCGGCGATCAAGCAGGCCTGAGCCGGTCAGAGCCCGACACGGCCCGCGCCCTCCTCAGGGGGACGCGGGCCGTCGCGCGTCCGGAGCCGGGTCCGGGGCCGGTTCCGGCTCCACTGCGCCGCGCTGTTCGGGGATCTCCGGCGCGGGCTCGCCGTCGAACGTGACGTCGACGGTCTGGTGGTCCTTCTGCCGCTCGGACTCCGCGTAGAAGGCGTAGGCGCGCCGGTCGGCGGCGGTGGTGTCGCGGTCCTCGGGATACATGCTGAACAGGCTGCGCGGCAGCAGGCGTCGGGCCAGCACGCTGTCCAGCTCGGCGCAGAGCACGAAGACCGACCCGGCGAGGTAGAGCCAGGCCATGAGGCCGAGCACGATGCCGAACAGCCCGTAGGTGGCGCTCGCGCCCTGCAGCCGGGTGCCCACGAGCCAGGTGCCGATCGAGAGCAGCAGCTGCCACGTCACGCCGGCCACGACGGCGGCGATCCAGCGGTCGGGCAGGTTGCCCGGCCGGGCCGAGAGCAGGTGGTAGGCCAGCAGGAACAGGCCGATGTTGACGACGACGCCGGCGAGTGTGGCGACGGTGCCGACGAGCGTGCCGAGCCCTGTCGTCGCCCCCACCGTCGTCGCCAGCGCCGAGAGCCCGGCGGTGAGCAGCATCCCGATGCCCACGATCACGATCACGAGGGCGCCCTTGCCGTAGGCGGCGTGGATGCTCGCGCGCTCCGCGCGCGGGACCGACCAGATCCGGTCGAGCGCGTGCTGGGCGGCGTGCATGACCCCGAGCGCGCCGTAGACCGCGACGAGGACGCCGACCACGAGGGCGGCCGGGTTCCCGGTGAGGGTGTGCACGTTGTCGCGGAGCTGGTCGCCGATCACCGGCACGTTGCGCAGCGCCGAGGTGAGCACGGCCTGCTGGGCGGCGGGGTCGCCGTGCAGGACGTAGCCGAGCACGGTGACCGCGAGCAGGAGCAGCGGGAAGAGCGACAGGAAGCCGTAGTACGCGAGCAGCGCGGCGAGGTAGGTGCCTTCGTCGTCGACGAACTTGTAGACCACCGCCACGGGCAGGGCGGCCCACCGGTGCCGGCGCTGGAACGCGTCGATCCGCCTCGAGACGCCCACCGCGCCACCTCTCCGGAGACCCCCCGTCCCTGGTGAGTACCCCGTTCGTGCCACGGCCGCAACGGGCACCAGGAGCTCGACCGATCGGAGAGCCGCGACCTGGCCGAGGGGTGGGCTGGTTCGCCACGGGTGCGCCCGCCACACTGGCGGGCCCACACGCCGATCACCGGGAGGGCAAGCGTGGAGTTCGACGTGCTGGTCGAGGTGCCGCAGGGCAGCCGCAACAAGTACGAGATGGATCACGAGACGGGGCGGCTGCGGCTCGACCGCACCCTGTTCACGGCCACCCGCTACCCGGCCGACTACGGCTACATCGAGAACACCCTCGGACAGGACGACGACCCGCTCGACGCGCTCGTCCTCATCCAGCAGCCGACCTTCCCGGGCTGCCTGGTGCGCAGCCGCGCGATCGGCATGTTCCGCATGACCGACGAGGCCGGCGGTGACGACAAGGTGCTCTGCGTGCCGAGCGAGGACCCGCGCCTGGAGCACCTGCGCGACATCCACCACCTCGACGAGTACCACCGCATGGAGATCCAGCACTTCTTCGAGGTCTACAAGGCCCTCGAGCCCGACAAGACGGTCGAGGGTCACGAGTGGGTCGGGCGGGCCGCGGCCGAGAAGGAGGTCCAGGCCTCGCTGGACCGCGCCACGAAGGCGGGCTACCGGACGTGACCCCTGGATCGACACGGTGACCGAGCCGCCGGACCCGCCGCCGACCATCGCGACCATGCGCACGATCGGCATGGTCTGGCTGGTCGTCGGCGGCGTGGCGATCCTCGTGGGGGCCATCGCCACGGTGGCCGCCGTCGCCGTCTTCGGGGTGCTCGCGGTGCTGCTCGGCGGCGGCCTCGTCGCCATCCAGCAGGTCCGGGCCCGGTCGGCGATCCGGGCGTCGCGGACGCTGACCAACACCCCGCCCCCACCGGCGGCGCCGCCGCCGAACACCCCCGGGCCCCGCCGCTCGGCGTCGGCCGGGCCCACCCCGGGGCCGCCCGACGGCAGCTCCGGCGGGCCGTCGTCGACGGGCGACGACACGGGTGCCGAGGCGGCGGTCGGGTCGACGTCGGGTTCCGGGGACGACGGGTCCGGGAACGACACCGACGAGGCGGAGGTCGTCGAGGAGCGGGAGCCGTCGATCTCCGACGAGGAGGACGGCACCGGGTCGCGCAGCGAGGACGACGACACCCCGGGATCCCGCCGCGACTGAGCGCCCGTGACGCGTGACACCACCGGCCCTCGGGTAGGTGGTGGACGACGCCGCCGTCGACCCCAGGAGGCCCCGCTGTGCCGACGCCCACCGAAGACGACCGCACCCTGCTCACCGTGATCGCCCACATGAAAGCCCTGCCCGGCAAGGAGGCGCAGCTGCGCTCCGAGCTCGAGCAGCTCGTCGCCCCCACCCTGGCCGAGGACGGGAACGTCAACTACGACCTGCACGTGGCCGTCGACGACCCGGGGACGTTCTACTTCTACGAGAACTGGAAGAGCCCGGGCCACCTCGAGTCGCACATGGCCAACAGCCACCTCGTGGAGTTCGCCGGCAAGCTCGACGAGTACCTCGTCGGCGGCGCCGACGGCCTGACGATCACGCAGCTGCAGCGCATCAAGTGACGCGGGAGACGGAGCGCAGCGGAGCTCGACCATGAGTTCCGGCGGCCCCTCTCCGCGCACGGTCGCCTCGGCGATGGCCGAGGCGGCCGCGGCGTGGATCGACACGCTCGACGCGGAGCAGCGGGCGGTCGCCGCCTGGGAGTGGCCGGGCTCGAAGGCCGCCGACGCCGAGCGGGTGCGGTGGTTCTACACGCCGACCGACCACGGCGGCCTCACCGTCCACCAGCAGCGTCCCCACCAGCACCGCGCCGCGATGCGGCTGCTGGCGACGGGACTGTCGGAGGAGGGGTACGTCACCGCCTCGACGATCATGGGCCTGGAGAACGTCCTCGACCGCACCGAGGGCTTCACCACGGGGTTCGCCCGCGACCGCGGACGTGACCCGGGCATGTACTACCTGCGGGTCTTCGGCGACCCGACCGGCGACGGACCCTGGTCGTGGCGCTTCGGCGGGCACCACGTGTCGGTCCACCACCTCGTCCTCGACGGCGAGGCGGCCGCGGGCAGCCCGTGCTTCCTCGGGGCCGACCCAGCGGTCTCGCCGCTGCTCGGGGGCCGGGAGCTGCGACCGCTGGGCGGGATCGAGGACTCCGCCCGCGAGCTGCTCCACGCACTGGACGCCGACCAGCGCTCGCGCGCGGTGCTCACGGCGACCGCGCCCGCCGACATCATCAGCGCCAACCGCGTGCGACCGATCCCCGGCGACCGCCTGATCCCGCTGCCCGACATCTGGCGCGGGCACTTCGCGCAGGACCTCGAGGACCGGCTCTGGTCGATGCACGACGGCCTCGAGAGCCAGCTCGGGGTGACCGAGACCGACCGGTCGGCCACCGAGCTCACCGCGACGCCCCGCGGGCTGCCGGCGTCCGAGATGACCGCCGACCAGCGCGGGATGCTGCGCGCGGTGCTGGAGACCTACGTCGGCCGGATGCCGCCGGGCGTCGTCGAGCGCGAGCGGGCCCGGTTCGACGGGGACGCCCTCGACGGTGTCGCCTTCGCCTGGGCCGGCGGGGCCGAGCGCGGCCAGCCGCACTACTACCGTCTCCAGGGCCCCCGGTTGCTCGCGGAGTGGGACCACACGCAGCGCGGGGTGAACCACGCGCACTCCGTGTGGCGCGACCCCGGCCACGACTTCGGGCTCGATCTCCTCGGCGAGCACCGCGCCGAGCACCACGCGTGACACCAATCGTGACGTCGCTCCTGACACCACGAGACGTGGTAAGCAGGAAAGGACGCCCACCGCAACGAGAGAGGTGACCCCATGGCACTGATGCGCAGGGTCGCGGCCGTCGGCGCCGCCGTCGCCGCCGCGCGGCGGTACGCCCGCCAGAACCCCGAGAAGGTCAACAAGTACGCCGACCAGGCGGCGGCCTTCGTCGACAGCCGCACCGGCGGCCGGTACCGCAAGCACATCGACTCCGCGGTGCGCCAGGTCCGCAAGCAGACGAGCATCCCGGGCCGCACGCAGCCGTTCCCGGAGCCGCAGTACTACGGCCCACAGTCGGCGACGCGCTACCCGAGCCAGCGCACCGACCGACCCTGAGCATGGCGGACACCGCGCGCACCGTCCTCGTCACCGGCGCCACCGACGGCCTCGGCCGGGCCCTGGCCCACGACCTCGCGGGCCGGGGCCACGCGGTGCTGCTGCACGGCCGCGACGACGAGCGCGGCAAGGCCGCGCTGGACGAGATCCGGCGGGAGACCGGCAACGAGGCCCTGTCCTGGTACCGGGCGGACCTCGCCGAGCTCGCGCAGGTGCGCGAGCTCGCCGACCGGGTCGCCGCCGACCACCCGCGCCTCGACGTGCTGATCAACAACGCCGGGATCGGCGCGGACGTGCCCGGCGGCGGCGAGCGCCAGGAGAGCGCCGACGGTCACGAGCTGCGGTTCGCGGTGAACTTCCTCGCGGGCCACCTGCTGACCCGCCGGCTGCTCGGGCCCCTGCGGGCCGCGGGCGCCGACGGCGACGCGGCGCGGATCGTGATGGTCTCGTCGGCCGGGCAGGCGGCCCTGGACTTCGACGACCTGATGCTGCGCCGCGACTACTCGGGCTGGCGGGCGTACTGCCAGAGCAAGCTCGCGCAGATCCTCGACGCGTTCGACCTCGCCGAGGAGCTCGACCCCGACATCGTCACCGCGACCGCCCTGCACCCGGCCACCTACATGCCGACCAAGATCGTGCCGTCGCCGATCAGCACGATCGCCGAGGGTGTCGAGGCGACGGCACGGCTCGCGGTCGACCCGGAGCTCGCCGGGGTCACGGGCCGCTACTACAACGGCCTCCGCGAGGCCGAGCCCGACCCCCAGGCCCACGACGCGCTGGCGCGGCGCCGGCTGCGCGGGATCGCGGACGAGCTGACGGGTCCCTGACAACGGGTGTCAGCTCGCGCACGCGAGGATGCGCGGGTGACCACACACCTCGAGAGCGCCTTCACCATCGACGTCTGGGAGCCGGCCGAGGGTGACGCCCTGGCCGAGCCCGAGGGCCGGGGCCCCGCGACCGGTCGGGCACTGGTCCGCAAGACCTACACCGGGCCGCTGGTGGGCACCTCCGTGGCGGAGCTCCTCACCACCCAAGGGGAGGGCGGTGCCGCCTACCTCGCGCAGGAGCGCGTGGTCGGCGAGCTCGAGGGCCGGGCCGGCAGCTTCGTGCTCCAGCACGGCGCGGCGGGCGGCGACGGCCAGGAGCTGCGGCAGTGGGCCTACGTCGTCGCCGGGTCGGGCACCGGCGGGCTCGCCGGGCTGCAGGGCACCGGGATCCTCGCCCACGAGCTGCTGACCCTCGACTACGAGCTGCCCTGACCATGGCCTTCACCACCGACCCCGACGGCACCCACCGCTACCGCGCGACGTGCACCTGGTCGGGCTCGACCGGCCTCGGCTACGACGGCTTCGTGCGCGCGCACCGCGTCTCCGCGCCGCCCGCGGCGACCGCGCTGGAGCTCTCCAACGACCCGTCGCTGCACGGGGACGCGGCCCTGCTCGACCCCGAGCAGCTGGTGCTCGCGGCGGCGGCGTCCTGCCAGCTGCTGTCGTTCCTCGCGATCGCCGCCCGGGCCCGGATCGACGTCACCGACTACCGCGACGACGCCGAGGCGACCATGTCGCACGACGAGGGCCCGGCGCGGATCGCGGCGATCGTGCTGCGCCCGCACATCACGGTGGCGCCGGGCCCGAGCGTCCCGCGCGTGGAGCGCCTGGTCGAGCTGGCCCACAAGGAGTGCTACATCGCCAACAGCCTCGCCACCCCCGTGGCGGTCGAGCCGGTGGTCACCTTCATGTGAGCGAACTTCGGTGCGATAGCACCAAAGTTCGCTCACGTAGGTCGGTCAGCCCAGCAGCTCGGCCAGGCGGGCGCGGTAGCGGGCGACGTTGTCGAGCTTGATCTGCTCGTAGCCCCGGACCATGTCGGGCAGGGCGGCGATCTCCGCCGCCCGCTCGGCGTCGGCCATCGCCAGCAGTGTCGGCACCAACGCGCGGTACTCGGCCACCAGCTCCCGCTCGACGCGGCGGACCTCCGCGACGCCGAACGGGTCGAGCTTCGTGCCGCGCAGGCGGCGCATCGCGCGCAGCGTGCGGTAGCCCGGCCGGAACCAGCGGCCCAGCGTGATCTTGCGCTGCATGCCCGCGGCCCGGAGCACCGGCGGGTGCAGCTTCCAGGCGTAGCGCGCGCCGTCGCCGAACTGCGCACGCACCGACGCGTCGAGCGCGGGGTCGAGCGACAGGCGCGCGACCTCGTACTCGTCCTTGTACGCCATGAGCTTGTACAGGCCCGAGGCGATCGCCTCGGCGAGGCGCGGGTCGGTGTCGACGCAGCCGGCGACGACGTCCGCGTACTGCCGCGCGTAGGACGCGTCCTGGTAGGCGACGAGCTCGGGCACCCGGATGCCGACGAGGCGCTCGAGCTCGCTGCCCGCGGGCGCGCCGATCGCGGCGACGATCTCCGCGGCCTCGGCCTCCCCGCGCTCGGTGAGGCCGGGGACGCCGGTGTCGGGACCCGTGGCGGTGGCCAGCGCGACCACCTGCGCGAACGCCTCGGGGTCGGCGACGGACTGACGCCCGCGGCGGAAGGCCTGGAGGTTCGTCACCACGGCGGCGCCGTTGAGCGTGAACGCCTCCTCGATGGACTCCGCCGGCAGCGGCAGCGCGCCGGCCTGGAACGCGGCGCCGACGAGCAGCGTCAGCGCGAACTGGTCGTCGCCGAACAGCGCGTCGGCCAGCGCGCGGGCGTCGACGACGATCCCGACGTCGCGCCGGACGCGGTCGGTGATGCGGCGCAGGACGGCGTCCGGGTCCGGGAAGGTGACCGTCGGGTCGACGACCATCGCGCCCGTCGGCACCTTCGCCGACGACACCGCGGCGACGGTGCGCCAAGAGGCGCAGGTGGCGAGGTTCGCGGGCTCGGCCGCGACGAGGAGGTCCGCGCCGAGGTAGAGGTCGCACTCGCCCTCGGCGGCCCGCCCGGCGGCGTCCTGGGCCGACCGGCTGATCTTGATGTCGGAGATGACGGCGCCGCCCTTCTGGGCCAGCCCCGTCTGGTCCAGGCCGCGGACGTGGCGCCCGGCGGTGAGGCCGGCGGTCGCGAGCACCTGGGACACCGTGGTCACGCCCGTCCCGCCGATGCCGGCGAGGCGGATCGTGAAGGCCTCGGTGTCCACGACCGACCGGGGCCGCGGGAGGGCGTCGGCCGCCAACGAGGCGAGGGCAGGCGGTGCCGCCGCCGCCCCCGGCTCGACGGTGAGGAACGCCGGGCAGTCGCCGTCCAGGCAGGAGTAGTCCTTGTTGCAGGACGCCTGGTGGATGCGGGTCTTGCGGCCGAACTCGGTGTCGACCGGCGTCACCGACAGGCAGTTCGACGTCTGCCCGCAGTCGCCGCAGCCCTCGCAGACCCGCTCGTTGATCATGACGCGGGTGGACGGGTCGGCGAGCGTGCCGCGCTTGCGCTTGCGCCGCTTCTGGGCCGCGCACTCCTGGTCGTGGATCAGAACGGTCACGCCGGGGGTGTCGGCGAGGACGCGCTGGGCCTCCTCGTAGCGCGAGCGGTCCCAGACGGCGACACCCTTGGCCAGGCGCACGCGCCGGTACCGCGACCGGTCCTCGGTGGTGACGATGATCCTCGTGACGCCCTCGGCCATCAGCGACTGCGTCAGCGCCGGCATCGACAGGGCGCCGACGGCGTCCTGCCCGCCGGTCATCGCGGCGGCGCCGTTGTGCAGCAGGCGGAAGGTCAGGTGCGAGCCGGCGGCCACGGCGGCGCGGACGGCCAGCGAGCCGGAGTGGTGGAACGTCCCGTCGCCCATGTTCTGGACGAAGTGGTCGGCCTCGACGAACGGGGCCATGCCGAGCCAGTGCGCGCCCTCGCCGCCCATCTGGGTCAGGCCGGTGACCTCGCCGACCTGCTCCTCGGGCATCAGCAGCACCATCGTGTGGCACCCGATGCCGGCGCCGACGAGCGAGCCGTCGGGGATCGCCGTGGTCGACGTGTTGTGGGGGCAGCCGGAGCAGTAGAACGGCGTGCGCTGCGCGCCCGCGACCGGCGTCAGCGAGAGGTCGATGCGGCTGCGGCGGGCCTTCTCGTCGCGCCACGCGCGGACGCTCGGGACGTCGCCGTGCGCGAGGAGACGCTCGCCGACGCGGCGGGCGACGACGTCGGGGTCGAGGTCGCCGGCCTCGGGGAACATCGGCATGCCCTCGGGTCCCCGCTTGCCGTACACCCGCGGCGCGTCCGCGCGGCCGTAGAGGAGCTCCTTGATCTGGGTCTCGAGGAAGGCGCGCTTCTCCTCGACGACGACGATCTCGTCGAGCCCCTCGGCGAAGCGCTCGACGATCCCGGGCTCGAGCGGCCAGGGCATCCCGACGCGCAGGAGCCGGACGCCGCGACGCTCCAGCTCGGCGTCGTCGAGGCCCAGGGTGTCGAGGGCCTGGCGCAGGTCGAGCCAGCTCTTGCCGGCGGCGACGACGCCGATCCGCGCGGTGCCGTGCCCGAGGATCCGGTTCAGCCCGTTGGCGGCGGCGTAGCGGCGGGCGATCTCGAGGCGGGCCCGGTAGAGGTCGCGCTCGATCGGGCCGAGCTTCGGCTGGAGCAGGGTCGCCGAGGGGGTGTGGACGTACTCGCGGCCGTCGATCGTGAGGTCGGGGGTGACGATCGCGAGCCGGTCCGGGTCGACCTCGACGGTGCCGGAGCCGTCGGCGACCGCGGTGACCATCTTCAACGCGGTCCACAGCCCGCTCACCCGGGAGAGGGCGACGGCGTGGCGGCCGAGGTCGAGGACGTCCTGGGAGTCCGCGGGGAAGAGCACCGGGACGGCCATGTCGGCGAGGGCGGCCTCGGAGGCGCAGGGCACGCTCGAGGACTTCGCGGCCGGGTCGTCGCCGACGAACGCGACGGCGCCGCCGCGGGGGTGGGTGCCGGTGAGGTTCGCGTGGCGCAGGGCGTCGGTGGCGCGGTCGAGGCCGGGGGCCTTGCCGTACCAGTAGCCGACGACGCCGTCCCGGGTCAGGCCGCCGGTGGCCGCGGCGAGCTGGGTGCCCTCGACCGCGGTGAGCGCGAGCTCCTCGTTGAGCCCGGCGGCGAAGACGACGTCGTTCTCGGTGAGCAGGGCGCGCTGGCGGGCGAGCTCGAGGTCGTAGCCGGCCAGCGGCGAGCCCTCGTAGCCGGAGACGTAGCCGCCGGTGCGCAGGCCGGCCCGGAGGTCGGCACGGTGCTGGTCGAGCGGCAGGCGCACGAGGGCCTGGACGCCGGTGAGGTGCACACGGCCGGCCTCGAGCGTGTAGCGGTCGCGCAGGGTCATCGGCCGGCGGGGCTCCCCGTCGTCGCCGTGGGGCACGTCGAGTGCGGGCGGGCGGACGTCGACGGTCATGGCGGACCTCCTCGGCGGAGCGGCTCGGAGTGGGTGGTCTCCGGCGGCCGGATCCACGCGTGTTCGCGGTGGACGCAAAGCTAGGGAGTTACTCGCCAGTGGTCTACTGTTGTCCTCAGCAACTAGGCCATTGGCCCACTCTGTACCGGGCCTGACTGATCCGCTTCGGCCATTGGACGACCTCGTGGACCTCGACGACCTCGATCGGGCGCTGCTGCTCGCCCTGCTCGAACGCCCGCGGGTGGGGCTGCGCGAGCACGCGCGGGCCCTGGGCATCGCGCGTGGCACCGCGCAGGCGCGCTTCCTCCGGCTCCAGGAGCGCGGGGTGATCGTCGGCTTCGCCCCGCACGTGGACCCGGGTGCGCTCGGCTACGACGTGCAGGCCTTCGTCACGCTGCACATCACCCAGGGCCGGCTCGACGACGTCGCCCAGCGCCTGGAGGAGGTGGCCGAGGTCGTCGAGGTCCACAGCATCACCGGCGACGGCGACCTCTGGGCCAAGGTCGTCGCGCGGACCAACGCCCACCTCGAACAGGTGGTCCAGGGGATGATCGGCACGCCGGGCGTGGAGCGCACCCGCACCGAGATCGCGCTCACCGAGCGGGTGCCCCACCGGGTGCTGCCGCTGGTGCGCGCGCTGCCCCGGGGCCGGCGCGGTGGGTGAGTGGTCTACTCACGCGCGTGATCGGTGAGCTGGCGCTCGACAGCGCCGCCGAGCGGGTCGGCGACGGGGTCCACGCGATCGACCTGTCCGACCGGTGGTGCCTGCAGGACGGGCGCCTCAACGGCGGGTACCAGCTCTCCGTCGCGGTGCGCGCGCTCGCGGCGGAGGTGCCGCAGCCCGATCCCGTGGTGGCCTCGGCGTCCTACCTGCGCCCGGCGATGCCGGGTCCGGCCCGGGTGCTCACCGAGGTGATCCGCGCCGGGCGTCGGCTGGCCACCGGGACGGCGCGGCTCGTGCAGCCCGGACCCGACGGGGCCGAGCGGGACGTCCTGCGGCTCGAGGCCACGTTCGCCGACCTCGCGGCGACCCCGGCCGACACCGTCGACCTCACCGCGCCGCCGGACCTGCCGGCCTTCGGGGAGTGCCGGACGTTCGGGGGTGAGGACGCGCCCCCGGACATCGCCTCGGTGGGCCGGCGGATGCGCTACGGGGTCACCGAGATGCCGGGCTGGACCCGGGGCGAGCCGTCGGGCGAGCCGCGGGCGGAGTTCTGGTTCGCCTTCGCCGACGGGTCGGACGCCACGCTGCTCGACCTCGCGTTCGTCGTCGACGGCGCGGCGCCGGTGGTGATGGAGCTGGGCCGCGGATCGAGCACGGTCCAGCTGACCGTGCACCTGCGCGAGCACCCCGCGCCCGGCCCGCTCGCCTGCCGGACGGTGACGCAGCACCTGTCCCACGGCTTCCACGAGGAGGACGTCGAGGTGTGGGACTCCCGCGGCGTGCTCGTGGCCCAGTCGCGCCAGCTCGCCCTGCTGCTGTGAGGTGCGCTTCGCGCACGTGAGCACTTTCGCGTGTTCCAGCACGCGAAAGTGCTCACATGGCCGGAGGCCACCTCACGTCCAGTACAGGACCCGCGCCGCCGGCAACCGCTCGGCGAGCTCAGAGGTCACGTGCGCCCGCAGGTCGGCCATGACGTCGTCGGGGTAGACGTGCTTCACCGCGCCGAACTTCCCGCGCTTGGCCTTCCGCTGCTCCGGGTCCATCTCCAGGCGGGTGCGCGGGTACCAGGACTCGAGGGTCTCCTTGCTGCCCGGCGTGAAGCGGTGGGTGATGCACTCGGCGGTGAGGTCGAGGTCCTCGACGCCGTCGAGGCCGGCACCGACCCGGGCGAACAGATCGCTGTAGGCCGCCCGCCAGTCGCCCACGGGCATGATCGGCGCGATCGTCAGCCCGACCGGCCAGCCGGCGCGGGCCATCCTCGCCACGGCGTCGATCCGCGCCGCGACGGGATCCGTCCCGCCCTCGAACCGGCCGACCACCGATTCCGGACCGACCGAGAACCGCAGCCGGGTGCGACCGCCGTGGGGCAGCTCGAGCAGGCCGTCGACGTCGGCGAACTTCGTGGTCGCCCGCAGCTGCACCGGGCCGCCGAAGTCGTGGGTGCCGACGTGGCGGACGGCGGCGGACAGACTGCCGGTGACGTGCTCGATGCCGAGCGGGTCGGTGTAGCACGACGCCTCGAACGTCGTCCCCTCGCCGGCGCGCGCGGCCGAGGCGGACGTGATCGTGCCGTGCCCGACGTACGCGTCGAGCCCGGCGAGGATCTCCTCCAGGTCGCCGAAGACCCGGGTCACCGGCGGCCCGGTCAGCGACCCCGCGAGGTAGCAGTACTGGCAGTGCGCCGGGCACCCGCGGGCCAGGTCGACACGCCAGTCCGCGCTCGGCGGGATGGGGTCGAGCTTCCGCGCCGACGCCGGGCTCGTCACCACCGCGAGCGTCGACTTGGCGCGGGCGTAGGTCTCGCGGTCGGTCTGCCCGCGCAGACCGGTGATCCGGTCGCCCCGGAGCAGCGCGACGTCGTCGACACCGGCGGCCTCGCAGCGACGGAGGATCTCGGCGGTGTGCGGGTGCTCCTGCGCGGACCGGGTGACGAGCACCCGGGCCGGGGTCCAGGGACGGTGCCGGGACGGGGACGGGGTCGGCGCGCTCACGTCACCGGGTCCCCCGTCCGGCGGCTTCCGCCCACACGAGGTGATTCGGCCGATCGTGGGCGGGATACTCGCCGACATCCGGCGTGGCGCCGGTCACACCGAACCTCGAGGGAGGCACCCCGATGTCCGCTCCGTCCACCGGCCCCGACCTGCGCCCCGCGGCGCTCGACGACACGGCGCTCGACGAGCTCCACCGCCTCGAGGAGCGCCTCGGCACGCCGGTCGTCGCCTACGAGGCCGCCAGCCCCTACGCCGAGCTCTCCGCCGACCAGCTCGCCGAGATCCAGCGCACCGAGTCCGCGCTCGGCGTGCGCCTGCTGGCGTACCGCCAGGCCTGACCTCCCACACGCACCGCCGTAGGGTGGTCCGCGTCACAGCCCGACGACGCGGCGGAGGTGCGGGCGATGCCCTCGGTGGAGACGGTGCGCGGTCCGGTGGACGTGGGCGACCTCGGGACAACGCTCATGCACGAGCACGTCTTCGTCCTCACGCCGGACATGATGCAGAACTACGGCGACGAGTACTGGGACGAGGAGGTCCGGGTCGCCGACGCGATCGACAAGCTGCGCCGGCTGCGTGACCTCGGTGTCACCACGATCGTCGACCCCACCGTCGTCGGGCTGGGCCGCTACATCCCGCGCGTGGCCCGGATCAACGCCGAGGTCGACCTGAACATCGTCGTGGCCACCGGGCTCTACACGTTCGACGAGATCCCGCACTACCTGCACTACCGCGGCCCCGGCACGCTGCTGGGCGGCGACGAGCCCATGGTCGAGATGTTCATCAAGGACATCCGCGAGGGCATCGGGGGCACCGGCATCAAGGCGGCCTTCCTCAAGGGCGTCGTCGAGGAGCGCGGCCTGACGCCGGACCAGCGACGGGTGCAGCTCGCGATCGCCGAGACCCACACGGAGACCGGTGTCCCGATCACCGTGCACACCAACAGCGCCCACCAGACCGGGCGGCTCGCCCTCGACCTCTACGACGAGGTCGGCGTCGACCTCATGAAGGTCGTCGTCGGGCACGCCGGTGACACGAACGACCTCGACTACCTGCGCGAGATCATGGACCGGGGCGCCACCATCGGCTGCGACCGCTTCGGGCTCGACCTGTTCAATCCCACCGAGCAGCGCGTCGCCACGATCGCGGCGCTGTGCGCCCAGGGCTACGCCGACCGGATCGTGCTGGCCCACGACGCCGCCTGCTACATGGACTTCTTCTCCGGCGAGGCCTCGCAGGCGGCGCTGGCCCAGGCCGCGCCGAACTGGCACTACGAGCACATCCACCACGACGTGCTCCCCGCGCTGCGCGAGCAGGGTGTCACCGAGGACCAGCTCACGACGATGCTCGTCGACAACCCGCGGCGGTACTTCTCGTGAGCCCCGAGCCGCTCGACCGCGGGGCCGCACCCTTCGACACCACCGGCATCACGCGCGGCGCGGACGGCGTCGCCCGCTACGACCACCTGCACCCGTCGGTCGTCGCCATGGTCCGGGCGTCGGTGGAGCGCCACCCCGACGTCGAGGCGCTCGTCGAGGTCGGCGGCGAGCGGGTGACCTACGCCGAGCTGTGGGACCGCGCGGCCCGGGTCGCCGGCGGCCTCGTCGCCGACGGCGTGAACCGCGGCGACCGCGTGGCCTCCCTGCTGCCGGCGGGTCTCGACTGGGTGGTCGGCTTCCTCGGCACGCTGCTCGCCGGCGCGGTGGCGGTGCCCGTCAACACGCGCTTCGCGCCGCCCGAGGTGGAGTACGTCCTCGCCGACAGCGAGGCGGCGGCCGTGCTGCGTCCGGGCGCGCCCCTGCCGAGCGGGCATCCCGAGGCCCTCGACGACCTCGTCCCCGGCGACCTGGCCGCGATCTTCTACACCAGCGGCACCACCGGCCGGCCGAAGGGCGTCCGGACGACCCACGGCAACTTCCTGTCCAACGTCGAGACCGCGATCCGCGTGATCGGCATCGACCGTGCCGACGGCCCCACGCTGCGCAACCTCGTCTCGGTGCCGCTGTTCCACGTCACCGGCTGCAACTCCCAGCTCCTGGTGCAGCTCGGGCTCGGCGGCACCACGGTGGTGCTCCCGGCGTTCGACGGCGCGGCGTTCGTCCGCACGATCGTCGCCGAGCGCACCGACACCCTCGTCAGCGTCCCCGCGATCTACGGGCTGACGCTGGCGCGCGACGACGTCGACGCCGACCTGTCGCACGTCCGGCGCCTGACCTACGGCGGCGCCCCGATGGCGCCCGCGCTGGTGCGCCGGCTGACCGAGCGGCTCCCCCGGGCCCGGCTCGGCAACGGCTTCGGCCTCACCGAGACGTCGTCGATCGCCACGTTCCTGCCCCACGAGTGGGCCGTCGACAACGCGGACGCGGTCGGGTTCGCCGCCCCGGTCGACCTCGCCCTCACCGACGTCGACGACGCCGGCGTCGGCGAGCTGCTGATCCGCGGACCCAACGTCGTCGACGGCTACTGGAAGGCCGCCGAGGCGACGGCCGCGACCTTCGTCGACGGCTGGCTGCACAGCGGCGACCTCGCGCGCGTCGACGACGGCATGGTCCGGATCGTCGACCGCGCCAAGGACGTGATCAACCGCGGCGGCGAGAACGTCTACTCGGTGGAGGTCGAGAACGCGCTCGCCGGCGCGCCGGGGGTCGCGGACGCGGCCGTCGTCGGCGTCCCGGACGACGTCATGGGCGAGAAGGTGGGCGCGGTGCTCGTCGGCGGCGACATCGACGTCGGCGCCGTGCTGGCGTACCTGGACACCCAGCTGGCCGACTTCAAGGTGCCGCAGTACGTGGTGGTCAGCGCCGATCCGCTGCCCCGCAACCCGGGCGGCAAGCTGCTCAAGCGGACCCTGCGCGACGGCACCGCCTGGGGCTCGCCGGTCCGCGGCCGCTGAGGTATGTGAGCGAACTTCGGTGCCATAGCCCCGAAGTTCGCTCACGTAGGGACTAGCGGGGCTGCGGCACCTCGGTGGCGACGACGCCGTGCGAGCCGGGCAGCAGGCGGTCGGGGTCGTCGGGGTCGTCGGGCTCGGCCCCGAACCACGGGTGCTCGGCCGGGGTGTCCGCATCGCGCTCGGGACGGCCCGCCCCGTCACCGCCCGGCCCGGGCACGACCCGCCCGGCGCGGGTGCTGACCGCGGCGACCCGCTCGCCGGTGACCGTGCGCCCGGCGTCCACGACCCCGGAGCCGTCGGCCCGCAGCCGCGTGAGGGCGACCCGCAGGTCGTCCAGCGGGAGCGGCCGGGAGTGCGTGACGATCGTGGCGACGCCGGCGCTCAGGGACACGTGCGGATAGCCGTCGGAGGAGAGCTCGAGCTGCTCGGCGATCTCGTCCCCCAGACCCGCCAGGTGCCGGGGCGAGGCGCCGGGGACGACGACGAGGAACTCGCGCCGGTTCAGCCGCACCGCCGCGTCCACCGGCCCGAGCGGCTGCTCGAGCGCGGCCGCCACCTTCCGGGCGGCGTGGTACTCGGCGCGCGGCTCCTCGAAGGAGGCCCCCAGGCCCGGCACGTCGACCAGCGCGAGGCCCACCGGGAGCTCGGCCGCGCCGCCGGGCGCCGACCAGCGCTCGAGGAAGTCGGGCGTCGGCAGCCCGCTCGAGGGATCGGTCTCCGCGGAGCGCTGGGCGTCGGCGGCGCGATGGGCGTCGGCGAGCTGCTCGCGCAGCGCGCGGCTGCCCGCCTGCGCGGTCTGCATGCGCGTGATCATGTGCGCCAGCGACGCCGTCGCCCACGCCTCGGCGGGCGTGCCCCCGCTGCCCGCCACCTCGCCGCCCGCGGCCATGACCTCGCCGAGGAGCGTGTCGATGCGCCGCACCAGGGCCTCGGGCAGGCGCGTCCCCAGCGCCAGGCGCAGCCGGGCGAGCTCGGCGCCGGCCTGGGCGTGCGCGTAGCCCCAGCGGCCCGCGAACTGGCGGCTCGCCTCCCGGTCGCGCTCGCGGGCGTCGTAGGCGTGCTGGTCGGTGGCCACGAGGAACGCCCCCGCGCGGGGTCCGACGGCGACCACGGTCCACTCGTCGGCGAGCTTCTCGTCGGGGTCGACCAGCACCGTGTGCACCCCCCGCGGCGGGGCGTGCTCCTCGCCGCGCACGAAGCCCACGACGACGTCGGCGCCCGCCTCGGCGAGGCGCTCGTAGACCACCCGTTCCCGCTCGAAGAACTCGAGGCGCTGGAAGAGCGCGACGACCACCGTCGGCGACCCGGTGACCGGCGAGGAGACCACGGCCTTCTCGATCGCGTGGCTCACCGCGACCAGCAGGCGCTTGGGCACGAGCGACGGCCGCCCGCCCGCGATGTGCTCCCATGCGTGACGGGGATCGGCGTCCAGGCGCGTCCGCGTCGCACGGGCGGTCGCCTCGGCGGCGGCCTGCGACAGCGGGCCGGCCACCCCGGGCGTGCCCCCGGCCGGCACGCGACGAACGGGCGGGACGGTCGGCACGGGGGCGAGCGGCGAGCGGCCGTTCGGGTGGCTGGTCACCGGAGGGCTCCTGGCGGGTGGATCGGTGCGGGTGGCTCGGGCCGTTCCCCGACGACACGACTCTCACCCGCGGCCAGCTGTCCGAGCGACGAACGGCCCGTGACACGCGACGAAGTGACCGCCGCCACCCGAACGGCCCGCACCCGCCCGAGGATCTCCCTGGTCACCCTCCGTACGTGAGCGAACTTCCGGGCTATAGGCCCAAAGTTCGCTCACGTACCAGCCGGGCCGACCAGCACCACGTCCAGGCGGCGGGGGCCGTGGACGCCCTCGACGCGGTCGAGCTCGATGTCGCTGGTCGCCGAGGGCCCGGACACGAAGGTCAGCGGGCCGTCCGGGTCGAGGCGGGCGAGGGCCTCGGGGACCGACGACACGACGGCGTCGGCGCGCAGCACGCACACGTGGTGGTCGGGCACGAGGCTGATCGCCCGCCGTCCCTGGTCCGGGGCGAGCGCGTCGAGCACGAACGTGCCGGTGTCCGCGATCGCCACCGCGGCGCCGGTGACCACGGCGTCGACCCCGTCGAGCTCGGCGACCGACAGCGGCGGCTCGTCGGGCCGGACCCGCGCCGTCACCGCCGCGATCCACCGCGCGGGCAGCCCGGGGGGCGCGACGAACGTCGCCGCCCCCGCGTCCTCGAGCACCCGCGCGACGACCGCCGACACGTCGTCCTCGCCGGCGACACGGTGCACCGTGGCGCGGTAGTCGGTCAGCGTCTCGTCGAGACGAGCGAGGACCTCGGCGCTGCCCGGGGCGAGGGCACCGGTGCGTCGGTAGGCCCGAGGCACGTCCGGCGGCGTCGCCCCGCCCGCGTCGCGGGCGGCTCGCAGCCGGGCCAGGACCTCGTCACGAGCGGCGGTCACGGCGCTCCCACCACTCCCGGAACGTCTCCCTCGGCGGCGCCGGCATGTCGCGGGCGCCGAACCACGCCGACGCGCCCGGCACAGATCGGATCCGTCCAGACCCGCCGAGCACCCGGCCCAGACGCATCGCGCGCTCGGCGAGCGAGAAGCGCCGCGGCGACGCCATCGCCGTGGCCGCGGCGCGCATCGCGACGTCCTGGGCGGTCGGCCGCCCGTGCGCCTCGACCGCCGCCGCGCGCTGCTGGACCAGCAGGTGCGGGATGTCGATGCGCACCGGGCACGCGTCGAAGCACGCCCCGCACAACGAGGAGGCGTAGGGCAGCGAGGCGTTGACGTCGTCGGGGCCGTCGATCCCCGTGAGCTGCGGCGACAGCACCGCCCCGATCGGACCGGGGTAGATCGACCCGTAGGCGTGCCCGCCGGTGCGCTCGTAGACCGGGCAGACGTTGAGGCACGCCGAGCAGCGGATGCAGTGCAGCGCCTGCCGGCCGTCGGGCGAGGCGAGGACGTTCGACCGGCCGTTGTCCATCAGCACGAGGTGGAACGCCTGCGGGCCGTCGCCGGGGGTGACGCCGCTCCACGTCGACGTGTACGGATTCATCCGCTCGCCGGTCGAGCTGCGCGGCAGCAGCTGGAGGAACACTTCGAGGTCCGACCACGTCGGGACGATCTTCTCGACGCCCATCACCGTGATCAGCGTGTCCGGCAGCGTCAGGCACATCCGGCCGTTGCCCTCGGACTCGACCACCGAGATCGTCCCGGTGTCGGCCACGGCGAAGTTCGCCCCGGAGATGCCGACCCTCGCCGAGAGGAACTTCCGCCGCAGGTGCGTGCGCGCGGCCATCGCGAGCCGCCGGGGCTCGTCGGTCAGCGCGGGGTCCACGTCGGGCATCTCGCGCAGGAAGATGTCGCGGATCTCCGAGCGGTTCCGGTGGATGGCCGGCACGAGGAAGTGCGACGGCGTGTCGTCGGAGAGCTGGACGATGAGCTCGGCGAGGTCGGTCTCGAGCGCGGCGATCCCGGCCTCGCCGAGGGCCTCGTTGAGCCCCGTCTCCTGCGTGGCCATCGACTTGACCTTGACGACCTCGTCCGCCCCCGTCTCCCGGACCAGGTCGACGACGATCCTGTTGGCCTCCTCGGCGTCGCGCGCCCAGTGCACGACCCCGCCCCGGGCGGTCACCGACGCCTCGAGCTGCTCGAGCAGCTCCGGCAGGCGCGCCATGACGTCCGCCTTGACGCCCTCGCCGGCGCGGCGCAGCTCCTCCCAGTCGTCGACCTCGCCGACGACCCCGGCGCGCTTGGCCCGGATGGTGCGGGTGGCGTGGCCGAGGTTCTGGCGCAGCTGCGTGTCGGCCAGGGCCCGGTGCGCGGCGACCGGGAAGGGCTCGGTGCCGCGCAGGTGGTGGTGCGGGTCCGACGCGACGGTCGGCATGCCCAGGTCGGTGGTCGCGCGGCCGTCCCCGACGTCGGTGGTCACGCCGGCACCCCCTCGGTCGTCGACGCCAGGATCTCGGCGAGGTGCACCGTGCGCACCCCCGAGCGCAGCCGGGACAGTCCGCCACCGATGTGCATGAGGCACGACGAGTCGCCTGCGGTGCAGACCTCCGCGTGGGTGGAGACCACGTTCGCCATCTTGTCCGCGAGCATCGCCGTCGAGGTCTCCGCGTTCTTCACGGCGAAGGTCCCCCCGAACCCGCAGCACACCTCGGCGTCGGGCAGCTCGGTCAGCGTCAGCCCGCGGACCGCGCGCAGCAGCCGCAGCGGCTTGTCCCCGACCCGCAGCATCCGCAGCGAGTGGCACGTCGGGTGGTAGGTGACGCGGTGCGGGTAGTACGCGCCGACGTCGGTGACGCCGAGGACGTCGACGAGCAGCTCGGACAGCTCGTAGGTGCGGGACGCGAGATCCTCGGCGGCCCGGGCCAGCTCCTCGTCGCCGCCGCGGCGGGCGACCATCGCGTGCTGGTGGCGGACGCAGCCCACGCACGACCCGGACGGGGCGACGGTGACGTCGGCGGCGCCGGAGAAGACGTCGACGTGGTGGCGCACGAGCGGCAGCGCCATGTCGAGGTAGCCGGTGTTGACGTGCATCTGGCCGCAGCACGTCTGGTCGGCAGGGAAGACGACCTCGTGGCCGAGGCGCTCGAGCAGCTCGACCGTGGCCCGTGGGGCCTGCGGAAACATCGCGTCGCCCAGGCACGTGGCGACGAGGGCGATCCTCACGGGCGGAGGGCCTCCTCGGAGGGTGACGGTGACCCGATCAGTGTCGCGCAACGGGAACGGGCTCCGCAGGGCCAGGGCCCCGCCGAAGTACCTGTGACCCCGGGTTACCTGAATGCCTACGCACTTCTACGCAATGCGGTGCGGGATGCTTCCACCAGGACCGTCCGGGTGACGACACTGCTCGCGCACGCGATCAAGGAGGGGTCGGGGCGGGAAGGAGGCGACGCATGGCCGAGAGCCGGCCGCTGGTCGGGCGATCGGAGGCGCTCGCGGCCGCCGTCGCCGCGGGCGGGGACGAGCGCGTCGCCGCCGTCGTCGTGGGCGGGCCGTCCGGGGTGGGACGCACCCGCTTCGCCCGCACCGCGTTCGCGGCCCTGGGCGCCGCCGGCGAGTGGCGCACCGACACGATCATGACCAGCTCGGTGACGGCCGACATCCCGCTCGGGGCGCTCGGGCACCTCGTCGGCGACCTCGACCCCGGGCTCACCGACACCGCGGGCCTGCTCCGCGAGGCACGGCGGCACCTGGCCGGCGGGTCCCCGCGCCGCCTGCTGCTCATCGACGACGCCCATCTCCTCGACCCCACGTCGGCGGTGGTGCTCGCCCAGCTGGCCCGCACCGGGCACGCGTTCCTCCTGCTCACCGCACCGACCGGCGCCGTGTCCCCGGAGCCGCTGCACACCCTCTACCGGGACGGCTACGCCACCCGCCTCGAGCTCTCCGAGCTCGACCGGGCCCAGTCCGACCACCTCGTCGAGACCGCACTCGGGGGGCACGTCGACGGCGTGACCCTCGACCGGCTCTGGGGGCTGTCGCTGGGCAACCCGCGCTTCCTCTGCGAGCTCCTGGACGGTGCGCGCGACGACGGCGCGCTGCACCGGTCGGGGTCGGTGTGGCGGTGGGACCCGCCCCGGCACCCGCCGCGGCGGCTGATCGAGCTGCTCACCGCGCGCGTCGGCGGCCTCGCCCCGATCGAGCAGGACCTCATGCGCACGCTGGCGTTCGGGCAGCCGCTGGGCAGCGAGGTCGTCGCCGCCCTGTTCCCGGTGGTGACCCTCGAACGCCTCGAGTCCGAAGGGCTGGTCACCTCGGTCCGGGACGGCCGGCGCCTCGAGATCTCCCTGGCGCACCCGCTCTACACCGAGCTCCTGCGCAGCCGCGCCACCCCGCTCCAGGAGCGTGAGGCCTACCGGCGGCTGCGGGCCGCCATGGAGACGTCGGGCTCACGCCGCGCCGGCGACCGGCACCGGCTGCTCGCGTGGCGCGCCGCCGAGGGGCTGACCACGGACCCGACCGAGCTGCTCGACGCGGCGAGCAGCGTGAGCGGTCGCGAACCCCGCACCGCCGAGCGCCTGCTGCGCGCCGCGGCCGACCACGGCGCCGGGTTCGAGGTGCTGTGGCGGCTGGGCCTGCTGCGGGTGGAGCTGGGCATGTTCGACCCCGCCGAGACCGCGCTCGCGAGCGCCGCCAAGCTCGCCGAGGCCAGCGACGCGGTCGGCCTCGACGGGTCCGCGACCGCCCCGGATCCCCTGCTCGTGGCCACCGCGCGGTGCCGCAACCTGTTCTGGGGGCTGCGCGACGAGCCGGGCGCCCGGGCCGCCGCGACCACGGCCCTCGCGGCGGCGGCCGACCGCGGCACCGACGGCGGCGAGCTCGCCGCGGCCCTGCGGGGCTTCACGGCCTACATCGGCCACCGGCCCACCGAGGCGCTCGCCGCCGTGGCGCCCCTCGTCGAGTCACCGGGGACCGACGACCACGCCACCACCGCCGCGCTCGCCGTCGCCGCCCTGGCCCACGTCGAGCTCGGCGAGGGCGAGCGCGCCGTCGCCCTGGCCACCCGCGGCCTCGCGGCACCGTTCGACGGCGGGCGAGGCTGGCTCACGCTCGAACTGCGCATCGCCCGGTGGCTCGCCGTGCTCGGGGCGGGCCGCCTCGACGAGGCCGAGGAGCTCGCCCGCGACTGGCACACCGAGGCCGGCCCGACCGGGGTCGGCGAGCACATCTCGCTGTACCTGAGCTGGCTCGGCATCGTGGCCGGTCGGCGCGGGCGGCTGCAGACCGCGGTGCGGCTCCTGCACGAGGCCGCCTCGGGGGTCTCCGCGCGCCGCTTCCCGTTCACCGCCCCGCTGGTCGCCGAGCTCGCCGTCGCGCTGGCCGGCGTCGGGCGCACCACCGAGGCCCAGGACGTGCTCGCCGAGGTGCACGGCACGTCGACCAGCCCGCTGGCCGGGTGGTTGCAGGGAGCGCAGGTCTGGCTCGCCGGGGTCGACGGCCGGGTCAGCCGGGCCACCGAGCTCGCCCTCGACGACCGCCCGGCCGCGTCGTACGCCGACCGCCTCCAGGCGCTCCACACCGCGGTCCGGCTGGGCGCCGGGCGCGCGGTGATCACCCCGCTGGACGACCTCGCCGACCGCGGCGACGGCGACCTCCCCGGTCTCTGCGCGGGCCACGCCCGCGCGCTCGCCGCCGGTCACGGCACCGCCCTGGACGCGGTGGCCGGCGGGTTCGCCGAGCTGGGTCACGTCCTGGTCGCCGCCGAGGTCTACGCGCAGGCCTGCGCCGCGCACCGCGCGGCCGGGCACACCGGAGCCGCCGGGTGGTCGGCCTCCCGCAGCCGCGCGGCCACCGAGGCGTGCGAGGGCGCGGAGACACCCGCGGCGGGACTGCTCGAGCGCACCGGCGAGCTCACGCCGCGCGAGGCGGAGATCGCCGCGCTCGCCGCCGGCGGCCTGACCAGCCGCGCGATCGCCGACCAGCTGGTCATCTCCGTGCGCACGGTCAACAACGTGCTCCGCTCGGTCTACGCCAAGCTCGGTGTCTCCGGGCGCCGCGAGCTCACCGAGGCGCTCGGGCTGCGCTCGGTCTGACCGCCCGGGGCGGGGCCGGTCAGGGGCTCGGTCAGGGGGTCGGTCAGGGGGTCGCCGCCCCGCCGTCGCTGCTCGACCCGGGCGTCGCCTCGCAGCAGCCGCCCGTCGTGCCGGTGCCGGTGCTGCCGCCGGTGCTGCCGTCGGTGGTGCCGGAGCTGTGGTGGGACGTCGTCGTGGTGGTCGTCCACCGGCCGCCGCCACCTCCGGAGCCCCCGGAACCCCCGGCGCCGCCGTTCGCGGTACGTCCGGTCCCGCCCGGGGTCCCGCCGGAGTTGTCCTGGGTCGGCGGCGCGGCGGTCGTCGTCGGCAGCGGCTCGGGGGCCACGACCTGCGTGGGCGTCGGGCCCGGCGCGGGCGGGGTGGAGGACGCGAGGGCGCGGTAGGCGAACGTCCCGCCGCCGGCGAGCAGCGCGACGAGCAGGACCGCCGTCAGGACCAGGGGCATCCGGCGGCGCGGACGCCCGACGGGGGCCTCCTCGCCGGCGCCGTGGCGGTCCCCGCCGTCCAGCGGGGGCGGGGGTGCCCCGTGCGCCGAGGAGGCCGCCGCCCCGCTGTACAGCGCCGCGGTGCCCGTCGGTCCCCGCCCGGCCTGCCGACCCGGGTCCGCGTGGGCCGGGGCGACCTGGGTCGGGCCGGTGTGGGTCGGCGCCACCTGGGTCGGGCCCGTGTGGGTCGGGGCGACCTGCGTCGGGGCGGCGTGGGGCTGGGCCACGGTCTGACCGGTGTGCGGTCCCTGGCCGCCCGCGGTGGTGCGGGTCGTCGGCGTGTACGTCGTCGACGCCGGGGTGCGGGCGGTGGGCGAGAACGCCGACGACGCGGCCGCCCCGGTGCGGGTCTTCGGGGTGTAGGTCGTCGACGTCCGGCCCGTCGAGGTGCCGCCGGTCGACGGTCCCCGGGTCGACGCCACCGTCGGGATCATCCCGGAGCTCGGCCCCGACGACTGGCGCGGTGACGCCGGCGCCGCGCCGGTCCCGATCCGGACGCCGCCCGACGGGGTGCGGGGACTGACCGGCGGGATCGGCGTGCGGTAGGGCGCGCCCGAGCTCGGGAACACCGAGGTGTGTGCCGGGCTCGGGGCCCCGGGGCCCGCGGCGCGGGCCGGCGGCTCGACCAGCATGGCCGCGCCGAGCACGATCGCGTGCTTGGGGTGCGCGTCGACGGCCGTGGGGCGGCCCATCTCGGCCGACACCATCCGGGCCACCAGCGGGATGCGCGAGGAGCCCCCGACCAGCAGCACCTTGTCGAGCTGCTCGGGCTCGACGTCGGCCGAGACCAGCGCCCGCTGCAGCGCGGCGATCGTGGAGGCCACCGAGGGCCGGATCATGTCCTCGAACTCGCCGCGGGTCAGCCGCACCTCGGTCTGCTGCGAGGGCAGCAGCACGGGGATGGTGGCGTCGGTGTCGGCCGAGAGCGCCTCCTTGGCGAGGACGCAGTCCTGGCGCAGCCGGACGATCGCGCTGGTCGCCGCGGCGTCGGCCGGGTCGAGCGCGGAGACCGCGCCGTCGAGCGTGCGGTCCACGTAGGCGTACACGGCCTCGTCGAAGTCGACCCCACCCAGGCCCTCGACGCCCTCGGGCTCGCCGAGGATCTCGAACCCGCCGCCGGTGGTGCGCAGGATCGTGGCGTCGAACGTGCCGCCGCCGAGGTCGTAGACCGCGACCGTGCTGCCCTCGGCGATGCGCTCGTTGGTCGCGTAGTGCGCCGCGGCCGCCTCCGGCTCGGTGATCATCGCGACGTCGTGCAGGCCGGCCAGGCGCGGCACCTGCTCGAACAGCTCCCGCTTGTACGGGCCCCAGTTCGCGGGGTGCGTCAGGCGCACCGCCGACGGCGGCCCGCCCTCGCGCTCGGAGATCTGGGCGACGACCTCGCGCAGCTGGGCGGCCAGCAGGTCGCCCGCCGAGTACGGCGTGCCGCCGAGCAGCATCGGCGTGGGGTCGCCCAGGCGCCGCTTGACCTCGCGCGCCACGCGGTCGGGCTCGCTGGCCGCGCGGCGGTTGGCGGCGTCACCGGTGAGCACCCCGCCCTCGGCGCGCATGAGGATCACCGACGGCATCGCGGTCGAGCGGTCGCCCAACGGGGCCATCTCGACGTGCCCCTCGCGCACGACGGCCGCCGCCGTGTACGTGGTGCCGAGATCGACACCCAGCCCGTACGCCACCGGTCCTCCTCGCATCGGTCCGACTGCCCACTCTCGACCCCGCGTTCGGGGGTGTCATGAGCAGCCGGGTACTCACCTCATCGCCGCCGGGCCCTCCGGCGTTGCTCACCCCGCCGGTCGGCCGACCCTCCGGGCCGTGACGAGCAGTCCCTCACAGGTCCGGACGACGGCCCGGGCGGCGTCCCGGACCTCCCGCGGCGACCCCGGGTGCTCGGCGCGTCGCTGCCAGCGGCCCAGCGTCGACTGGGCCGCCCGCGCCACCTCCTCGCCCCGCGCGTCGTCGGGCAGGCCGAGCCGTGCCGGCGGTCCGAGTCCCTCGCCGCCGAGCAGGCGCTCGGCCTCGAACCGCTCCTCGTCGGGCAGTGGGATCGCGCCGGTGTGGAGCCGGTCGAGCAGCCGGACCTCGACGAACTCGTGCGCGCCCGCGGTGATCTGCTCGATCTCGGTGCGCAGCGACGCCGCGGAGGACACCGGCCAGCGCTTGATCACGCCCTCGAGCACGGTGAGCGCCGACTGCGCGCGCAGGACGTCCGCCCGGCCCGCGAACCGGGTGGTCAGGACCTCGCGCAGCGGACCCAGGCCGCTCTCGCGCACCAGCTCGCGGGAGAGCTCGCCGGCCGTCGTCACCGTGCCCTCCCGCAGCAGGCGCACCGACCGGCGCACCCCGAACAGCCCGTAGCGGTCGAGCAGCACCGCGCGGCGGCGGGCGTCGACCTCGACGTCGGTCTCGGCGGTCGCGAAGCGCGAGGCGCTGAGCAGCAGGCGGTCGGTGTCCGCCTCGGGCGCGGTGGCGAGCCGCCCGAGCGCCCGGAACTCGTCCTCGCGCAGCGTCGCCGCGCTGGCGGCGAGCAGGCCCGCGACCGGCATCACCGTCTGGCACAGGCCGCGCAGGCGCTGGTCCTCGCGGTAGCGCGCCGCGATCGCCGCGGCGCTCTCCAGCGCGTCGGGGCGGGCGTGGCCCACCTCGTCGGCCCGCGCGAGCACGCCGACCGCGTTGATCGCGCGACGCTCGCCCGGGTCGTCACGGAACGCCTCGAGGAACCGCATGTCCGAGGCGTGCACGTGCCGCATCAGGTAGACGACGGCGTCGGCCTCGGAGATCCCGCCCGCGCCGGGGGCCAGGGCGGCCTCCGTGCGCCGGGAGAGCTCGGCCGACAGCGAGTCGAGGCCCGGGGTGTCGACGAGGGTCATCGACCGCAGCGCCTGCGACGGCCAGTCGACGAGCAGGCGGTCGACGTCGTCGGCCCCCAGCCGGCCGAGGTCGATGTCGAGCAGCCCGCCGGTCGGCCCCGGGGGGAGCTGGCGCGCCGAACCGTCGCGCAGCAGCGCCTGCACCCGGTAGGTGTGGCCGTCGCGGAACCAGGTGACGATCCGCGTGCACTCCCCCGCGTCGGTCGCCGCGAGCTCCTGACCGACGAGGGCGTTGAGCAGCGTCGACTTGCCGGCCTTGAGGCGGCCGGCGATCGCGACCCGCAACGGCTCGTCGAGGCGCCGGGTGGCCCGCTCGAGCACGGGCGCCGCCGGCGCGCCGCGGTAGAGCGGCGCGACCTTCGCCATGAGGGCGCGGACGTGGTGCAGCAGCGGCGAGTCCGGCGGCGGAGCGCCGGGCGACCACGGCCGACCGGCGGGTCCGGGCGGCGCGTTGCGGGGCGGGGCCCCCGGCGGTCCGGTGCGCGGGTGGCCGCCGCCCGGCGGCGGGATCGGGGGGCCCGGCCGCGGGCCCGCCGGCCCCGGCGGACCGTGGGGGCGCGGGCCTCCCGGAGGTCCCGGGGGGACCGGCGGCGGGAAGCCGCGCGCGGGTGTGCCCTGCGGTGGCCGGCCGGGGGGCGGGGGCTGGTGCCGGGGCGGCGGGGGGAAACCCCCGGGCGGGCGGGGCGGACCCGAGCGGCCGCTCACGAGGCCCTCGGGGCGGCGGGTGCCGGCGCGGTGCGGCGCAGGTGCTCGCTGAGGTCGTCGACCCGGGCCCGGACCAGCCGGAGGGACTCCAGGTCCTGCTCGATGCGCTCGCGCGCCCCGGTGTCGGTCTTGCCGGCCTGGACCGCGGTCTGCGCCGCGGTCATCGCCGCCGTCGCGGCGCGCTGGAGCTCGCCCACCCGCTCCGTCCACGCGGCCCGCAGCTCCCGCTGCACGTGCCGGATCGCGTCCCGGGAGTCCTTGCCGACCTGGTTGATGAAGTCGTCGGTGTACTTGCGGACGCCGGACTTGGCGTCGTTGCGCCGCTTCTCCAGGGCCTTCTTGCGCTCCTCCTTGATCCCGAACCCGCCGAGGACGGCACCCAGGACGAGCCCGGCCGCCATCGGCAGGCCGAGCCCGGCCATGTTGGAGATCATCGTCAGCATCACGACCCCGCCGAAGACCTTCTGCAGGATCGGCAGCTTGATGGTCTGGCGCAGCCCGGACGGCGCGAACTCCACGTCGAGCCGCAGCTGGGCCATGACGTCGGCGGGCGCGTCCACGCTCCGCGCGGTGATGCGGGCCTCGGCCACGTCGAGCTGCTGCTCGACGTTCATCGCCACGTCCTTGGCCCGGCGGACGAACAGCGCGTAGTTCTCCATCGCCTCGGCCGCGAGCCGCCGGGTCAGCCAGTCGGTGAACTCCTCCCAGTTCTTCGCCGGGTCGCCGGCCTCGATGGCCTCCTCGGCCTCCTTCTGGACGGCCCGGGCCCGGGTCCGCAGGTCGAAGTCGGTGTCGGCGGAGATGTCGGCGAAGCCGTCGGTCAGCACCGACTGCCACTTCGTGCCCTTGTCCCGCAGGCCGTCCGCGCGCTGCTTGGCCGCGGCGAGCTCGGCGACCAGCGCCTCGTGGCGGGCCGGGTCGACGAGCGCGTCGCGACGCGCCCGCGCCGTCGACTCGAGCTGGGCCAGCGCCGACGTCACCTGGATCATCACCGACCGCCCGGCGATGTGCGCCGCCTCCTCGCGCACGCGCTGCAGCCGGGCCAGGAGCTCGGGCGCGCCGGACTCCGCCTCGAGCTCGGCGTCCCCGGCCTCGGTCGCGATCCGGCGCAGCTCCGACGAGAACGGATAGGTCTCGATCCGGACGCCCGCGTGGTGCAGGTGCGACTGGTTGCGCTCGAGGATGCGCCGCCAGTGCGGAGTGAGGTCCGTCTTGGTCAGCACCATGATCACGGTCGGGCAGAGGTCCACGACCGCGTGGAGGAAGCGGACCTCGTTGTCGGTCAGCTCGCGCGAGGCGTCGCTGACGAACAGGCACGCGTGCGAGCGGGGCAGGTCCGCGACCGCGCTCTGGTTCGCGCCGCCCAGGCCACCGACGCCCGGGGTGTCGACGAGCACCAGGCCCTCCGCGAGCAGCGGACGGTTGATCCCGACCGACACCGACACGAGCCGGCGCGCGTTGCCGGGGTTGCCGGCCTCGGAGGCGTAGGACGGCACCTCGTCCGGCGTGATCGTCTCGGTCCAGCCGGCGCCCTTCGACCCCGGCAGCGCCTCGAAGTGCGCGCTCGCCGTCGGCGACGCGGCGTGCCGCACCTCCGTGGGCACCGCCGTCGCGATGTCGTCGTCGACCGGGCAGACCGCGGCCTGGACGAGGGCGTTGACGAGCGAGCTCTTGCCCTGCTTGAACTCGCCGACCACGGGGATGCGGATCGCGGTGTCGGTGAGCAGCTTCTTGGCGACCCGGAGCCGCGCCACGAGGTCCTCGCGCTCGTAGGCGGTCGCCGCCTTGATCGTCATGTCGACCGTGTCGCCGGCGTGCTTGCTCGCCGCGCTGGGGGCCTTGGCGGCGGGCGCCTTCGCCGGCGCGGCCTTGGGGGGTGCGGCGACCTTGGGGGGTGCGGCCGCCTGGGGGGCAGGCGTGGCGGCCTGCCGCGCGGCCGCCTGCTGCTGGGCCGCTCTCTGCTCGGCCGCCTTCTGCTCGGCCGCCTTCTGCTCGGCCGCTCTCTGCTCGGCCGCCTTCTGCTCGGCGGCCTTCTGCTCGGCGGCCTTCTGCTCGGCGGCCTTCTGCTCGGCGGCCTTCTGCTCGGCTGCCTTCTGCTCGGCGGCCTTCTGCTCGGCTGCCTTCTGCTCGGCCGCCTTGCGCTCGGCGGCTGTGGCCTCCGCGGCCTTGTGCTCGGCGGCCTTCAGCTCGGCCGCCTTCTGCTCGGCGGCCTGCTGGGCCGCCTTGCGCCGCGCCGCGTCGGCGTCACGAGCCTTCTTCGCCGCCTCGGCACGTTCCAGCGCCGCGGCGCGGGCCTTCTCGGCCTTCTCCTCGACGGCGCGGGCCTGCGCGACCCTGTCCGACGGCGCGGCCGGCTCGGCCGCCGCACGCTCGGGCGAGCTCTCGGCCGGTTCGCCCGAGGGCGCCGGCCAGGGCTGGGTGCTCATGGTGTCGCTCCGTCGTGGCTCTCGGGGCCCGGCCGGAAGATCGAGCGGCCGGACGGGACGTGCCCCGTCGTGGGGTCCGGACCCGCCACGGGATCGACGAGCGCCCGGGCGTCGGGCTGCTCGATGTCGACCGCGTCGTCACGGAAGATCGACTTCCGCGGGCGCGGGCCGGGGGGACTGCCGTCGGTGCCGGCGTGGGTCACCGGTTCCTCCTCGCAACGGGGCACGACAGGAGACGGGGGTGGCCCCGGCCGGGGAGCTCCCGGCCGGGGCCACCGTCGAGCGGTCACGGATCAGTGCATGCCGACCATGCCGTGGTCACCGGAGGAGTCGCTGCCGCTGTCCTCGTGCCCACCACCGCTGTCGCCGCCGCTGTCGTGGCTCGACGAGCCCGAGTCGTGGTGCTCGGCCGCCACGGTCTCGTGCACCGGCTCCGGCTCCGGCTCGGGCTGGTGCTGCGGGGTGTCGTCCGACAGCTCCTCGTCGGGCTGCTCCTGGCTGCCCGCGCCCGAGCCGTCCTGGCCGTCGGCGCCGGTGCCGGTCGTCTGCACGTCCGGCGTCGTGCTGGGGCCGTGGAACACGGGCCCGCTGTCGCCGCCCTCGTCGGGCGAGCCGTCCGACCCGTCGGGCTGGCCGGTCGACGAGCCGCCGGCGTCCGTGCCGTCGTCGGTCGGCTCGGTCGGGCCGGTGCCTCCCGTCGGGTCGGTCCCGCCGGTCGGGTCGGTCCCACCGGTCGGGTCCGGCGTGCCCGGGTCCGTGCCACCGGTCGGGTCCGGCGTGCCCGGGTCCGTGCCGCCCGTCGGGTCCGGGCCCGGGTCGGTCGTGCCGCCCGTGGGGTCCGGCGTACCGGGGTCCGTGCCGCCGGTCGGGTCCGGCGTGCCCGGGTCCGTGCCACCGGTCGGGTCCGGCGTGCCCGGGTCCGTGCCACCGGTCGGGTCCGGCGTGCCCGGGTCCGTGCCACCGGTCGGGTCCGGCGTACCGGGGTCCGTGCCGCCCGTCGGGTCGGTCGTGCCACCGGTCGGGTCCGTCGGGTCCGGGCCCGGGTCGGTCGTGCCGTCCGTCGGGTCCGTCGGGTCGGTCGTGCCACTGGTCGGGTCCGTCGGGTCCGTCCCGCCCTGCGTCGGGTCGGTCGGGTCCGGGTCGGTCGGCGGCGTCTCGGGCGTCGTGGTGTCCACCGGCGGCTGACCGTCGTGGTCACCCGTGGGCGGCTCCTGGGTCGGCTCCGGGACCTCGGGCTGCGAGTCGTCCGGGGTGTACGGCCCGTTCGGGTCGTAGTCCTCGCCACCGGTGTTCTCGGTGGGGTGCCAGCCGCTCGGGTTGTGCTCGGGGTTGTAGCCGTGGGGGTAGTACACGGGGTGCCAGCAGTAGGGCTGGTACACGGGGTTCCAGCAGTACGGCTGTGCGGTCGGGTGGAAGCAGTACGGCTGGTAGTCGGGGTGGTAGCCGTACGGGTTGTAGTCCGGGTTCCAGCAGTGCGGGTTGTGCTCCGGGTGGAAGCCCCAGGGGTTCTCGTCCGGCTCGTAGCAGTGCGGGTTCTCGGTCGGGTGCCAGCCGCAGGGGTTGTAGTCCGGGTGATAGCAGTGCGGGTGGTGCTCGGGGTGGTAGCCGGACGGGTTGTACTCGGGGTGCCAGCAGTTCGGCTCGTGCTCGGGGTGGTAGCCGCACGGGTTGTGCTGCGGGTGGTAGCAGTGCGGGTTGTGCTCGGGGTGGTACTCCCACGGGTCACGGGGGTACCAGTCGTCGGACAGGTTGTGCGTCTCGCGCCAGTGCTCGAGGTAGTCGCAGCTGCCGGGGCAGCCCCAGCCGTGCGACGGGCACCGGTAGTCGTCGTCCGAGCTCTCCGAGTCGTGGCGGGGGTACCAGTCGTCGGGCAGCTGGTGCGACTCGCGCCAGTGCTCGAGGTAGTCACAGTCCCCGGGGCAGCCCCAGCCGTGGGACGGGCACTGGTAGCCGGAGCTGTCGGAGTCCTCCGAGCTGTCCGAGCCGTCGGAGTCGTCGGAGCCGGAGTGGTCCGGGGTCCAGTCGTCGGGCAGCTGGTGCGACTGGCGCCAGTGCTCGAGGTAGTCGCAGTCGCCGGGGCAGCCCCAGCCGTGCGCCGGGCACTGGTAGCCGGAGTTCGGGTCCTCGGGCGTCTCGGGCGTCTCGGGGTGCTCGGGGTCCTCGGGACCCGAGTCGGTCGGGTCCTCCGGCGCGTTCGGGTCACCTGGCGCGTTCGGGTCGTCCGGAGCGTTCGGGTCGCCCGGGCCGTGGTCGGTGCCACCCGTCGGGTCGGGGGTGCCGGGGTCGGGGGTGCCGGGGTCGGGGGTGCCGGGGTCGGGGGTGCCACCGGTCGGGCCGGCCGGCGGGACGTCGGGCTGGCCGTCGCCGTCGACGTCCGGGGGTGCCGCCGGACCGCCGCTCTGCGGAGCGAGGTTGATCGGAGTACTCATGTCGGTTCCCTTCGGCTCGGGTACGGACCGGGGGTCCGACCGAGGTGCTCGTCGGTGATGGGAACCAGACTGCGGCGGGCGACGGCGGTGGTCATGAGCACGCGAGTACTCGACTGCGCTGCCCGTCACAGCGGGGAGTACTCACGGGATCGGCCCCGACCCGGGCGATTCCGGTGGGGTTGTCCCCCGCGGACGGGTGGGTGCACCCCACGCGGGGGTGCGGGATGGGGTTCTCCCCACCCCGACTACTCACCCCCGGTCGGCGGGAGATCGCGGACGCCGTCGGGGGCGAGCAGGTCGCAAAGGTGCCGGGAACGCTTCGCCGTCCGAAGCGTCTCCGGCCACCTCGCGCCCCGCCGCGGCGGCGTCACCCTCGTGCCGCGCCCCCGGCCGGCGCACCTGGCGTCCCTGCTGCTCACATGATCCGCCCCGGTGCTCCTCTCACCCGATGACATCGGGTCAGAGGAGCACCCAGGCGGATCATGTGAGCAGGAGGACCGTCTCCCGCCACCCCGGCCCCACGGACCGGTGTCGGCCGGTCCTCCGGCTTCCCCCCTCGCCGGGCCGGCGGACGCGTCGGGCCCGCACGGTGCTCAGAGGCGGCGGCGGTGTCCGAGCGCGTCGCGGGTCCCGTCGGCGTCGACGGCGTCCCCGGTCTCGGGGTCGACGGCGGGGATCCGGTCGGTCGGGATCCGGTCCGCGGGGACCCGGTCGTCGCCATGGCGCTCGTCGTCGAGGTCCTCGTCGAGCTCCTCGTCGAGCGACGACGACGGCGTCTCCTTGGCGTGGATGACGAACCACGCGACCCACCCCGCGGCGGCGACGCCGACGAAGCTGACGAGGCGGTAGAGCAGCACCGCGGCGAGCGCCGGGTGGGACGGCACGCCCCCGGCGACGAGGGCCGCGAGCAGCGCGCCGTCGACCAGGCCGAGCCCGCCGGGCAGGAACGCCGCGCTGGACGCGGCCGTGGCCGCGGCGTACGCGACGAGTACGAGCGCGAGCGTCATGCCCTCCGCGCCCACGGCCGCGCAGCACGCGGCGAGGCAGCCGATGTCGAGCACCCAGTTGGCGAGCGCGGCGGACCCCACGACGGCGCGTCCCCGCCCGCGCAGCTCGATGAGCTGCAGCGCGGCGATCTGCTCGGCGAGCTCGGCGACCCCGGTGTCGCGCGGCCGGGACCGCACGCGGTTGACCAGGCGCAGCCCCCACGTGCCGCCGGTGACGAGCAGTCCGGGGCGGCGGGCCACGATCACGACGCCGGCCCCGAGGGCCGCGACGCCCGCGATCTGCAGGATCAGCCACGGCAGCGAGGTGGGGCGCCCCCCGACGACCAGGGCCGAGCCCAGCGCGATGGCGGCCAGCGCGAGGCTCGCCGCGACGCCGCCGGCGACCATCGTCCAGGTCGTCGCGGGGGCGGTGGCGCCCCAGGCGCGGCGGCGCTTGTAGGTGTAGGCCGTCGACAGCGCCGCGCCGCCGGGCACGGTGAGGTGCAGGGCGTTGGCGGCGAGCGTGGCGAGCGTGACCGCGCGGAGCGACACGCGGACCGAGGCGGCCACGAGCAGCCGGTGGTGCAGCGCCGAGAACGCGATCAGGGAGCCGGCCTCGCAGGCGATCGCGACGATCACCCACCACGGATCGGCGCCGACCAGCGCGGTGCCGGCGGCCTTGACCGTCGGGAACACGATCACGACGCCGGTGGTGATCACGGCGGCGACGACGACGCCGGTGACGATGCGCAGCACGCGCCGGGTGCGGGGCGTCGGGCGCGTCGTGCCGCTCGCGGTGGTCACGATCGCGCTCATCCCTCCAGTGTCCTCCTGCCCGCCCGGTCACCTCCGGGTGACCGGTCGGGCGTCACAGCACGCGCGGTGCGATCTGCGGAACACCCGTCTCCCCGACGGGTGATCAGGCCACCGGGATGACAGCCCGGGACGGCGGGACCATGCTGCCCGACGGGCGCCGGCGCGCGGACGCACCCCCGCCCCGAGCACGGAACCGCCGATCACGACCGAAGGAGAGACCGGCCATGACGCGCCGCGTGGACAGCGACCTGCTCCTCGTCGGGAGCCTGCCCGTGGACTCGACCGACGAGGGGTTCCGGGCCGGTGCGGCGCTGTTCGCCGACCACGTCGCCGCCCTGCCCGACGGGGAATCCGGACCGCGCGGCGCCTGGGTCGGCTACGACCGCACCACGCTGCTCGAGCCGCACCCGGACATCCGGGTCATCGCCCCGTCGCCGTCCCCCACCGGCCGCGCCCGGCACGCCTACGACACCGCGCGGCTCACCGTCGCCGACGGTGTCGAGCGGCTGCGCTTCGACACGTGGCCGCGGCTCACGGAGACGCTCGCGTCGTACGAGCGGTTCACCGCCCTGCGCGACGAGGGCGTGATCCCCGCCCACCTGCGTTTCCAGGTCGGTCTGCCCTTCCCCTCGAGCGTCTTCACCGGCGCCTTCAAGGACCACTACGCCCGTGACTGGGCGATCGTCGGCCCGGCGCTCGAGGACCTCTGGATGCGGTCGCTCGACGAGCTGCTCACGGTGGTCCCGGCGGCGGACCTCGCGGTCCAGTGGGACCTGGCCTACGAGACCCAGGACCTCGAGCGGGTGATCCACTGGACCGAGGGCGACCCCTGGGAGCGCTTCGCCGGGCCGTGGTCGCGCCTCGCCCCGCACGTTCCCGAGGACGTCCTCATGGGTCTGCACCTCTGCTACGGGACCTTCCCCGAGTGGCCCATGTACGAGGCGCGCGACATGGGGCTGATCGTGCGGATGGCCAACCACGCCGTGGCCCACGCCGGCCGTCCGGTGGACTGGATCCACCTCGCGGGTCCCCGCTACCTGCGCAGCGAGGAGGACGCGTTCTTCGCGCCGCTCGCGGACCTCGACGCCCCCGACTCGCGGGTCTTCCTGGGCATCGTCCTGCCGCTCGACGGCATCGACGGCCTGCGACGTCGCCACACGACGGCCTCGCGTCACCTCGCCGACTTCGGTGTCGCCATGTACTGCGGCATGGGCCGCCAGCGCGGCGAGGACCCCGCGGCGACCATGCGTGATCACGCCGAGACGGTGGCCGCCGTCCGGGGCTGAGGGGCAGGATCGACCCCGTGGTCGGGATCGTGGAGGTCAGCCCGCGCGACGGGCTGCAGAACGAACGGGCGCTGCTGGAGACGGGCGCGAAGATCGAGCTCATCGAGCGGGCCACCGCCGCCGGCGCGCGGCGCATCGAGGCCGTGTCGTTCGTGCACCCGAAGCTCGTGCCGGCGATGGCGGACGCCGAGGCGGTGATGGAGGGCCTCCACCGGGCGAAGGGGGTGTCCTACATCGGGCTCGTGCTCAACCGCCGCGGCTACGACCGCGCGGTCCAGGTGGGCGTCGACGAGATCAACGTCGTCGTGCCGGCCTCGGACGGGTTCGCGAAGGCCAACCAGAACTCCACCACCGAGGCGCTCACCGCCGTCGCCGAGGAGGTGCTCGCCGAGGCCGCCGGCCGCGACCTGTTCGCGTCGCTGACGATCGCGACGTCGTTCGGCTGCCCGTTCGACGGCGAGGTGGACCCGGACCGGGTGGTCGAGGTCGCCCGCCGGGGCGCCGCGGCCGGCGCGAAGGAGATCGCGATCGCGGACACGATCGGGGTGGGCGTGCCCACCCAGGTCCGCACGCTGCTCGACGGCGTCCGCGCGGTCGCCCCGGACGCGCTGATGCGCGCGCACTTCCACAACACCCGCAACACCGGATTCGCCAACGCCGTCACCGCGCTCGAGTGGGGCGTCGACTGGCTCGACTCCTCCAACGGGGGCATCGGCGGCTGCCCGTTCGCTCCGGCCGCCACGGGCAACATCGCCACCGAGGACCTCGTCTACCTGCTCGACCGGATGGGCCACCCCACCGGCCTCGACCTGGACGCCCTGCTGCCCATCGCGGGCTTCCTGTCCGACCAGCTCGGCTACACGGTGCCGGCGCTACTGCCGCGCGCCGGCACCTTCCCTTCCTGACGACCCGAACGGGAGCAGATTTCGTGAGCGAGCTCGAGCAGCTGTCCATGCTGATCGGCGGCAAGCCGACCGGCGCGATCTCGGGGAGGACCTTCGAGTCCGAGAACCCCTACACCGGGCAGTCGTGGGCGTCGATCCCCGACGGCGGTGACGAGGACGTCGACGCCGCCGTGAACGCCGCGCGGGCGGCGCTCGACGGCGAGTGGGGCCAGATGACGGGCTTCGCCCGCGCCGGGTGCCTGCGCCGGCTCGCCGACCTGATCAGCGCGAACGCCGAGCGGCTGGCGCGCCTGGAGGTCAACGACTCCGGCAAGCTCTACCGCGAGATGCTCGGGCAGCTCAACGGACTGGGCGGCTGGTACCACTACTTCGCCGGGCTCGCGGACAAGATCGAGGGCCAGCAGATCCCCTCGCCGAACCCGAACTACCTCGTCTACACGCGCCGCGAGCCGGTCGGGGTGGTCGCGGCGATCACGCCCTGGAACTCGCCGCTGCTGCTGATGAGCTGGAAGGTCGCTCCGGCGCTGGCCGCCGGCTGCACCGTGGTGATCAAGCCGTCGGAGCACGCGCCGGGCTCGACGCTCGGGTTCGCCGAGCTGATCGCCCAGGCCGGCATCCCCGACGGCGTGGTCAACGTCGTCACCGCGAACTCCGGCGCCGTCGGCGCCCACCTGGCGGCGCACCCCGGCGTCGACAAGGTCGCGTTCACCGGCTCGACGGCGACCGGGCGCAAGGTCGCCGCGTCCGCCGCGGAGAACCTCAACCCCGCCACCCTCGAGCTCGGCGGCAAGTCCCCGCAGGTCGTGTTCGCCGACGCCGACCTGCAGGCGGCCGCGAACGGGCTGGTCGCCGGGGTGTTCGCCGCGACCGGGCAGACGTGCATGGCCGGCTCGCGGCTGATCGTGCACGCCGACGTCCACGACGAGCTCGTGCGTCTCGTGGCCGAGCGGGCCTCCCAGATCCAGCTCGGCGATCCGTTCGGCGAGGCCACCGAGATGGGGCCGGTGGCCAACAAGATGCAGTACGACAAGGTCGTCGGCTACCTGGAGACGGCACGCGCCGAGGGCGCCACGGTCGAGTACGGCGGGTCGTCGGAGGACTCGCTGGGCGGCTACTTCGTCAAGCCGACCGTGCTGTCGGTGAAGCCCACCGACACGGTGTTCCGCGAGGAGGTGTTCGGCCCCGTCCTCGCCGCGGTGACGTTCACCGACGAGGACGAGGCGATCAAGCTCGCCAACGACACCCCCTACGGCCTGGCCGGCGCCGTGTGGACCAAGGACGTGCACCGCGCCCATCGCGTCGCGGCGAAGATCAAGGCCGGCTCGATCTGGATCAACGCCTACCGCGTCGTGGCGCCCAGCGTGCCCTTCGGCGGCTTCAAGGCCTCCGGCATCGGCCGCGAGAACGGCATCCACGCGATCGACGCGTACCTGGAGAACAAGTCGGTGTGGGTCGAGCTCACCGGCGGCACCCGCGACCCCTTCACGCTGGGCTGACCGGCCTACGTGAGCGAACTTTGGTGCTATGGCACCAAAGTTCGCTCACGTACGGGCCCGGCGCTCCAGGAGCGGGTCGAGGCGGAACGGGACGAGCTGGCGCATGACGAGCGCGGTGGAGGTCCGTTCGACGCCCGGGACGGCGAGCAGGCTCCCGGCGATCGTGTAGAGCGCGTCGGCGTCACGGGCCACGACCTGGACGAGCAGGTCGTCGTCGCCGGCGAGCCCGACCACCTCGACGACCTCGGGGATGCGGGCGAGCGCCTCGGTCACCTCGGCGAGCCGGCGCTGGTCGACGCGCGTGGTGACGTAGGCGCGCAACGGGTGGCCGAGCGCCGCGGGGTCGATGCGCCGGGCGAAGTCGCCGAGCACGCCGCGCTCCTCGAGCCGGGTCAGGCGGGCCTGGACGGTGTTGCGAGCCAGACCGAGGCGCTCGGCCAGGGCGACGACCGTGGCGCGGGGCTCCTCGCCGAGGGCCGCGAGCAGCCGGGCGTCGACCGCGTCGACGGGTTCCATCCTGCTCACTCCCCACGACGCCGGGCCCGTGGACGTGACCATAGTGCTCAGCGCCCGACGCTTCGCTTGCGCACTCCAGCGCCATGACGAACGCTTCGGGCGTCAATGTGAGACCCGGAGGCCCGAGATGACATCGACGCGTCCCGCCCCCGCCCCGATCGCGGACCAGCATCCCGAGCGCGAGGCGTTGCAGGCCGTGGAGGACCGGGTGCTCTGGCTCGCCTCCGCGATCATCGACCACGCCAACCGGGTGCGGCCGAACCCGAGCGGGCTCAAGGTCGGCGGCCACCAGGCGTCGTCGGCGTCGATCGTCACGATCATGACGGCGCTGTGGTTCCACACGCTGCGCCCCGAGGACCGGGTGTCGGTCAAGCCGCACGCCTCGCCGGTGCTGCACGCGATCAACTACCTGCTCGGCGAGCTCGACGCGCCGTACCTGACGACCCTGCGCGAGGCCGGCGGGCTGCAGGCCTACCCCTCGCGGTCGAAGGACCCCGACCCGGTCGACTACTCGACCGGCTCGGTCGGCATCGGGGCGACCGCCCCGATCTGGGGCACGATCGCGCGCCGCTACGCCGACGGGCTCGGGGGGCACGCAGGCTCCGGACGGCAGTTCTCGCTGGTCGGCGACGCCGAGCTCGACGAGGGCGCGGTGTGGGAGGCCGTGCTCGACCCGGTGGTCCGCGAGCTCGGCGAGGTCTGCTGGATCGTCGACTTCAACCGCCAGTCGCTCGACCGCGTCGTCCCCGAGATCTCCGCGACCCGCCTGCTCGGGCTGTTCTCTGCCGCGGGGTGGCAGGTCATCACCGTGAAGTACGGCCGGCTGCTCGCCGAGCTCTACGCGAAGCCCGGCGGCGACGCGCTGCGCCGGCGCATCGACGAGATGACCAACCCCGAGTACCAGCGCCTGCTGCGCTGCACGCCGCTGCAGCTGCGCGAACGTCTCCCCGGCGACGGCCCGGACGCGGAGGCGATCGCCGCGCTGCTCGCGGGTGTCGACGACGGCGCGGTGCACGCCGCGATCCGGAACCTCGGCGGCCACGACCTCGGCGCCCTGGCCGACGCCTACGACGCCATCGACGACACCCGCCCGACGGTGATCTTCGCCTACACCGTGAAGGGCTACGGCCTCGCGACGCAGGGCCACCCGCAGAACCACTCCAGCCTGCTCACCGAGACCCAGATGCGCGCGCTGGCGACGGGCCTGGGCACCGACCTCGACGACCCCTGGGCGCCGCTGCCCGACGGCCCCGCGGCCGACCTGTGCCGGACCACCGCGGAGCGCCTGCGCCGGCGGCCGGTGTCGCTCGCGGCGCCGCCGGCGATCCCCGACGACCTCGACCGCACCCCCTCCGGCACCGGCCACACCCAGCAGGCGCTGGGGCGCGCGCTGCTCGACCTGACCCGCACCGCGCCCGAGGCCGCGCGCCGGGTGGTGACGGTCAGCCCCGACGTCACGTCGTCGACCAACCTCGGCGGCTGGCTCAACAAGGTCGGGTCGTGGTCGGCGCACGAGCGCCGTGACTGGTTCGCCGACGACGCCGAGACGATCCTGCACTGGCACGAGCTGCCCAGCGGCCAGCACATCGAGCTGGGCATCGCCGAGACCAACCTCGTCGGGCTGCTCGGCGAGCTCGGTGCCACGTGGTCGCGGTGGGGCGAGCCGCTGCTGCCGATCGGGGTGCTCTACGACCCCTTCGTCTCGCGTGCTCTCGAGCCCTGGGCGTTCGGGATGTACGCGGGCGGGCAGTCGATCCTGGTCGGCACGCCGTCCGGGGTCTCGCTGGCGCCCGAGGGCGGCGCGCACCAGTCGATCACCACGCCGTCGATCGGCCTCGAGCAGCCGGGCTGCGTGGCGTTCGAGCCCGCCTTCGGCGTCGAGGTCGGCTGGTGCCTGCTCGACGGCCTGGGGCGTCTGGGGCGCGCCGGCGGCTCGTCGACCTACCTGCGCCTGTCCACCGTCCCCGTCGACCAGAGCCTCGCCGCCGTGCCGTCCGACCCGGCCGCCCGCGCCGAGCGCCGGCGCCAGGTCACCGCGGGCGCCTACCTCCTGCGTCGCGCCGCCCGCACCCCGGACGTGACGATCGCGGTCGTCGGCGCGCTGGTCGGCCAGGCCCTCGCGGCCGCCGAGCGCCTCGACGCCCAGGGCGTCGCCGCCGACGTCGTCGTGCTCACGAGCCCCGACCGCGTGTTCCGCGCCCTGCGCGCCCGCACCGCCGCGACCGGGTCCACGGAGAGCGCCCCGACCTGGGTCCTCGACGCCGCCTTCCCCGCCGACCGCGCGGCGAAGCTCGTGACGGTGCTCGACGGCCACCCGCACACGCTCGCGTTCCTGGCCCAGGTCCACGGCGTCCGCGCCGCCCACCTCGGCGTCACCGACTTCGGCCGCTCCTCGGACCTCCTCGACTCCTGGGCCCACCACCACATCGACGCCGACGCGATCGTCGCCGCCGCGCTCGCGTAGGTGTCAGCGAAGTGCCGTCGCAGACACTGAGCGTCCGTATCGGTACTTCGATCACTCGCGGCGCATCGTCCGGTCGGCGTAGCGGGTACCTGTCGGGTTCGCCGTCCCGACGCAGGAGGCACCCGTGCTCGACTGGCTCGCGGCGCCCGACTACACGGCCGCCCGGTGGGTGGTCCAGCACCTCGTCGCACTGACGTACGCCATCGCCTTCACCGTCGCGCTGGCCCAGTTCGCGCCGCTGATCGGCGAGCGCGGCCTCACCCCGATCCCGCGGTTCCTCGCCGCGACGACGGCGCGCCGGCACCCGAGCCTCTTCCGCCTGCGCTACTCCGACGTGATCTTCCGCGTCGTCGCCGGGACCGGCCTCGTCCTCGCCCTCGCCGCCCTCGCCGGCGCCACCGACGTGCTCCCCCTCGGCGCCGGGATCGCCCTGTGGGCCGTGCTCTGGGTGCTCTACCTGTCGATCGTCAACGTCGGGCAGGTCTGGTACGGCTTCGGCTGGGAGTCGCTGCTGCTCGAGGCCGGGTTCCTCGTGACGTTCCTGGGCCCGGCGAGCACGGCACCGCCCGCCCCGGTCCTCTGGCTCCTGGTGTGGCTGCTCTTCCGCGTCGAGTTCGGGGCAGGCCTGATCAAGATGCGCGGCGACCCCTGCTGGCGGGACCTCACCTGCCTCGACTACCACCACGAGACCCAGCCGCTGCCCGGGCCGACGAGCTGGTTCTTCCACCACCTGCCGCGTCCGCTGCACCGCGTCGAGGTGCTCGCCAACCACGTCACCCAGCTCGCCGTCCCGTTCCTGCTGTTCCTGCCCCAGCCGGTCGCCTCGATCGCGGCCGTGGTCGTCGTCGTCACCCAGGGCTGGCTGGTCAGCAGCGGGAACTTCGCCTGGCTGAACTTCCTGACGATCTCGCTGGCCTTCGCCGCGGTCGACGACCGCGCCTTCGGTCTGGTGATCCCGCCGAGCACGGCCCCGGCGGGCCCCCTCCCGCTCTGGTTCGCCGTCCTCGTCCTCGCCCTGACCGCCCTGATGATCACCCTCTCGGTCTGGCCGGTGCTCAACATGGCGAGCGGTCGCCAGCTGATGAACGCGGGCATCACGCCGGTGCACCTCGGCAACAGCTACGGCGCCTTCGGCTCGGTGACGCGCGAGCGGGAGGAGGTCGTGCTGGAGGGCACCGACGATCCCGAGGGCTCCGACGACGCCCCCTGGCGCGAGTACGCGTTCCGCGCCAAGCCGGGCGACCCGTCGCGCCGCCCGCCCCAGGTGGCGCCGTACCACCGGCGCCTGGACTGGCTGATGTGGTTCGCGCCGATCGCACCCCGGATGGCGCGGGGCTGGCTGCCCGCCCTGCTCGACCGGCTCCTCGAGGCCGACCGCCCGACACTGCGCCTGCTCGGCCACGACCCGTTCGGCGGGGAGCGTCCGGCGTGGGTGCGCGCCCGGCTCTACCGCTACCGCTTCACGACGCGCCAGGAGCGCCGCGCGACCGGCGACTGGTGGCACCGCGAGCTGATCGGCGACTACCTGCCGGCGCGGACGCTCCCGCGCGAGTCGGCCGCCCCGTAGACCAGCCGGCGCCCCGCCCGCATCCCCGCCGCGTACACGGGCCCGAGCCGACCGGCGGCCGCGAGGGCGGCCCGCGCCGCGTTCGCCCCCGGCGCACCGTGCACCGCCCCGGCGGGGTGCGCGGTCGCCCCGGAGAGGAAGAGGCGCTCGACGGGGGTGTCCGGCCTGCCGAGTCCCGGCGTGGGCCGGAAGACGAGCATCTGGTGCAGCTGCGCGCTGCCGGCCATGAGCGCGCCGCGCACCAGCGAGGGGTTCCGCGCCTGCAGGTCGGTGGGCCGCGAGACGGCCCGGGCCACGACGCGGGAGTCGAAACCCGGCGCGTGCCGCTCGATCACCGCGGTCATCCGCCGCACCTGCTCGGCCAGCTCGTCCTCGGTGTGCGCCCGTCCGTGCGGCAGGTGCGTGTAGGCCCAGACCGACTCCGTGCCCGCCGGCGACCGCGACGGGTCCGACAGCGTCATCTGCCCCAGGAGCATGAAGGGGTCGCGCGGGAGACGGCCCGCCGCGAGGTCGGCACCGAAGTCGATCAACCCTGCGGTGTCGCCCCCGAGGTGGATCGTCCCGGCCTCCCGCGGCTCGGGGGCGGTCCACGGGATCGGCGACGACAGCGCCCAGTCGACCTTGAGGATCGCGTCGTCCCAGTCGAAGCGGGCGAGGTCGTCGACGAGGCGCGCCGGCACGTGCTCGTGCCCCACGAGGTCGCCGTAGAGCAGCGGCGCGGGCACGTCGGCGAGCACCGCCCGCCGGGCCCGGACGAGGCCGCCCGCCGCGTCCACCACCCCGACCGCCCGGCCGTTCTCGACCAGGACGCGGGTGACGGGCCGGCGGCAGTCGACGACGCCGCCGCGCGCGGCGAGGCGGGCCACCAGCGCGTCGGTCAGCGACCGGGCCCCGCCCGAAGGCACCGGGAACCCGACGTCCTGGGCGAGCATCGAGAGCAGCCAGCCGAACGCGGTGCTGGCGGTCTGGGTGACGGCGAGATCGGTGTGCAGGGCGTTGCCGGCGATCAGCACCCGCGCGCCCTCGCCGGCGAACTCCTCCTCGCCGAAGCGGGTCGCGGGAAGCAGCATCCGCCGCGCCAGCCGCAGCGCGTCCGGGGCGCCGAGGGTCCGCAGCACCCGCGCCGCGTCGCGCACCGGCGGGAACGGCCCGAGGAAGGCGGCCATCAGCGGGTCCCGCAGCCGCTGCCACTCGGCCGCCAACCGGCGCCACGCCTCCCCGTCGCCCGGGGCGAAACGGTCGACCGAGGCGGCGGTGACGTCGACGTCGCGAGAGAGCAGCACGCCGCGGTCGTCGGGCAGGACGTGCGCCAGCGGTGCCGGGGCGTGCCGCCACGTCAGCCCGTACGCGCCGAGGTCGAGCCCTCCCAGGACCGGCGAGACGTAGCCCATCGGGTGGAACGCGCTGCCGAGGTCGCTGCGGAAGCCCGGCGCGGTGATCTCCTCGGTGCGCACGGCGCCGCCCGGGGCGTCGGAGGCCTCCAGGACCCGCACCGACCAGCCGCGATCGGCCAGCAGGTTCGCCGCGACCAGCCCGTTGTGACCGGCGCCGACGACGACGGCGTCGGCGCTCTCGGCGTCGGCGGTGAGCGACGCGGCAGAGGTCATGCGCGCAGGATGCCCGGTCAGGGCGCGCCCAGCAGGTTCGTGCGGACGTCGACGAGGTGGCGGCGCATGTGGTCGCGCGCGGCATCGGGGTCGCGCTCGACGAGCGCGGCGACGATCTCGCCGTGGCAGCGCTCGTAGCCCCGCCGGCGCTCCGGCGACGCTGAACGGCGCTTGATGCTGCCCCACACCGGCAGGTCGCGGGCCGCGTTCATCGTGTCGAACAGCCGCAGCAGCAGGCCGTTGTGCGCGGCCGTGGCGATGGCCCGGTGCAGCGCGGAGTCCCAGGCCTCGAACTCCTCGTACGTCGCCGTCGCGTCCCCGCGGCGCAGGCAGTGCTGCACGTGCTCGATGTCGGCCTGGGTCGCGTGGCGGGCCGCGAGCGCCGCGATCTCGGGCTCGAGCACGAGACGCGTCGCCATGATCTCGGCCGGGCTGGTCTGCAACGGGGTGCGCGCGCGGGCGGGCGCGTCGGGGTCGCCCTCCAGCTCGGCGAGGAACGTGCCCCGCCCCACGTGCCGGGTGATCCGGCCCTCGCGCTCGAGCTCGGCGAGCGCCGCACGCACCGCGGTCCGCGACGCCTGGAGGGTGTCGCTGAGCGCCCGCTCGGTGGGGATCTTCGCCCCCGTGCCGAGCGATCCGTCGGCGATCCCGCCCTCCAGCAGGTCGCGCAGCCGCGTCACCACCCGCGCCTCCATGGCGACCAATACTAGACCAATACGGAGGGCTGTGAAGCCTTGGCGTCGCTCCGGATGGCCCCTACGGTCGGAGCACCGGCGATGTGGGACACCACACGACGGTATTGGTAACGATTGGTTGGAGGCTCGCCGTGAAGCTCGTGACGTTCGTGACCGACGGTCGCGAGGCGGTCGGCCGACTGGACGACGACGAGACGACGGTGCGCGACCTGACGCCGGTGGTGGGCGCGTCGTCGTTGCTCGCGGTGATCGAGGACTGGGAGCGCCTCGCCCCCCGCCTCGCCGCGGCGACCGACCTGCCCGTCGTCGACGACCCGCGGCTGCGCGCACCCTTCCCCGCACCGCGCCGCGACCTGTTCGCGGTCGGCAAGAACTACCGCGAGCACGTCGCGGAGTTCGGGCGGTCCGGCTACGACACCCCGCAGCGCTCGGAGGACCTGCCCGACAAGCCGATCGTCTTCACCAAGGCGACCACCAGCGTCACGGGCCCCTTCGACGACATCGAGGCCCACGCCGGCCTCACCGCCGAGCTCGACTACGAGGCCGAGCTCGCCGTGATCATCGGACGCGGCGGGCGCGGCATCCCCTACGACGACGCGATGGACCACGTCTGGGGCTACACGATCGTCGACGACGTCACCGCCCGCGACGTCCAGCGCGACCACAAGCAGTGGCTGCTCGGGAAGTCCCTCGACACCCACGCCCCGATGGGCCCCTGGGCGGTGAGCAAGGACGAGATCGACGACCTCGGCGCGCTGGAGGTCAGCTCCACCGTCAACGGCGAGCCGCGCCAGAAGGCGCCCGTCGCCGACCTGATCTTCGACGTCCCGGAGCTGATCCGCGTGATCTCCGCGGGGATGACCCTGCTGCCCGGCGACGTCATCGCGACCGGGACCCCCGCCGGCGTCGGCATCGGCTTCGACCCGCCCCGCTTCCTGCGCCCCGGCGACATCGTCGAGTGCGCGATCACCGGCCTCGGCGCCATCCGCAACACCGTCCGCTGACGAACCCTGGAGGTAGCTGACCCGTGCAGGTCAACGGCAAGGAACTGGCCGTCGAGGTCGACGGCGACGGCCCGGCGGTGCTGCTCGTGCACGGCCTGGGCGGCACGTCGACGTTCTTCCAGCCGCAGGTCGCGGCCCTGGCGGAGCGGTTCACCGTCATCCGGCCCGACATGGAGGGCTCCGGACGCTCCCCGGCCACCGGCACGCTGTCGATCGAGGGGTTCGCGAACGACCTCGCCGCACTGCTCGAGGCCCTCGACGCCGGACCGGCGCGGGTCGTCGGCCACTCGATGGGCACGATCACCGTGCGGAGCCTGGCGGCCCGGCGCCCCGAGCTCGTCTCCCACCTCGCCCTGCTCGGCGCGGTCCCGGCGCCGCTGCCCGAGGCCGGGCAGCAGGGCCAGCACGACCGGGCGGCCAAGGTGCGCGCGGGCGGGCTCCCCGACGTCGCGACCGCCGTCATGACCAACGCGACCGCCGAGGCCACGCGCCGCGACCACCCCGGCACGGCCGCGGCGGTGCGCGAGCTGGTGCTGCGCCAGGACCCGGAGGGCTACGCCCGCTCGTGCGAGGCCCTGGCCGGCGGAGGAGACCCCGGCCCCATCTCACGCGAGCTCCCCCTGCTCCTGCTCACCGGCGCCGACGACGGCGTCGGCGCCCCGGCCGTCACCCAGGCCCTCGCCGACGCCCACGGCTCGGCCGTCGTCGACGTCTTCGACGACTGCGGGCACTGGACCGCCCTCGAGAAGCCCCACGAGGTCACCGAGCACCTCCTGAAGTTCTTCTGACCCTCACCACCCTCGCTGACGAGGAGATCGTCATGACCAAGGTCCTGTTCCGCGATGTCTCGATCCTCGACTCCACCGGGGCCGAGCCCTACCCGGGCGACGTGCTCGTGGAGGACGACCGGATCGCCGCGGTCGGCACGGTCGACGACAGCCGGGCACTGCACGCCCAGGTCGTCGAGGGTCGGGGCCGCACGCTGATGTCCGGGCTGTGCGACGCGCACACCCACTTCAGCTGGAACAACTCGGCGGACCTCGACGGCCTCGGGATGATGCCGGTCGAGGAGCACCTGCTCTTCTCGATGGAGTCGGCGAAGAAGTACATCGACTCCGGCTACACGATGTGCCTCGGCGCCGCGTCGGCGAAGGAGCGCCTCGACGTCGTGTGCCGTGACGCGATCAACGCCGGCCGCATCCCCGGGCCGCGCTACCTGGCCAACGGCCCCGAGATCGCGGTGACGGGCGGCGCGCTGATCAAGTCGATCACGAAGTTCGCCGACGGGCCGGAGGGCATGCGCCTCGCGGTGCGCCAGCTGATCGACCTGGGCGTCGACCAGATCAAGCTGTCGATGACCGGCGAGGAGATCACCGGCACCCAGCGCGCGGAGGACACGTACTTCTCCGACGAGGAGGTCCTCGCCGCCGTCACCGAGGCCCACCGCCGCGGCAAGCGCGTCTGCGCCCACGCCCGCTCCGCGGAGAGCGTGAAGATGTGTCTGCGGAACAAGGTCGACATCATCTACCACGCCTCGTTCACCGACGCCGAGGGCATGGACATGCTCGAGGCCAACAAGGACTGGGTGTTCGTCGCCCCCGGCATCAACTGGCTGATCGCGACGCTCTACGAGGCCGAGGCCTTCGGGTTCCCGCAGGAGGCCGCCGAGGCCGTCGGGTACAAGAAGGAACTGGAGATGGCCACGGACGGGCTGCGCGAGATGCACCGGCGCGGCATCAAGCTCCTGCCCGGCGGCGACTACGGGTTCGCCTGGACCCCGCACGGCACCTACGCCCGCGACCTCGAGCACTTCGTCGAGCGGCTCGGCTTCACGCCGATGGAGGCCCTGATCTCCGCGACGGCCTGGGGCGGCGAGATCATGCTGCGCCCCGACGAGCTGGGGAAGGTCCAGCCGGGCTACCTCGCCGACCTCATCCTCGTCGACGGCGACCCGCTCGAGGACATCACGATCCTGCAGGACCACGACAAGCTGCACGCGATCATGAAGGACGGCCGGTTCCACAAGGAGGACAGCGGTGTCGCCCCGGCGAGCGGGCTCGACGCGCCCGCCGGCCCGGTGACCGAGTCGACGCACCAGACCGTCCAGGCCCGTCCCTGACGTGCCTCTGCTGATCTGCCGCACCTGCCCGCGCGACGAGCCGGGGAGCGGGTCGTTCGGGGTCGCGCTGGACGAGGCCGTGGCGGGGTCCGTGGACGTGCGGGTGCGCCACGTCCCCTGCCTCGGCGGCTGTCCGAACGCGGGCAACGTCGCCCTCGACGGGCCCGGCAAGCCGCGGGTGCGCTTCTCGCACATCGGTGTCGACGACGCCGACGCCGTGCTCGACGCGGCCCGGCGCTACGACGGCAGCGCCGGCTTCCCGGGCGACTGGGACGTGCCGGCCGGGTTGGCGGACCGTCTGACGGCGGTGACGCCGAAGAGGTGAGGCTCGGGGTGGCGGCTTCATCGCCGCGCCCCTGATCTCATGATCCGCCTGGGTGCTCCTCTGACCCGATGTCATCGGGTGAGAGGAGCACCGGGGCGGATCATGGTCAGCAGGGACGCCAGGTGCGCCCACCGGGGGTAGGCACCGGAGCCGGCGCCGAGCTCATCCCCCTCGACCGCGTGGCGGGGCGCCTCCCCGGGGCGGCGGCGCCGGGTGAGGCTCGGGGTGCCTGGAGACGCTTCGGTTTCCGAAGCATCTCCAGCACCTCCGCGGCCTCGGCTCAGCTCTCCACCGCGTCCTCGATCTCACGCAAGCCCTGGGCGGCGCGCCAGAGATGATCGGCGGGAGCGTGGCGCGCGCGGCGCCACGACCTGTCGTGGAAGCCGTCGAGCACCGCGCGGAGGTGGCGCCCAACGAGGTCGCGCTCCTCGCGCAGCTGTGCCCGGCGCTGCTCGTCGTCCGGTCGGCGACCCACATCGACGCCAGGGGCCACGCCATGATCCGTCCCGGTGCGCGGATCATGCCGCGGGGGTGCCGTGGCCCGCGCCGAACGCGGAGAATCCGAACCATGAGCACCCGGCTGTGGCATCCGTTCTCCGACATGGCGGCCGTGGACGGCCACGAGTTCGTCGTCGACCGCGGCGAGGGCCCGTGGGTCTTCGACGAGGAGGGCCGGCGGTACCTCGACGGCTGCGCGAGCCTCTGGTACGCGAACCTCGGCCACGGGCGGCAGGAGATCGTCGAGGCCGCGATGGCCCAGATGGGCAAGCTCGAGGCGTACTCGTGCTTCGCCGACATCGCGAACCGTCCGGCCCTCGAGCTCGCCGACCGCCTCGCCGGGCTCGCGCCCGTCGACGACGCGAAGGTGTTCTTCGGGTCGGGCGGCGCGGACGGGATCGACACCGCGGTGAAGATCGCGCGCGGCTACTGGCAGGCGCGCGGCGAGCACCAGCGCGTGCACGTCGTGTCCCGCGAGACCGGGTACCACGGCACCCACGGCTACGGCACGTCGATCACCGGCATCCCGCCGAACCGCGAGGGCTGGGGCGTGCTCGCCGGGGAGAACACCGTCGCCCCGCTGCACGACCTCGACGGCGTGGAGAAGATCTTCGCGGAGGTGGGCCCGGAGCGGATCGCGGCGTTCGTCATCGAGCCCGTCACCGGTGCCGGCGGGGTCCACCTGCCCGTCGACGGCTACGTGGAGGGCGTCGCCGAGCTGTGCCGCCGCCACGGCGTGCTGCTGGTGATCGACGCGGTGATCTGCGGGTTCGGGCGGCTCGGCACGTGGTTCGGCATCGAGCGCTTCGGCGTGCGGCCCGACATGATCACGTTCGCCAAGGGCGTCACCGCCGGCTACCTCCCGCTGGGCGGAGTGATCGCCTCCGGCGAGGTCGCCGCCCCGTGGTGGACCACCCCCGGCGAGCGCACCCTGCGCCACGGCCCGACCTACTCGGGCCACCCGACGTGCTGCGCGGCCGGGCTCGCGACGCTCGACATCTACGAGCGCGAGAACCTGATCCAGCGCGGCGGGGAGCTGGAGATGCCGCTGTTCGAGGCGCTCGCCCCGCTGACCTCACACCCCTACGTCCACGAGGTGCGCGCCGGCTTCGGGTTCCTGGCCGCCGTCGAGCTGGAGCAGGAGGTGCTCGACGCGATCCCCGACGCCCCCAACGTGCTGCTGCGCGCGGCGCGGAAGGCGGGCGTGCTGGTGCGCGGGCTCGGCAAGGGCGTCGCGGTGTCGCCGGCGCTGACCGTCGGCGACGAGGAGATCGCCTTCCTCGCCGAGGGCATCCGCGCCGGCCTGGACTCCCTCACCGTCGAGCGTCCCGTGCCGTCCGCCCCGGGCGCGTGAGCGCGCCCGCGCCGGACGTCTTCCTCGCCGACTGTCCCGCCCGCTCGGCGCTGGAACTCATCGCCGACACCTGGTCGGTGGTGGTGATCGTGGGCCTCGCCCACGGTCCCCGGCGGTACTCGGCGCTGCTCGAGCGGGCCGGCGGGATCAGCAAGAAGATGCTGACCCAGACCCTGCGGCGCCTCGTGGACGCCGGGCTCGTCGTCCGACCGGCGACCCGCGGCGGGGACTACCGGCTCACCGAGCTCGGCGTCTCGCTCCTCGCCCCGCTCACGGCGCTGACCGCGTGGGCCGAGGAGCACGCGCACGAGCTCGCCTGAGGGCACCCCGCGGTTCCCTCGCGGCGACCACCATCGCGGCCATGGACATCGACACGGCGCTGGTCGCCGGAGCGACGGGGAACGTGGGCGCGGAGGTCGTCCGGGCGCTGGTCGCGCGCGGGGTGCCCGAGGTCCGGGCGTTGTCACGACATGGCACGGCCGTCGACGGGGCGAGACCCGTGGCCGGGGACCTCGGCGACCGCGCAACGGTGTCGGACGCCTGGCGGGGAGTGGACGCGGTGTTCCTCCCGGCCGGCCACCCCGACCCGCCCGGGCTGCTCGCCGACATGGCGGCAGCCGGGGTGCGCCGGGTCGTGCTGCTCTCGACCGGCGCGGTGGTCGGCGGCGACCTCGACAACGCGGTGACACGGTTCAACGTCGTGTCCGAGGCGGCCGTCCGGGACTCGGGGCTCGCGTGGACGGTGCTGCGGCCGAGCGGGTTCATGTCGAACGCGCTCGGGTGGGCGCCGCTGACCGGCGTCGTCCGCGAGCCGTTCGCCGACGTCGGGGTCGCCGTCATCGACCCCGCCGACATCGGCGCCGTTGCGGCCCACGCGCTGACGGACGGCGACCTGGCCGGTCGGAGCCTGCGCCTCACCGGCCCCGAGGCCTCCGTGCCCGCCGAGCGCCTGGCGATCCTGGCCGACCTCCTCGGCCGCGACCTGCGCCTCGAGCCGGAGCCCGACGACGAGGCCCGGGCGCGGATGAGCCGGTCGATGCCCGAGCGGTACGTCGACGCCTTCTTCCGCTTCTTCCGTGGCGGGGAGTACGACGACGGGCACGTCACGACCGTCGTCCCGGATCTGCTCGGGCGCCCGGCACGGACATTTCGGGAGTGGGCAGAGGTTCACCTCGACGCGTTCCGGGCGGAGACTGTCCGACCATGAAGACCCGTGTCGACCTCAACGCCGACGCCGGCGAGAGCCTCGGGCGCTGGAAGCTCGGCCACGACAGCGAGCTCATGACGCACGTGACCTCGGTGAACGTGGCCTGCGGCTTCCACGCCAGCGACCCGGTGACGATGCGCGAGTCGGTGCGCACCGCCGTCGCCACCGGCACCGCGATCGGCTCCCACCCCGGCCTGCCCGACCTCGTCGGGTTCGGGCGGCGGCGGATGGCCCTGCGCCCGGACGAGGCGGCGCAGCTGGTGCTGTACCAGACCGGTGCATTGCAGGCGACGGCCCGCGCGGAGGGCGCCGAGGTCGTGCACGTGAAGCCGCACGGGGCGCTCTACGGCATGGCGCTGACCGACCCGGAGATCACGACGGCGATCACCGAGGCCGTGCTGCGCCTCGACCCGGACCTCATGATCTTCTGGCTCGCGGGCCCCACCGCCGAGCTCGCCCGCTCGCTCGGCGCGACCGTGGCCCGCGAGGGCTTCGCCGACCTCGAGTACACCGACGAGGGCCACATCATCGTCGAGCCCGAGCCGAAGGCGAAGGACCCCGACGCCGTCGCCCAGCAGGCCCTCGACCTGCTCGACGGCCACGTGACCTCGACGTCCGGCAAGAACCTCGACGTCGAGGTCGACACGATCTGCCTGCACGGCGACCGTCCCAACGCCGTCGAGATCGTCGAGGCCCTGGTGCGGCGCTTCGACGACGCCGGCGTCGAGCGGGTGCCCGCGGTCGAACTGCTGCGCGGCTGAGCGCTACAGGCCGATCAGGTGCCACATGATCAGGCCGTGCACGTCCTGCGCCTCGTCGGGCGACGCGCAGCTGACCTCGAACATGTTCCGGCCCACCTTGATGCCCACCACGGTCGCCTCGGTGACCGGCTCGTCGACCGCCGTGATGTACGAGCAGCTGACGATCTGGCGCAGCGGCACCGAGGTCAGCGCCACGCGTCCGTCCTCGTACGCCGCGTCCATGAGCAGCACGCGCCGGTTCGTGATCCCGATTGAGGACGGTCGGGCCGCGCCGGTCGCCGAAGATGCCGTAGATCTGCTCGCCCTCGAGGATGTCCCGCCGGATGGCCTGGACCCCCGGGCCGTGGTGCTGGACGTGTCCGGCACGGTGCTCGGGCCGGACCGGTCCCGCGAGCTGCCCGGAGTCACCCGTACGACCTTGGAGCGACATGGTCTCTCCTCGTATCACTACTCCCAGCAGTGTGCAGGTGACGGTGCGTCAGCTCCACGTCGCGGAACGAGATAGGTCCTTCGGTCCTAGTCCGTTGCTCCGGCCAGCCACGATTCCAGCGTCGTGATGTCGTAGCTCCCGTCGATGACGGCCGGCTCGTCGAGCAGGCGGCGGTGCAGGCCGATCGTGGTCGGCAGGCCCTCGACGCGGTACTCGGCGAGGGCGCGCCGGCCGCGGGCGAGGGCCTCGGCACGGGTGGGCGCCCAGACCGAGAGCTTGGCGACGAGCGAGTCGTAGAACGGCGGCACGACGTCGCCGGCCATCAGCGCGGTGTCGACGCGGACACCCGGGCCGCCCGGCAGTTCGAGGCCATCGACGGAACCCGGCGACGGCAGGAAGTCCTGGTCGGGGTCCTCCGCGTTGACCCGGAACTCGATCGACGCCCCGCGGCACGCGATGTCGTCCTGACCCACCGACAGCTCCGCCCCGCCGGCGATGCGCAGCTGCTCGGCGACGAGATCGAGACCGGTGACCCACTCGGTGATCGGGTGCTCGACCTGGATGCGGGTGTTCATCTCGATGAAGAAGAACTCCTCACCGTCCACCAGGAACTCCACGGTCCCGGCGCCCACGTAACCCACCTCGCGCGCCAGGCGCACGGCCGCGTCGCACAACGAGGAACGCACCGACGGGTCGAGCCCCGGCGCCGGCGCCTCCTCCAGGATCTTCTGACGCCGGCGCTGCAGCGAGCACTCCCGCTCGAAGCAGTGGACGACGTTGCCGTGGGTGTCGGCGAGGACCTGCACCTCGACGTGCTTGGGCCCCGGCAACGCGCGCTCGACGTAGACCGCGTCCGACCCGAACGCCGACGCGGCCTCCCGCTGCGCCTCGACCACCACGTCGCGCAGCTCGTCGGCGGTCGCGGCCGGCCGGATGCCCCGCCCTCCACCACCGGCCGACGCCTTGACCAGCACCGGGTAGCCGACCTCCTCGGCCGCGGCGACGGCGTCGTCGACCGACGCGACCTCGTCGGAGCCCGGCACGACCGGCACGTCGGCCGACCGCGCGAGCGCCCGCGCCGCCGCCTTGTCCCCCATCGTCGCGATCACCGACGACGGCGGCCCGACGAACACCAGCCCCGCCTCCTCGACGGCCGCGGCGAACGCGGGGCGCTCGGAGAGGAACCCGTAGCCGGGGTGCACCGCGTCGACGCCGGCCGAGCGCGCGGCCTCGAGCACGGCGTCGGCGTCGAGGTAGCTCTTGGACGCCGCCGACTTCCCGAGGTGCACGGCGTCGTCGGCCATCCGGACGTGGGCGGCCTCGGCGTCGGCGTCCGAGTACACCGCCACCGACCGGATCCCGAGCTCCCGGCAGGCCCGCACGACGCGCAGCGCGATCTCGCCGCGGTTGGCGACGAGGACCGACCGCAGACCCTCGCTCACGTCTCCAGCTCGACCAGGTCCTGGCCGATCGTCACCTCGTCCTCGTTCTCGACGAGGAACGCCGACACGGTGCCCGCGGCGTCGGCCTTGACCTCGTGGAACGTCTTCATGACCTCGACCAGCCCGACCGTGTCGCCCTCGGCGACGGAGGCCCCCGTCGTCACGTAGGGATCCGCGTCGGGCGAGGGCCGGTGGTAGAAGACGCCGGGCGTACGAGAGGTGATCTTGTGACTGGCCACCGGGGGACCCCCTAGGACGCGAGTGCGGATCGGATGCGGTCGAGTGCGGCGAGGCGGTCCCGCCGCACCTCCAGCGCCCCGTCGAGGTCGACGGGCACGAAGCGGGTCCGGTCGCCCGTCTTGGTCTGGGCGAGCCGGTCGCGGTCGACGGAGACGACGGTGCCGAGCGTCGCGTAGCCGCCGCCCGTGACCGCGTCCTGCAGCAGCACGATCGGCTCGACGCCGCCGGGCACCTGCACCGATCCGACCGGGTAGCCGCAGTCGGTGACGTTCGCCGGGTCGCTGCCGGCCCCGAAGGGCTGCTCGCGCGGCACGAACTCCAGCTCGGCGCCGCGGAACCGGTAGCCGACGCGGTTGGCGTCCGGGGTCACCTTCCACTCGGTGTCGGTGAAGCGCGCGAGGCTGTCCTCGGTGAGCCGGTAGCTGTGCAGGCCGACCAGCAGGTGCACCTCGGCGGTCGACGGGTGCACGGGCACGTCCGACGGATCGACACGGCGCCCGGCCCGCGGGTCCCGCGCGAGCGAGCCGAGCGGGAGCTCGTCGCCGGCCTGCAGCGCCCGACCCTGGAAGCCGCCGATCCCCACGAGCGTGTAGGTCGAGCGGCTGCCGTAGTAGAGCGGCACGTCGATGCCGCCGGCGACGGCGACGTACGGGCGGGCGCCCGCGCGCAGCTGGCCGAACGTCAGCACCGAGCCCGCCGACACGGCCACGGACTCCCACAGCGGGATCTCCTCGCCGTCCACGAACGCCGGGATGTCCGCGCCGGTCACGGCGATGACGGTGTCCTGCGTGAACTCCAGTGTCGGGCCGAGGTACACGGCCTCGAGGGCCGCGGCGCCCGCCTCGTTGCCGACCAGCGCGTTGCCGACGTGGTAGGCGAACGAGTCCAGCGCGCCCGACGGCGGGAAGCCGATGCTGTAGTAGCCGAGCCGCCCGGTGTCCTGGACCGTCGTCTCGAGACCGGGATCGACGACGCGGATGCTCATCCGTACAGCACCTCCTTCATCGCGGCGTTGGTGCCGTCCGGGTCGGCGAGGAACCGGCTCGGCGAGAACTCGAGCTCCTTGTAGGAGTACCGCCAGGTGCCGGCGTCGACCTGCGCGCGCACGTCGTCGTACTCCTCCTGGTCGACGCGCCGGTAGTTGATGACGTCGCCGTGCCGGAAGAACACCACCGAGTCGTTCTCGGCGAAGTCCGGCAGGCGCTGCTCGCCGTCGAAGATCGGCGCCGGCGCCGAGCCGAAGAGCTGGTAACCGCCGGCGCCCTTCACGGGGTAGATCACGGCGAACGCGCCCCCGAACCCGAACGCGCGCTCCGGGGTCTCGGTGCGCGGGCGGACGTACTTGGGCACCTCGACCTGACGCTCCCGGGGCACCAGCTGGAAGCACCACGGCAGCCCGGGGACGAAGCCCATCATCGTCACCAGGTACGGCGAGGCGGCGAGCGCGTCGATGAAGTCCTCGGTCGACGAGTAGCCGTTGATCCGGGCGCCGTAGTCGAGATCGGTGCCCGTCGGGTCCTGGTGGCGGTCGCGGAACTTCATGAGGACCTCGTGGGTCCACGGGTCGTTCAGCATGATCGGCACGTCGATGATGCGCGTGGCGACGGTCAGGTCGTCCGAGTGCCCGCCGACCTCGCCCTCGATCCGCTGCAGCTCGCGGACGAGGTCGCGCGGGTGCAGGCGGTCGGGGTCGACGCGGACCATGTACGACGCGTTCGACGGCGCGATCTCCTCGACCCCGGGGATCGCCTCCTCCGCCAGTCGCCGCGTGATCCCCAGCGACGTGAAGTGCACCGGCAGGCTCATCGCCGGGGAGAGCTCGACGTAGACGAACTCGTCGCCGCCGTAGTCGTACCGCGTCTCGGTGTCCGTGGCGGTCATGGATCACACCCTGGCCGCGTCGGAGAGCGCACGCCAGACCCGCTGCGGGGTGAGCGGCATGTCGAGGTGCGTGACGCCCCGGGCGGCCAGCGCGTCGATGGCCGCGTTGACCACCGCCGGCGACGACCCGATCGCCCCGGACTCACCGATGCCCTTGGCGCCGAGCGGGTTGGTGGGCGAGAGCGTGACCGTCTGGTCGAGCTCGAAGCTCGGCAGGTCGCTCGCCGCGGGCACCGCGTAGTCCGCGAGCGTGGCGGCCGTCGGCTGGCCCGCCTCGTCGAAGGTCGCGTGCTCGTAGAGCGCCTGCGCGATGCCCTGCGCGATCCCGCCGTGCAGCTGACCGTCGACGATCTGCGGGTTGACGATCCGTCCGCAGTCGTCGACGGCGACGAAGCGGCGCACCGTCGTGCGTCCGGTCTCGGTGTCGACCTCGACGACGGCGACGTGCGTGCCGAACGGCCAGGTGAAGTTCGGCGGGTCGAAGTGGTGGTCGGCGGTGAGGTTGGGCTCCATGCCCTCGGGCAGGTCCGCCGCCAGCGACGCCGCGCCGGCCACCTCCTGGATCGTGATCGAGGGCCCCGACGTCCCGGCGACCGAGAACACCCCGCCGACGAACTGCAGGTCGTCCTCCGACGCCTCGAGCAGGTGCGCGGCGAGCGTGCGGGCCTTCGCCGCGACCTTCTCCGCCGCCCCGTACACCGCCGTGCCGCCGACCGCGAGGCTGCGCGAGCCGTAGGTGTCGCGGCCGAACGGGGCGACCATCGTGTCGGAGTGGAACACCTCCACGTCGGCGGGGTCGATGCCGAGCGAGTCGGCCGTGATCTGCGCCCACGCCGTCTCGTGACCCTGCCCGTGCGGGCTGGTGCCGGTGACGACCTCCGCGCGCCCGGCCGTCGTCATCCGGACCGTCGCGGCCTCCCACCCGCCGCTCTGCAGCCGCACCCCGGCTGCGACCTTCGACGGCGACAGCCCGCCGGACTCGGTGAAGTTGCCGATCCCGACGCCGAGCTCGACGGGGTCGCCGTCGGCCCGACGCCGCCGCTGTTCGGCCCGCAGCCCCTCGTAGTCGACGAGCTCGAGCGCCCGGCGCATCGCCTTCTCGTAGTCGCCCGAGTCGTACTGCACGCCGGACGGGACGGTGCGGGGCTCGCTGAAGGGCGGGTGCAAGTTGCGCAGCCGCAGCTCCGCGGGGTCCATCTCCAGGGCCCGCGCGAGGTCGTCGAGGACGCGCTCGTGGGCGTACGCCGCCTCCGAGCGCCCGGCGCCGCGGTAGGCGTCGGTCGGGGTGAGGTTGGTGAACACGCCCTCGCAGGCGAAGTCGTAGGCGCCGAAGTCGTAGAGCCCGCAGTAGGTGAACGCGCCGAACACCGCGATCCCCGGCGTCAGCAGCTGCAGGTAGGCGCCCATGTCCGCGACGAGGCGGACCTTCATCCCGAGGATCGTCCCGTCGCGCCTCGCCCCGACGGTCATGTGCTGGACCTGGCCGCGGCCGTGCGTCGTCGCGACGTGGTGCTCGGAGCGGGTCTCGGTCCACTTCACGGGGCGCCGCAGCCGGCGCGCCAGCACGAGGGCGAGCGCCTCCTCGGCGTACACGTTGAGCTTCGCCCCGAAGCCGCCTCCGACGTCGGGCGCGACGACGCGCAGCTTCGTGTCGGAGATGCCGCAGATCGCGGCGAGGATGTCGCGCACGAAGTGCGGCACCTGGGTGGAGGTGTGGATCGTGAAGCCGCCGCCCACGGCGTCCGGGGTGACGACGACGGCGCGCGGCTCCATCGGCGAGGCCATCACGCGCTGCTGGACGTAGCGGCCCTCCACCACGACGTCGGCCTCGGCCAGCGCGGCGTCGACGTCGCCGACCGCGAGCGGCCACGTGTAGCAGTGGTTGGTGCCGAACTCCTCGTGCACCAGCGGCGCCCCGGGCTCGAGGGCGGCCTCGACGTCCACCACCGCGGGCAGCTCGTCGTAGTCGACGACCACGAGCTCCGCGGCGTCGCGGGCCGCGGCCGCCCCGGTGGCGACGACGACCGCGACCCCGTCGCCGACGTGGTTGACCTCGTCGCGGGCGAGCGGCGGGTGCTCCGGCACGAGGATGTCCTCGGTGACGGGCCAGCCGCACGGGATGCCGGCGGCGAACTCGTCGGCGAGGTCGGCGCCGGTGAGGACGGCGACCACGCCGGGGTGCTCCCGGGCGGCGGCGGTGTCCACGGCCGTGACCCGGGCGTGGGCGACGGGGCTGCGGACGACCGCCAGGTGGACCGCTCCGGGCGGTGCGATGTCGTCGGTCCAGGTGCCGCGTCCGGTGAGCAGTGCCGCATCCTCCCGGCGGGGGAGGCTCTGCCCGACGTGCGCGGTTCTCGGGACGGTCTCGGTCATCCGGGGGCGCTCCCCTCGGCCGGCGATGGTGGTGTGATCCACCGTGGCCTGCCCGGTCCGTCCTGGGAAGTGCCGGTTGTCCACTCCTGATCTTCGCGGCGCGGTGAGGGCAGGCCATCCTCACCCCCGGCGGCCCGGACGAGTGCAAGCGTTGGTGACCTGGATCATACATTCGGCGGTTTGTCGCGCGTGTCGCCTGCGTCGCCGCAGGTCGCCGCGATCGGTGCGCCCGTTTCGCCCTGCTCAGGGCAGCCTTCACTGCGTGGCGGGACGCCCGCCGGGCCCGCCACCATCGTCGCCATGACCTCGATCCAGAGCCTGCCCACGGTCCAGGGCTGTTCGGTGACGTCCTGCGCCTACAACGAAAGCTCGTCCTGCCACGCGGCCGCCATCACGGTGGCCGGCGACAACGCGAAGTGCGGCACCTTCGTCGAGATCTCCTTCAAGGGCGGCGTGTCCGGCAACGGCGTCGTCGGCGCCTGCCACCGCTCGGAGTGCAAGTTCAACGACAAGCTCGAGTGCACGGCCGGCTCGGTGGAGATCGGCGCGGGCCGCGACGTCGCCGACTGCCTCACCTACGAGGCCCGGTAGAGCTCCTCGAGCGGCGCGACCGACCCGTCCGTGGGTTCGAGCACGAGCCCGCGCATCGGGTCGGCGCGCAGCGTCCCGTCGGCCACCGCCAGGGCGGCGACGCAGTCGTCGTCGTCCACCAGCACCGCGGCGCCCCCTGCGGCCACGCCCGCGAGCGCGCCCAGCACGGCACGGCGCCCGGTGGCGTCGAGCCCGTCGGTGAGCCGGTCGACCAGCACGATCGCGGCGCCGCCGGCGTCCTCGAGGCGTCGGCGCCGCTCCGCGACGCCCGTCCCCGCCTCGGCCGTCACACGCTCCGCCGGCGCCCCCGACGTCTCGTCGAGCATCGCCATCAGCCGCCGGCGCACGATCTGCTCGCCGAGCAGCACCGTCACCTCGCCGGTGGGCAGTCGCAGCGTCATCGCAGCCTCCTGTTCAGTGAGGGGAGGCTAACCTCGCTTTCGCGCCGCCGTCGAGGGCTCGGGCGGATCTCACGCCGATGTCCGGACCCGCCCGCGGCTACAGCCAGCCGCGCTTGCGGAAGACGAGGTAGAGCACGACCGCGGTGAGGACCATGAGTCCCAGCGCGAACGGATAGCCGTACACCCAGCCCAGTTCGGGCATGTGCTCGAAGTTCATCCCGTAGATCGCACCGATCAGGGACGGCGTGAAGAGGATGGCCGCCCACGAGGAGATCTTCTTGACCTCCTCGCCCTGCGCGAGGCTCGTCTCGGAGAGCGTCCGCATCTCCTCGTTCTGGCGCTGCCCCACGAGCGCGGCGTTCACCTGCAGGATGTTGCCCAGCAGCTGGCGGAAGTTGTCCGCCGACTCGATGGTCTGGGCGACGTGGTCGGCCACGTCGCGCAGGCCGCGGTGCAGCGTCACGCCCTCCGGGTCGTCGGTGGTCTCGGCGAGCAGCCCGTCGAGGACGTCGCGCAGCGGGTCGACGGCGCGCTGCAGCTCGATCACCTCGCGCGAGAGCTGGTAGATGCGGCGCGAGACGCTCGGGTCGCCGCCGAAGACCTGGGTCTCGATCTGGTCGATGTCGTGGCGGAGGCCGCGGACGACGGGGTGGTAGTCGTCCACGATGCGGTCCAGCACGGCGTACAGCACCGCCCGCGGGCCCTGGGCCAGCAGCGTCGGGTCCTGCTCGAGCCGGGCGCGCACGGACGACAGGTCGGGGGTCTCGGCGTGCCGCACGGTGACGACGAAGTCCTGCCCGAGGAACAGGTGGACCTCACCGACCTGGACGTCCTCGTCCTCGTCGACGTACCAGGCGGGTCGCAGCACCACGAACTCGACGTCGTCGTAGCGCTCCAGCTTCGGTCGCTGATGGGCGTGGATGGCGTCCTCGACGGCGAGCGCGGGGAGCGCGAGCTCCCGGGCCAGCTGGTCGAGCTCGTCCTGGTCGGGGCGCAGCAGGCCGATCCACGCGAAGCCGTCGTCGGGGCCGTCGGCCGCCCGCTCGCGGTCGCGCAGCAGCGCGAGCGTGCCGTCGAGGGAGTCCGGCTCCGTCTCGCGCGCCCCGCTCACGTACACGGCGTTGTCGACGACGCTCATCGGGTGATTGTCGCGCTGCGCGCACCTCTCCGCTGACGGCCGGGTCAGTGGGCGAGCGCGACCCCCGCGGCGACGATGCCGACGGCGTTCGTGCCGAGGTGCAGGCCGATGGGGGCGAGCACCGATCCGGTGCGGTGGCGCAGCCAGCCCAGGGCGAGACCGCCGGTGATCGTCACGGCGAGCACGGCGAGGGCGGACGTCCACTGCAGGGTCGGCGGCAGCGGCACGGCCGAGGGGCCCATCGCGACGGTGAGGTGCCACAGGCCGAACGCGACGGCGGAGACGCCGAGCGCCGCGCGGACGGGCAGGGAGCGCACCGAGCGGCCGTGCAGCACGCCGCGGAAGGCCAGCTCCTCGGCCAGCACGGTGCCCAGCGGGATGAGCAGCAGGCCGCGCAGCAGCAGCGCGCCGGGTGAGGCGCCGGCGAGCTGGGGGTTCTCGAGCAGGTGGGGTGCCACGATCAGCACGGCGCCGTATCCGAGGACGGCGACGCCGATGGCCGCGCCGCCCCAGCGCAGGCCCGCCCCCCAGGTGCCGCGACCGATGCCGAGGTCGGCCCAGGTCAGGCCGAGCAGGCGCGCCACGGTGACCATGGCCGCGACCCCGCCGACGTTGAACAGGGCCTTGAGGACCGCGTCGGCGGGCAGCGCCGGGAGCACGACGTTGCTCCACACGAGCAGCAGGGCCGCGAGCGCCACCGGCGGGGCGAGCCGCCGCCAGTGGGACGGCTTCTCCCCCTCGGTGTCGTCACTCCCGTCGGCCGGACCGGCCGGGCCGGTCGAGCTGGTCGAGGGGCACGCGGGCGTGGCCGTGGGCTGGGGAGCGGTCACACGCCCAGCATGCCTGCCACTCGGGCGGTGTCCGCAGGGGTCCACCCCGCAGGGGTACCCAGTGAGAGCCATCCTCCGACCATGACGCCGCGGTACTGGTGCCCGTGCCCGTCCGGCACCGACAGCGAGTTGGTCAGATCGATGGTGACCTGCCAGAACGTCACCACCGGGTACCAGTCCATCGCCTCGGAGACGTCTGGTCCGCGGGGCTCGGCGAGCCAGTCCGGACGGCTCCAGAGCAGGGCGGGCGACCACCAGACGACCGGGTCCGACGCGTGCTGGAGATAGACCACGTGTGGCGGGGACCACACCGAGGGCGGGCGCCCGAGGTCCGCGATGGTCGCGCCGAAGCGGACGTCCCGCCCGTCACCGACCACGGGGAGGATTTCGGACGTCCCGGGATCGCGGCGCGCGGTGAGCGACGCGTGGAGGCGGTTGGAGTTCGGCGGCCCGACCCAGAGCACGCCGTCGGCCTGGGTGCGGGCGTCCTCGAGAGACGAGAACGCGGCCTCCGAACCCTGCGAGCCCAGGCTCTCGCCGAACGCGAACAGCCGCGGGCGCCGGTCCGGGGGCATCTGCGCGATCCGCGCGTGCACGGCGTCGAACAGGGCCCGTCCCTCGGCCTGCGCGCGCGTGCGGTCGACGAGGAACGACAGCCAGCTCGGCAGGTACGAGTACTGGGTGGCGACGATCGCGGTGTCGCCGCCCCAGATCATCTCCAGGGAGTCGGCCACGGGGTCGTCGATCCAGCCGGTACCGGTGGTGGTCACGACGGCGATCACCGAGCGGTCGAAGGCGCCGGTGCGCTCCAGCTCGGCGACGGCGAGCGCGGCGCGCTCCTCGGGGCTCGGCGCGGAGAGCAGGCCGACGTAGGCGCGGATGGGATCCACGGCCGGACGTCCCGACGCGGCCGCCAGCCGCGCGGTCGGGGGTCCGCCGGCGACGAAGTCCTGGCCCTCGCGCCCGAGCGTGTCCCACCGCACGAGGGAGGCCGGCGAGCCCGAGCGCAGCGGCGACGCCGGGGCGACGACGCCGGGGTAGGACGTGTTGTTGGTCGCGCTGAACGCCGCGTCCGCGACACGCAGACCGGTGCGCAGGACGAGGGCGTCGGCGACGGTGACGACGAGCAGCAGCACCAGCAGGGTCGCCGCCACGCCGGCGACGCGGCCGGGGACGTGGGCGCGGCGCCGCAGCAGGTCGGCGAGCCGCGCCGCGAGCCACCGCACGCCGCGCCCGAAGCCGACGATGAGGCCCGCCACCACTAGCGCCACGGGCCCCGCGCGCAGCCAGCCGTCGGTGGTGGGCTGCTCGATGCCCATGAGCACGGCGACCTGCCGCTGCCAGCCGGCGCCGGCGATGAGCATCCAGAGCAGGGCGACGACCGCGGTGACGACCAGGACGACCCACGAGCCCGGCGTGAACCAGACGGGCGCCGTGCGCGTGACGTGCGTGCCGCGGCGGATCGCCCGGGCGAGCCGGACCGCGAGCCAGGCGAGCGCCACGCCGAGCCCGTACCCGAGCCCCCCGGAGATCCCGGTCGCGAGCCCTTGGAAGAGGTACGTGCGGGGGATGAGCGACGGCGTCAGGGAGATCAGCGCGAAGGCCGTGCCGACGATGAACCCGGCGGGGTGCGCGCGCGGGACGTAGCGCACGAGCGCGGCCGTCCGCGGCCCGAGCAGCGGGGAGTCCCCGCCGAAGTGGTGGCGCTGGCCCTCGCGGTGCCAGAGGTGGTGGTGCTCGAGCTCTTCCTCGAACTCGACCTGGAAGTCGGTGTCGAGCTCGGAGTCGATGTCGGAGTCGGTGCGGGCGGGTCGCGTCGCGTCCGCCGACGGCCCCCGCACCTCCCGGTCCACCACGGCCTCCACTCTTCCCCCGCGCGCAAGGACGTACGCGCGACGTGGCACACCCCATGTGAGCGAACTTTGGGCCTATAGGCCCAAAGTTCGCTCACGTATCGCGGAGGAGGGCCTCGAGGCGGCGGCCGGCGGCGAGGAGGCGGTCCTCGCGGTCGGGGTGGCCGAGGAGCTGCAGGCCGAGCGGGAGCCCGTCCGCGTCGTGGGCGCCCGGCACGGCGAGGGCGGGCAGGCCGAGCAGGTGCCACGGCCGTGACATCGCCGGGTCGCCGGTGTACTCCAGGCCGGTCGGCGCGACACCCAGGGCTCCCGGGGCCAGCACGGCGTCGACGTCCTCGAGGTGCTCGAGCGCGCGGTCGCGGGTGGCGGCGGCGCGCTCGCGGGCCGCGGCGAGGTCCTCCGGCGGCACCGCCCGACCCTCGGCGAGGAGCTCGCGCAGCTTGGCGCCGAGCCCCGGCGCGTCGGGCACCGCGTGCGCGGCCTCCGCGGCCATGACCAGGCGGTGGTCGGCGGCCGCGGCGCGCAGTCCGAGCGTCCACGGCGCGACGTCGGCGCCGGCCGCGCGGGCACGCGCCACGGCGGTCGCGTGCGCCGCGAGCATCGGCGGGGAGACGTCGGAGACCTCGGTGCCGTCCCAGACGAGCAGGCGCAGCGGCGCGTGCTCGTCGACGTGCTCGGGCTCGCGCCCGTCGAGCGCCGCCCGGGCCGCGGCGACGTCGGCGACGCTCGCGGCGAAGAGCCCGAGGGTGTCGAGCCCGGGCGCCAGGGGGGCGACCCCGTCGCGCGGGAGCGTGCCGCGGGCGACGGCGAGACCGGCGACGCCGCAGAACGACGCGGGCCGCACCACGGAGCCCGCGGTCTGCGTCCCGATCGCCAGCGGCACCATGCCCGCCGCGACCGCCGCGGCGGACCCGCTCGACGATCCGCCCGGCGTCCGGTCGAGGTCCCACGGGTTCCGGGTGGGCCCCGGGTCGAAGTACGCGAACTCCGTGGTCACGGTCTTGCCGACGATCGCGGCGCCGGCGTCGCGGAGCATCCGGACGAGCGCGGCGTCCGTCTCCGCCGGCGGGGCGTCGTCCCGGACCGACGAGCCGCACAGCGTCGGGACGCCGGCGACGTCGACGATGTCCTTCACGCCCACCGGCACCCCGGCGAGCGGGCCGTCGACCCGCGGGGGCTCGGGCGGCAGCACGGTCACCCACGCGCGGACCCGGTGGTCGATCGTGTCGATGCGCCGCCGCGCGGCCGCGGCGGCGTCGGGACCCCGGGCGTCGTCGAGCGCCCAGGGCCCGACGAGGTCCACGTCAGGACGCCGGCTGGTCCGGCAGATCGATGATCTTCGTCTGGCCGGGCGGCGGCGGCACGTCCTCGGGGTTCTGCGCCGCGGACGGGGTGGCGCCCGCGGCCTGCTGCGTGTCGGAGGACGGCGTCGAGGAGGAGCCCTGCGAGCTACCCGAGCGCTGGTCGCCGCTCCCCTGGTCGCTCGTCCGGTCGCTCGACGAGCCGCCGGTGTCGCAGTCCGCCGCCTGGCGGCTCGCACCGTTGCCGCCGTGGCCGCCACCGAGCCCCAGGCCGCCGAGCAGGCCGCCCACGAGACCGTCGTCGTCGAGGACCCGGCAGGCCGGGTCGGCGCTGGACGCTCCCGCGGAGGACGTGTGCGCGGAGACCCCGGAGACCCCCGAGACGTCCGAGCTGCCCGCGCCGTCGGCGTCGTCCCCGTGGCCGTGACCCGGGGACGCCAGGGCGAGGCCGGCTCCGGCGCCGGTGAGCGCGAGCGCCGTCGTCGTCGCCACGGCCCCGCGCCCGACGAGGCGGGCGACGTCGGTGGTGTGCTCGTCCTCGAGGCGGTGTGCGCCCATGAGGCTTCCTCCTCCCGCGGGACGCTGCTGGGCCGATCGGCGCATCAGCGTCTCAACCACGCTCCGAGTAGGTCTCGCTGCGGTCACGACGGTAGCCGGAGTGCCCCGGTCCGGCCCCGGCCAATCCCGCGGAACCGAGGTGCGGGGCGTTTCGTGGTCCCCGTCGCACTCCTAGGCTTCCGCGATGGCCGCGACGACGGGGACCGCACGCTACGTCGAGCTCCACCCCCGCAATCCCCAGCGTCGCGCGGTGGTGGCGACCGTCGACCTCCTGCGCGAGGGCGGCTTGATCGCCTACCCCACCGACTCCTGCTTCGCGCTGGGCTGCGCGATCGGCAACCGCGACGGGCTCGACCGGATCCGCGCGATCCGCCGGCTCGACGAGCGACACCACTTCACGCTCGTGTGCCGCGACTTCGCCCAGCTCGGCCAGTTCGTGCGGATCTCCACGCCCGTCTTCCGCTCGGTGAAGGCGGCGACGCCGGGCTGCTACACGTTCATCCTCCCGGCGACCAAGGAGGTGCCGCGGCGCCTGCTGCACCCGCGCAAGCGCACCGTCGGGGTCCGCATCCCGGAGCACCCGGTCGCGGAGGCCCTGCTCGCCGAGCTCGGGGAGCCGCTGCTGTCGTCGACCCTGCTGCTGCCGGGGACCGAGGAGCCGCTGACGTCCGGGCCGGAGATCTACGACCGGCTCTCCCACCAGGTCGACGCCGTCCTCGACTCCGGCGAGTGCGGCGTCGAGCCCACCACCGTCGTCGACCTCTCGGGCGACGAGCCCGTGCTGGTGCGCCAGGGCGCCGGTGAGGGGTTCCGCTGGTAGGTGGGTCAGCCGGAGGGGCGGCGCGGGAGCCGGTCGAGGGCGGCGCGCAGGGCCAGGTAGGCGTCCTCGAGCTCGGTGGCCGCCAGGTGGGCGCAGGCCGTCCGGACCGCCGCGACGACGTCCTCCAGGATGCGCCCGGGCGCGGCGAGGTGGGCCTCGACGGAGGCCCGCAACAGGCGGTCGAGCCGGCCGTCGCGCACGGCTTCCGGCGGGTCCGCGAGATCGGCGAGGTGGTCGAGCGCCACCCGGATCGCGGCGCCGAGCTCGGGAGGGCCCGCCGCGCGGGACGCCCCGGTGGCCGGGCGCGGGCTGACCGCGGTCACCGGACCTCACCCCGGCGATCGAGGGCGGGGTGGGTGTCGGTGAGCGTCACCCGGCGGTCCAGCGCGGTGAGCCGGAGCGGGCGCACCACCGTGCGGTGGCTCGCGACGAGCACGAGCTGCACCCGGCGCGCGGCGGAGGACCGCTGCGTCGAGGCGATGACGTCGAGCCCGGAGGCACCGAGGAAGGTCACGCCGTCGAGGTCGCACACGACCGACGGGTGCTCGTCGTCCGCCGTGGCATCCGCGCCGATGTCGCGGTCGTCGGCCGCCGTCTGCACGGCGCCGTGGAGGACGTCGCGCAGCCGCGGGGCGGTGAGCATGTCGATCTCGCCGAGGACGCGGACGAGCACGAGACCTCGGCGTGGTTGGGTCGGGGCGACGGTCAGCACGCCGGCGAGATCGCCGTCCGGATCGGGGGCGCCGCGAGCGCGCGACGGCTGCGCCGGGATGTGGGCATCGATCTGGCTGCTCTGACGGAGCGCCATCTCCAGCCACCTCTTCCTCGAGGAGTTCCGCCTGGCCTCGAGGGAGTGAAGCAGCGGGTGGCCCCCGTCACTGTCCCCGAGGTCGTGGGACCTGTCCACCGCCTGCGCCGGGCCCGATGCTCGTCCCGTCGACGTCTCAGCTGGTCAGGACGCCGCGCACGACGGTCGCGAGACCACCCACGAGGGCGAGCACCGCCACGGCGCGCCGGGCCGTCCCCGGGTCGAGGCGGCGCTGCACCACATCCCCGAGGGCCACCCCGAGGGCGAGCGCCACGACCCCGGCGATCCAGACCGCGCCGTCGAGCCGCGGCATGCCCTTGCTCACGAGGGCCACGAGGTTGATGCCCAGGAGCACGACCTGCGCGGTCGGCACCAGGACCGCCATGCTCCACTGCCGGACCAGCGCGTAGGCGGAGATCATCGGGCCGCCGACGCCCGCGGTGACGTTGACGAAGCCGGCGATCGCCCCGGCGGCCAGGGCGCCGGGGGTGCCGTGCATCCAGCCGCCCAGGCCGGGAGCCAGCGACAGTCCGACGGCGGCCACCGCCAGGACCCCGACCACCACCAGCAGCGGGCCCTCGGGCAGCACGTCGACGACGACGGCCCCGAACGGCACCGCGACCACCGCCCCGAGCAGGAGCAGGCCCGCGGCCCGCAGGTCGACCCCGCGGGCGGTGCGGGCGAGGACCACCGCGCAGAGCAGCACCTGCAGCGCGTTCCCGAAGGTGACACCGTCGCGCGGCCCCAGGATCGCGACGAGGAACGGAGCCCCGACCAGGGCGAGCCCGAGGCCGGTGGCCCGCTGGGCCAGCGCGCCGATCAGGACCGGGGCGGCGACGACGAGCGCCGTCCCCGCCGCGTTCACGTGCGCGACGGGGACGGCGGTGTCATCCGGTCATGTGACCACGGAACGATCGGTGGGCCTACTGCGGCGTGATGTCGAAGTTCACCGTGCTGTCCTGGACGCTGGTGACCCGCACCAGCAGGGTGGTCGGCGTGCCGTCGATCGGGCCGGAGCAGGTCGTGGTCGCGCCGACCTCGGCGTCGAGCGACGACGGGCAGCGCACCTGGCTCGCGTCGTAGCCGTACTGCTGCTGGTACTGCTCGGTGATCTGCTGCTCGATCTGCTGCGTGCTGACCTGGCGTGGGCCGGCCAGAGCGCCGAGCACCATCAGCCCCACGAAGAGCAGCGCGACGACCCCCACGACGATCGCCACGATCTTGCCGGCCTGACTCTTCCGCGGCGGTGGCGGAGCGTAACCACCATATCCCGGAGCGGGAGGTGGCGGCCCGTAGGGCATGCCCGCGGGAGGCTGCGGCACCGGCGGGTGCGGGTAGCCGTACGGGGGCGGCGGAGCCTGCTGCGACATGGGGGAACTCCTCGACGGACGGGTCGGGCGACGGGTGTCGACGGTCGCGGGACCGCCGGCGGCTACGGAGAGCATAGAACACGGAGAGCTACCGACAAGAGGCTTCATTAGCCCATCAGAGCGATCTCACGATTCCGCCAGAACCACGTACCGGACTCATCCGCCGCACAGCCCCCTCCCAGGCGGCGTGCCGACCCTGGTCGTGACGCCGGAGCACGGCGTCGCCGCCCGGACGAGGAGGCCCACCCGTGAGCGTCGCCGTCAGCATGCCGTTCGTCCCGTCGCCGCGGGAGGCTCCGGCCGACGCCGCACCCGTGGGCCGCGCCTCGCTCCGGGGTCCGCGACGCCACCAGGCCGACGCGGCCGCCGAGCACCGCGGCGCCACGGGCCGGCTCGCGGTGGCGGTGGCCGACGGCGTCGGGGACTCGGAGGCCGCCGCCTTCGCCGCGCGGCTGGTCGCCGACCACGCCGTGCGGGTCGCCACCCTGGAGGGACGGCCCGACACGGCGGTGCTCGCCACGCACGACCTGCTGGAGAGCACGCGGGACCTCGTGCCCGGCGACGCCGCGGCGGTCGTGGCCCTCGCCCCCGGCGACGGCGACCCGCGCTGGCGTCTCGCCTGGGTCGGCGACTGCCGGGCGCTGTCGTGGGACGGTCGCACGCTCCGGACCCTCACCGCCGACCAGACCATCGCCGCCCGTCTGCGCGCGCGGGGCCTGACCGTCCATCCGCGGTTCGACCATGTGCTCGTCACCAGCGCGCGCACGGTGGGCCCAGAGGAGGTGGGCACCGCGGTGGTCGCCGACCCCGGGGTCCTGCTGCTGGTCAGCGACGGCGTCCACCGCAGCGTGTCCGCCCCCTCGTTGGCCGCCGCGCTCGCCGCCGGCGGCTCGGCGCAGGCCCGCGCGGACCGGATCGTCGCCCTGGCCACCGCCGCCGGGACCACGGACAACGCGACCGCCCTCGTGGTCGAGCCCTGATCGTCAGGCGCGCGGGAGCGTCAGCCGGAGGCGGGCGCCCGGCGTGGCGTCGACGACCCGCAGGTCGCCGCCGTGGGCGCGGGCCAGGGCCCGGGCGATCGGCAGGCCCAGCCCGGCGCCGCCGGCGTCGCGGGACCGGGCGTCGTCGAGGCGCACCAGACGGTCGAAGACCCGCTCGCGGTCCTCGGCGGGGATCCCGGGGCCCTGATCGACGACATCCACCACCGCCGTCCGGTCGTCGCCCGAGACCTCGATCCGCACCGTGCCGTCGGCCGGCCCGTGCCGGCGGGCGTTCTCGAGCAGGTTGGCCAGGACCTGGGTGATCCGTCCCGGGTCGGCGTCCGCCCGGACCGGCGCGCCGTCCACCGTGACCGTCATCCCGGGGGCGAGCAGGGCGATGCGCTCGGCCTCCGCCGCGGCGAGCTCGGTGAGGTCGACCGCGCGGCGCTCGAGCGGGGCGCCGTCCTCGATGCGGGCGAGCTCGAGCATGTCGGCGACGAGCGCCCCGGCCCGGCGGGTCTCGCGCACCAGCGTCGTCGCGAGGCGCTCGCGGCGTTCGAGGTCGGCGTCGGGGTGGCGTACCAGCGACTCGGCGAGCGTCTGCACCCCGGCCACCGGCGTCCGCAGCTCGTGCGCGGCGTCGGAGAGGAAGCGCCGCGTCCGCGCCTCGGACAGCTGAGCCTGGCGCGCGGCGTCCTCGGCACGGCCCTGCGCGGCCTCGAGCGCGTCGAGCATCGCGTCGAACGCGGCGGCGGTGCGCCCGAGCTCGGTGTCGGTGCGCTCCGGACGCAGACGCCGGCCCCGCTCGCCGGCCGCGATGTCGCGCGCGAGCACCGTCATGTCGTCGAGGGGCCGCAGCGCGACCCGCACACCGCCGAGGAGCGCGACGGCGACGACCGCCAGCCCGATCGCCCCGACGCCGACCATGACCACCCGCAACCGCGCCAGGACGGCGTCGTCCTCCCCCGGCTCGCCCGCCAGGACCAGCCGCGTGCCGTCGGGGACCGCGACGACACGGACGAGGTCGCGGTCGAGCCGGTCGGGGCCGCCGCGCCGGGGTCCCTGGCCCGGTCCTTGTCCCGGCCCTTGTCCCGGCCCTTGTCCCGGTCCCTGTCCCGGAGGTCCCGGCGGTCCGTCCGTCGATCCCGCGATCCGCCGCCCCGCCGGGTCGAGCAGCACCGCCCGGATGCCCTGGCCCTCGGCGGCGTCGACGAGCGCCGTCCCCGTCGACCCCCCATCGACCAGGAGCTCGGCCCGGGCGGCGCGGTCGTCGAGGCGGCTCTGCTGGTCGCGGCGCAGCTGGGCGGACAGGGACAGGTCGACGGCCACCCCGATCACGACGAGGGCGACCGCGACGACCAGCAGCACGAGCGCGGTGACGCGCAGGCGCAGGGAGCGCGAGCCGCTCCAGCGCCGCGCGGCGTCGACGGCCGACGTCACGGCACCTCCTCGGGGGCGGGGCGCAGCGCGTAGCCCAGCCCGCGGACGGTGTGCACGATCCTCGGCCCGTGCGCCTCGAGCTTGCGGCGCAGCGCCGAGACGTGGACCTCGACGAGGTTCGGGTCGTACGCGTCGTAGCCCCACACCTGCGTGAGGATCTGGTTCTTGGTGACCGTGCGCCCCCGCTGCTCGACGAGGTAGCGCAGCAGGCGCAGCTCGGTGGCGGTGAGGTCGAGCACCGCGCCCGCACGCGTCGCGGTGCCCGCCTCGTCATCGACGACGAGGTCGCCGACCGTCATCGCCGACGGCACCCGGCCGCGGCGGCGCAGCACCGCGCGCACCCGCGAGACGAGCTCCGCGAGCAGGAACGGCTTGACGACGTAGTCGTCGGCGCCGCCGTCGAGGCCGTGCAGCCGGTCGGCGAGCGCGTCGCGGGCGGTGAGCAGCACGAGGCCGGCGTCGCTGCGCCCGCGGACGACGCCGAGCAGCGCGAAGCCGTCGCGGCCGGGCAGCATGACGTCGAGGACGACGAGGTCGGGACGGAACCCGTCGAGGAGGTCCTCCAGGCCCTCGCCGTCCGCGCGCCCGACCGCGCGGAAGCCGGCGTCGTCGAGCGCCTCGACGACCGACTCGCGGATGGCCGCCTCGTCCTCGACGACGAGCACGCGCGCCGCCGTTCCCCAGCTCCCCACACCCCGGATCCTGACCTGTCCTGCCTGAACGCGACCTGAAGACCCGCCCGGCGCGCCCGCGCTTCAGGTCCGGTTCAGCCGTGCTGCGCACTGTCGGCGTCGACGACGTCCCACCCGAGACCCCGGAGACGAGGACACATGAGCGAGACACCGCCCCCCGGCAGCACCCCCGACAGCACCCCGGACGCGGAGCCGCCGACGCGACCGACCGACGCCGCGGGGACGACCGCGAGTCCGGACGGACCGCCCACCCGATGGCAGCGCACCCGCGCGCGCTCGCGGCCGTCGACCTGGACCCGCCGCACCGCGGTCGTCGTCTCCGGTGTCGTCGGCCTCGTGGTCGGCCTGCTGCTCGCCGGCCTGCTGGTCGCGACGACGCCCGCGGGCCGGTTCGTGGCCCACGACGGCCGGGATCGCGCGCCGGGGGCGGTCGCCGACGGCCGCGGGCCGCACGGCGGCCCCGGCGGTCGGGGTGGACCGGACGGCGGCCCCGGCGAGCGAGGGCCGCGCGGTGAGCGCGGACCGGCGACGGCCGGTGGGGGTGGCGGAGGTGGTGGCATCGTCGTGCAGGTGCAGCCGGGGGCCACGGTGCAGGTCGCCCCGGGAGCGACGGTGCAGACCGTCCCGGGCCAGCCCGCCCAGCCGACGCAACCGGCCCAGCCTGCCCAGCCCGCGCAGCCTGCCCAGCCGACCCAGCCGGTCCCGCCGGCCCAGCCGGGGCTGCCCGGCTGACCTCCCGGAGCAGGTCGTCGTGATCGCGGTCACAGCCGTGAGGACGATCGCTGTCACGAGCCCCGAGACGTGTGACGATCGGGAGGTGTCCGACACGGGAGTGGTCCTGGTGCGCCGCGCGCACGTCGACCTGCTCCGTGTCACGTCGGCCGGGTGTCTGCCGCCCCGCCGCTGACCGTCCGCCACACATCCGGTCGCGGGTCCGTTCCCGGCCGGGTCGTGTGCTGCTGCCCCGGAGCACGGGCGCGCGGGCTCGCCCCTGCCCCGAGGATCCTCCTTGCGCGCGTTCCTGCTCTTCGCCCTCGCCGGCCTGATCGCCCAGCTCGTCGACGGCTCACTCGGCATGGCCTACGGCGTCACCTCGACGTCGGTCCTGCTCGCGGCGGGCACGGCGCCGGCCGTCGCGTCCGCGTCGGTGCACCTCGCGGAGGTCGGCACCACGCTGGTCTCCGGGGCCTCGCACTGGCGGTTCGGCAACGTCGACTGGCGCGTCGTCGGCATCCTCGCCGTGCCCGGCGCGATCGGTGCCGTCCTCGGCGCCTACGTCCTGGTCAACATGACCGAGGACGCCGAGCCCTACATGGCCGGCGTGCTGCTGCTCCTCGGCCTCTACGTCCTGCTGCGCTTCAGCTCGCGGGCGATCGCCCGCCGCGTCGTGTCCGGGCCGCGGCCCGGCGGGAAGTTCCTGGGCCCGCTCGGGCTGGTCGCCGGCTTCCTCGACGCGTCCGGCGGGGGCGGCTGGGGCCCCGTCGCCACCTCGAGCCTGCTGGCCTCCGGGCGGCTCGAGCCCCGCAAGGTCGTCGGCTCGGTCGACACCTCCGAGTTCGTCGTCGCCCTCGCCGCGAGCGTCGGCTTCCTGTTCACGCTCTCGCAGGAGGGCATCGACTACCTCGTCGTCCTCGCTCTCATGATCGGCGGCATGATCGCGGCGCCGTTCGCGGCCTACCTCGTGCGGCTGCTGCCCGCCCGCGTGCTGGGCACGGCGGCCGGTGGCCTCATCGTCGTGACGAACACCCGGACGCTGCTCAAGGGCTTCGACGTGCCCTCGTCGGTCCTCACGCCGGTGCTGGTCGTGCTGGCCGTGGCCTGGGTCGCGGCGGTCGTCGTCGCGGTGCGCAGCGCCCGCCGGGAGCTCGCCGAGCGCGCCGAGCACGCGGACGGCACGACCGCCGGGGACGAGTCCGCGGACGCGCCGAGCGCCCAGACCTGACCCCTATGTGAGCGAACTTCGGGGCTATGGCCCCGAAGTTCGCTCACGTACGCGCGCGCGATCATGACGGGGTGCGCGCGCTGTTCGACCTCCCCGCGGCCTACCGGCTCACCGACGCCGAGCAGGCCGCGCCGGTGCCGCCGGTCGAGGCGGTGCTCTGCGACTTCAGCAACACGCTGTTCCGCATGATCGGCACCGACGAGTGGCTGCGCCGTGTCGCGGCGGACACAGGACGGACGCTCGACGACCCGGGCGCGGTGCTCGCCGCGCTGGACGACGCCGCCGCCGAGCCCGCGGTCGCCGCGGCGCAGGAGGGACGCGACCTCGACGCCGAGGCCCACCGGCGGGCGATGCTCACGTGGTTCGCGCGCGTGCCCTTCCTCGCCGGCATCGAGGACTCCGCTCACGCCCGCGTCGTCGCCGAGGACTCGTGGGTGCCCTACGCCGACACCGCCCCGTTCCTGCGCGCGCTCGCCGAGCGCGGCGTCCCGGTCGGGGTGGTCAGCGACATCGGCTGGGACATCCGCGGGCACGCGCGCGCCGCCGGGCTCGCCGACCTGGTCGGCACCTGGGTGCTCTCCTGCGAGGAGGGCGCCGAGAAGCCCGACCCGGCGCTGTTCGCCACCGCCTGCGCACGCCTCGGCGTCGCGCCGCGGCGCACGCTGATGGTGGGCGACAACCCCCGGCGTGACGGCGGCGCCGCGGCCGCGGGGCTGCGCGCGTTCGTGCTCCCCAGCGAGCAGCGCGACGGCGACCGCGGTCTGGCCGCCGTGCTCCCGCTCGTCAGGAGCTGAGCCGGGTCACCCCGGGCGCCACCAGCTCGCGCGACGCCGGCGCGGGCCCGGCACGGCGCACCCACCCGCCGACCACCTGGGCCACGGACCAGCCCTCGCCGGCGACCAGCCCGGCGATCTCCCGGTCGGCCGCGCCGAGCGCGACGCCGGCGTCGTCGAGCACGTCGACGAGCCAGCGCTCGCTGCGACGCACCACCTCGTCGCCCGCGGCGTCGTGGGCGAGCCGCCGCCCCAGGTGGAACGGCTCGGTGTCGAACGGCCCCGACGGGACCTCGTCGCGGTCGGCCATGGCGCCTCCCCCTCGTGATCTCCTCCGGGACGCTACGCCGGTGGACCGACACCGAGGTCCGGCTCAGGCGGGCGCGTGCCCGCGACGGAAGCCCTGGGCCTGGCGCGCCCAGAACCCGCGGGCGGTGTCGACGTGGGCGCGGTAGCGCAGGTAGCCGTCGGCGTAGCAGGTGTGCGCGTCCGCGGAGGGCTCGACGGTCCGCGACGGTGCGGCCCACGCGGCGGGGTCGACGTCGTCGCCGAGCGCCCGCGCCGCGGTCATCGCCGCGCCGCGGGTCCCGAGGCCCGGGTCGTCGGGCACCACGAGCGGCCGTTCGAGGACGTCGGCGAAGATCTGCGCCCACGGCCCGGACTGCGAGCCGCCGCCGCAGGCCACCAGCGTCCCCTGCCGGTCGACCGAGGACGCCGCGCGCTCGAAGCAGTGCTTGGCGGTGTAGGCGATGCCCTCGCACACGGCGCGGACCACGTCACCGCGGTGCGTGGAGAGGGTGACGCCCTCGATCTGCCCGCGGGCCCGCGTGTCGACGAACGGGGCGCGCTCCCCCGAGGACGCCAGGAACGGCAGCGCCGAGACGCCCCCGGCACCGGGCCGGGTGCCCTCGAGCAGCCCGGGCAGCGCCTCGATGCCGACGCCGAGGAAGTCGAGCAGCCAGTCGAGACCGGCCGTGCCCACCATCGCCGGCATGGCGCGCAGCCACATCCCCTCGTCCGGGGTGCACAGCCACATCCCCGCCGGCTCGGGGCCGTCGGCGTCGTCGGGGTCGTCGGGAGCGACCCGGTCGGTGAAGACCTCGCAGGCCAGCGTCGTCCCGATGATCACCAGACCGTCGCCGGGCGTGGAGAGCCCGGCCCCGACCGCGCAGGCGGGCAGGTCGAACGGCCCGCCGGTGACGGGGGTGCCCTCCGGCAGCCCGACGATCTCCGCGCCCCGGCGGTCGAGGGAGAAGAGCGCGCCGGCCGGGGCGGGATCGGCGAGGAGGCCGCGGTACGCCGAGTCGCCGCAGGCCGCGATGGCGTCGTCGTCGTAGCGCCGGGACACGACGTCGAGGAACGGCAGGGAGGCGTCGGACGCGTCGACGGTGATCTCGCCGCAGAGCCGCTGCACCAGGGCGTCGACGCAGTAGCCCGCGACGGCGGCGCGCTCGAGCGACTCCGGCTCGTCGCGCGCCAGGGAGACGAGCAACGGGGCGTGGCAGCCGGGGAACAGGCCCGCCCCGGTGCGCCGGTAGACCTCGGCGAGCGTCCCGTCGTCCTGCCAGCCGCGCACGACGTCGCCGGCCCGGTCGTCGAGCCACGAGATCGGCGGCCGGACGGCGGTGCCGTCGGCGTCGCGCAGCCACATCCCGTCGCCCTGGCCGGTGAGCGCGAGGGCGCGCACCTCCCGGTCCCCCGCCGCGGCGACCACCCGGCGCACGACGTCGGCGACCGAGGCGACGATCTCCTCGAGGTCCTGCTCGACCCGGCCGTCCGGGTACTGCTCCAGGCGCGAGGCGCGCTCGGCGGAGGCGAGCTTGTTCCCCTGCTCGTCGTACGCGTCGGCCTTGGTCATCGACGTGCCGACGTCCACCCCGACGATCATGGCGACCCCCCTCAGGACCTCCGGGTTGAGGCAGTGCTCCAGCGGCCGCCCCTCGGTGAAGCGGGCCACCTCGGCCGCCATCCGGCGGGCGGCGCGGTGCGCGACGTTCGTCGAGGCCCCGGCCAGGTGCGAGACGGTGAGGACCTGCGGCAGGCTCAGCAGCGGGTGGTCCGGCGCGGGCGGCTCGGTGACGTAGACGTCGAGCGCGGCCCCGGACAGGTGCCCGGAGCGCAGCGCGTCGGCCAGCGCGTCCTCGACGAGCAGCTCGCCGCGCGCCGTGTTGACCAGGTACGCGCCCGGCCGCATCCGCCCGAGGACCTCGGCGTCGATCATCCCGCGGGTCTCGGCGGAGAGCCGCGCGTGCAGGCTCACGACGTCGCTGCGCCGCACGAGCTCGTCCAGGCCGACCAGCTCGACGCCGCGCTCGCTCGCCACGTCGGGGTCGATGTAGGGGTCGGCGGCGAGCAGGTGGACGCCGAACGCGCGCAGCAGGTCGGCGACCCGCGTGCCGACCTGCCCGAGCCCGACGAGACCGACCGTGCTGCCGGCGAGCTCCGGGCCCGCCGCGTCGTACCGGTAGAGGTCGCCGGTCCAGTCGCCGCCGCGCATCCGCGCGTGGCTCACCGCGATGTTGCGGCGGCCGGCGATCAGGACCCCGACGGTGAACTCGGCGACGGCCCGCGCGTTGCGGCCCGGCAGGTTCACGACGGCCACGTCGCGCTTCGTCGCGGCCTCGAGGTCGATGTTGGTCGGACCGCCGCGCGGCGTCGCGACCAGCCGCAGCCGGTCCGCACCCTCGAGCGTCCGGTGGGTCACCGGGGCGAGGTGCGTGACGAGCACGTCGGCGCCGTGGAGCGCCTCGGCGATCTCGTCCTCGTCGCCGGAGGCCTCGGCGATCTCGTCGGTGGCGTACCAGGGCTCGGTCGGCCACCGGGTCGCGTGGGTGGTGAAGGTCGTGTCGTCGGGGAGCTCCGGGCGGAGCGCCTCGACGAACAGATCGGGGGTGATGAACTCGTCTCCCGCGCACAGCACGTGCATGGCGTCCTCCTCCGGGCCCTCAGGGCGAGGTGACCGTCTGGCCGTAGCTGTCCAGCTTCGCCGCGACCCGCGCGATCTCCTCGTCGCCCAGCAGGTGCGGCTCGCCGAGCAGGCGGGCCTGGTGGTACATCCGGCAGACCCACTCCAGGTAGAGACTGCGCGTGTACGCCTTCGCGAGGCTCTCGCCGTAGGTCGTCGCGCCGTGGTTCTGCAGCAGGGCGCCGAAACGTCCCTCCATCGCCGTGACGCTGTTCTCGGCGAGCTCGGTGCTGCCGTAGGTGGCGTACGGCGCCACCCGCACCCGCCCGCCCAGCAGGGCGATCATGTAGTGCACCGGCGGGAGCTCGTCGACCAGCACGGACACGGTGCTGGCGTAGAGCGGGTGGGTGTGGACGACGGCGGCAGCGTCGGTGCGCTGGTAGACCGCCGTGTGCATCGGCACCTCCGACGAGGGCTCGAGCGAGCCCTCCACGTGGTCCCCGTCGACGCCGATCACACAGATCGACTCCGGCGTCAGGTCCTCGTAGGCCGCGCCGCTCGGTGTGATCGCGACATGGTCGCCGCGGCGGACGCTGAGGTTGCCCGACGTCCCCACGGTCAGCTCGTCGGCCTGCATCCGGTGGCAGTACTCCACCAGCTCGGCGCGCTCCTTCTCCAGCAGCACGGGCCCCTCCACTCTCTTGGGCGATCCTCCGATGTGAAGTTAACATCGTGAATGTGATCACGGAAGGGTCGCGCGACCGGTCCGGCGCACCCGGGACGGCCGCCGTCGGCGATGCTGGGCCGGTGAGCGCCCGACCGCCGGCCCGGGCGGTGCACGCCCGCACCGCACGTCAGCAACGCATCGTCGACCACGTCCTCGCGGCCGGTTCGGCCAGCGCGGCGGAGCTGGTGGAGCTGACCGGGGTCAGCCTGATGACGGTGCACCGGGACGTGGACGAGCTGGTCCGGCGCGGCCTGGTGCGCAAGTACCGCGGCGGGGTCTCGGCGCAGCCGACCTCGGTGTTCGAGTCGCACTCCGAGTACCGGCGGACGTTGCGCCGTGCCGAGAAGGAGGCGGTCGCCCGCGCCGCGCTGCCGATGGTCGAGCCGGGTTCGTCGATCATGATCGACGACTCGACGACGGCGTTGGCGCTGGTGGAGCTCCTGCACGAGGTGGGTCCCCTGACGGTCGTGACGAACTACCTGCCGGCCCTGGAGCTGCTCAAGGAGATCCCCGAGGTCCGTCTGATCGCCCTCGGCGGCGACTACTCGCGGGCCCACGACTCCTTCGGCGGCATCTCCTGCACCGAGGCCATCGGCGCGATGTCGGTCGACACCGCCTTCGTGTCGACCTCGGCGATGACGGGGGCGATGACCTACCACCAGGAGCAGGACGTCGTGCTGGTCAAGCGGGCCATGCTCGACGCCGCGGCGCGCACGGTGCTGCTGATGGACTCCGGCAAGGCCCCCCGCCGCGCCCTGCACCAGGTGCGTCCGCTGGACGGCTACGACGCCCTCGTGATCGACGACGGCGTCGGCGCGGATCTCCTGCTCGAGCTCCGCGAGCACGTCACGGTGACGGTCGCACCGCGCTGATTTCCGTCGTTGGGTTGTTATCTTAACACCAAGGTTGGTAAGTGTGGGTCACCGCACACCCCGTGGAGGGCGACATGAGCGAGAGCACCGCCGGTCCGGCCGGGTCGGCCCACCGGATCGACCGCTGGGGCATCCCGTACCCGCTGCGCTGGGGGTTCGTCGGCGTCCTGATCTTCATGATCGGCGACGGCGTGGAGACGAGCTTCCTGTCCGCGTTCCTCGCCGAACCGGACGGCGGCGGGCTGTCGGGCAGCCAGGCGTCGTTCGCGACGGTCACGCTCTACGGCGTCGCCGCGCTGATCGCGTCCTGGTTCTCCGGCACGCTCTCGGCGATCTGGGGGCCGCGCCGCGTCATGTGGCTCGGGGCCGCGATCTGGATCGTGCTCGAGCTGCTCTTCCTGTTCGTCGCGGTGCCGTCGGGGATCGCCCCGCTGATCATCGTCACCTACGCCGTGCGCGGTCTGGCGTACCCGCTGTTCGCCTTCGCGTTCCTCGTCTGGGTCCAGGTCGTGGCGCCGCCGCACCAGCGCGGCTCGGCCGCCGGGTGGTTCTGGTTCGCCTTCACCGGTGGCCTGCCGACCCTCGGTGCGGCGCTCGCCGCGATCTGCGTCGGCCCGCTCGGCATCAGCGAGTACGGCACGCTCGTGATCTCGCTGGTGCTGGTCGCGATCGGCGCCGCGATCGGTTCGTTCGCCGTCACCGAGCCGCACGGGCTGCGCCCGATCGCGGACGCGACCGTCACCCGCCCCCGCAGCGCCCGCCGGCTGCTCGAGGGCGTCGACATCCTCTGGCGCGACCGCCGCACGATCGCCGGGTTCTTCGTCCGCCTGGTCAACACCGCCCCGCAGTACGGCTTCTTCGCGATGTTCCCGTTCGTGTTCGGGCCCGAGACGCCCGGCGGCGGCTTCCTCACCACGGCGCAGGTGGCCGTGCTGTCCACGGTCGCCTACGCCGCGAACATCGGCGCGAACCTGTTCTTCGGGGTCTTCGGTGACCACTTCGGCTGGCGGCGCACCGTCACCGTCTTCGGCTGCCTGGGCTGCGCCGTCGCCACGCCGCTCTGGTACTTCGGGGCGATCGCGTCGCAGAGCTTCCTGCTCACGGCGATCCTCGGCGCCGTCTACGGCGTCGTGCTGGCCGGTTTCGTGCCGCTGTCCGCGCTGATGCCGTCGATGGTCGCGCCCAAGGACAAGGGCGCGGCGCTGGCCGTGCTCAACACCGGCGCCGGCGGCGCCGCGCTGCTCGGGCCGCTCACGGTCACCGCGCTCTACCCGCTCACCGGCGGCGGCGGTGTCGCGATCGCGTACTGCCTGATGTACCTCGTGGTGGCGGGGCTGTCCCTCGTCATCCGCTCGGACATCGACCCGGGCACCGCCCGCCGGGAGGCTCAGCCGTCCTCGGCGATGCCGATCTGACGGCGCAGCTTGGCCACGTTCCAGCGGTACTGCCCGGAGGGCAGCGTGATCTCCGGCGTCACGAGGCCCCCTTTGACGTAGCGCTGGAGCGTGCGCGAGCTGACGCCCAGCGCCTTGGCGGCCTCGGGCGTCGAGACCAGATCGGACGGCGGCATGCCGACCACCCTATGTCGCCGCTGTCGTCCGAACGACGATCCCGACGTCCGTGGCGCCAGGTTCTCCGATGACGTGACTGTCGTTCCTGTCGCCGACGTCGCTACACTCGACGCCATGAGCGACATCGGCGCCATTCCTGGACGACGACCCGGCGGCCCGCGCCGCTACCGCCTCGACGCCCGGCGGTTCCGCGGGCCCCTGCACGCCCCCGCCCGCAACGACCACGAGCAGCACGAGTCCGACGACCTCGCGCCGCTGGTCGAGATCGCGCGTGCCCTCGTCGCCGAGGGGTTCACGGCGTGGATCTACGAGCGTGTCCGGCGGTCCACGCCGTGGCCGGAGGCGTGGGACCTGCGCCTGGTCACCCAGCTCGATCCGGACCGAGGGCCAGGCTGACGCGCAGGCCCCCGCCCGGCGCGTCCTCGAGACGCACCCGGCCACCGTGCCGCGCGGCCTGCTGGGCCACCAGCGCGAGCCCGAGCCCCGAGCCCGGTGCGCCCGCGGTGCTGCCGCGCACGAAGCGTCCGAGCACGGCCTCCCGCTCGGCCGCGGGCAGCCCGGTCCCGTCGTCGTCGACGGTCAGCACCACGCCGCCGTCGGCCCCGGCGTGCGCACCCAGCCGGACCGTGGTCGCCCGCCCGTGGCGCACCGCGTTGACCACGGCGTTGGCCAGCGCCATCCGCAGCCCCTCCGCCGAGCCCCGCACCGACTCCGCGGCGTCCCCGGTGTGCTCGTCGTGCTCGTTCATGACGACCTCGAGCGCCGGGTGGGCCCGCCGCGCGTCCTCGGCGGCCAGCCGCAGCAGGTCGGCGACGCCGACGTCCCCGGCGTCGGCGGTGTCCGGGAGGTCCCCGGCGGCCAGGTGCCCGAGGGCCGTGAGCGTGGCCTCCACCCGCCCCTGGGCGCGCAGCACGTCCGCCAGCACCGCGTCGCGCTCGGGCAGGTCCGGGTGGGCGGCCAGGACCTCGAGGTCGGTGCGCATCGCGGTCAGCGGCGTCCGCAGCTCGTGGCGCGCGGCGGCGGCGAAGTCGCGGGCGGCGTGCAGCGACGCCGTGCTGCGCTCCTGCTCGGCGTGCAGGCGGGCGAGCATGGCGGTGAGGGCGTCGGCGAGCTCCTCGGACTCCCGCGAGCCGTCGGCCCGCACCACCGGCGGGTCGTCCACGGGGTCCCGGTCGAGGGTGGCGGCCTGCGCCGTGAGCCGGCGCATCGGGCGCACCGCCCGGCCCGCGAACACCCAGCCCAGACCGGCCGCCAGCAGCACGGCGACGATCCCGAGCCCCGTCACCAGACGCTGCCGCTCGGCGACCCGCGCGCGGGTGTCGTCCTCGGTCGCCCCGACCGTGACCAGCACGCCGGGTGACGGACCCGGCGCCGTCCGGATCCGGTACGCGACGCCGCCGACCTCCACCGAGGTCGGGACGCCGACCGGCGAGAGCGGCAGCTCGGGCCCGCTGACCCGCCGGACCGTGCCGTCGGGCGCCCGCAGCGTCACCGCGAGGTCGGCGCGCGTGGAGGCGAACGAGCCCAGCACCGCCGGCGAGCCGGGCACCAGGCTGCGGTCGAGCCGTTCGGTCTGCTCGCGGGTCAGCAGCACCGACGCGAGGATCCCGACGAGGGCGACGACGACGATCGTCGCGAGGCCCGACGCGAGGGCGACGCGGAGCCGCAGGGACAGCGAGCGGCGGGGCGTCACCCGCCCTCCCTCAGCACGAACCCGACCCCGCGCACCGTGTGCACCAGCCGCGGCGTGCCGTCCGCCTCCAGCTTGCGGCGCAGGTAGCCGGCGAAGACGTCGACGACGTTGGTGTCGGTCGCGAAGTCGTAGCCCCAGACCAGCTCGAGCAGGCGCTCGCGGGTGAGCACGACCTCGGCGTTGCGGGCGAGCACCACGAGCAGCTCGTACTCGCGCTTGGTGAGGTCGACGGGGCGCTCACCGACCGTGGTGAGGCGCCGGGCGAGGTCGATGCGCAGCGGCCCGACCGTGATCACCTCGCCGAGCGCGGGCTCCGCGGACGGCGCCGGCCGCGTGCCGCGGCGCAGCAGTGCCCGCAGGCGGGCCACGAGCTCGGGCAGCGCGAACGGCTTGACCATGTAGTCGTCCGCGCCGGCCTCGAGCCCGACGACACGGTCGTCGACGGTGTCGCGCGCGGAGAGCACGCAGACCGGCACGTCGTGGTCCATCGCCCGCAGCGCGGTCACGACCGCCACCCCGTCCATGCCCGGCAGCCCGAGGTCGAGGACGACCGCGTCCGGCACCCGCTCGTGGACGGCCCGCAGCGCGCCGGGCCCGTCCTCGGCGGAGCGGACCGCGAACCCGGAGAGCCGCAGGCCGCGCTCGAGCGACGCGCGCACGTCGGCGTCGTCGTCGACGACCAGGAGCTCCGCGGACGGCTCGTTCATGGTCGCGGATCGTGCCAGGGCGCGCCGGGGCTCAGCGGTCGGAGCAGGGGCGGCCGGCGCTCTCGACGCGCCGGCTGACCTCGGCGAGACGCGACGCGAGGGCCGGGTCCGGCGAGGCGGCGGCCTGGCCGGGCGGCTGCTGGCGCAAGCGTTCGATCTCGGCGCGCACCTCGGGGGTCAGCGCCATCGTCGAGCCGCCACCGCCGCCGGGACGCAGCCGGGTCGTGCACGGCGTCTGGCTCCCCCCGGTCGGCGCCGACGCGGCCGGGGCGGCGGCGGGCTGGGGGGATTCCCCGGGCGCGCCCGCGCAGCCGCCGAGGACGAGCAGCCCGGCCAGGACCGATCCGGCGAGAACCGGCACACCGCGGTGGGTCATCGAACGATCTCCTCAGCACCATCCGGGCGACCGATCGGGGGCGGCCGCCTCGCACCACGAGACTGGCCACCCGCCGTGACGCAGCTCTGTGGCGTCTCTGAGGGAACCGTGAGGTCCGGGGTCGGCGTGCTGTTGTCAGCGAAGTGCCCCTATCGGCGTGCTCCCCTGATCGACGCTCAGAGCGTCCGTATTCTTCCGTCGATCATGGACGACGAGGACCGCTACGCCGACGCCGCGCGGGGCTGGGCGACGGGCGCCGCGCGGGTCTACGGGCCGCTGGCGGCGCAGCTCGTGGCCTCCGCGCCACACGCGCTGGCCGGTCGCCGGGTGCTCGACGTCGGCGCCGGCACGGGGCTGGCGTCGTCGGCGCTGCGCGCGGCCGGCGCCCACCCGGTGGCCGTGGACCGCTCGCCCGCGATGCTCGCCTGGGACGCCGCGGCGCGCCCGCCGGGGGTCGCCGGCGCGCTGGAGGCCCTGCCGCTGCGGGACGGGGCGGTCGACGACGCCGTCGCCGCCTTCGTGCTCAACCACGTCGACGACCCGACCGCCGCGCTCGCCGAGATCGCCCGCGTCGTGCGGCCCGGTGGGGCGGTGCTCGCGACCGTCGCCGCCGCGACGACCGCACACCGTGCCGTCCGCGACCGGATCGACGTCGTCGTCGCCGACGCGGGCTTCTCGCCGCCGGGCTGGTACGCGCACCTCACGACGGTGCAGTCCCCGCAGCTCGGCGAGGTCCCCGCGATGGCCGCGGCCGCCCGCGCGGCCGGGCTCGCCGTCGTCGACGTCACCGAGCACGCCGCCGACGTCGGCGTCGAGCGCGCCGAGGACCTCGTCGACTACCGGCTCGGCCAGGCCCACGTCGCGTCGTGGCTGGCGGGGCTCGGCGCGGACGAGCGGGCCGCGCTGCGCCGGGCGGCCGTCGACGCCGTGACCCTCGTGATGGCGCCCTACCGGCCACCGGTGGTCACCCTGGTCGCGCGGACCCCGGGGAAGGCAGCATGATCCCCGCGCCCGGACCGGCCGGCGCAGGAGAGGAGTGCGTTCGATGACGAGCGACGCCGTCGTGGTGACCCGTGACGACCAGGCGGCCGTGGCGGTCGTGCGGATGAACCGCCCGGACCGTCGCAACGCGCTGACCACCGAGCTGAAGGTCGCGCTGCGCGACGCGCTCGAGGACGTCGCCCGCGACGAGAGCGTCCGCGCCGTCGTCCTCGCCGCCGCCGGCTCGGCGTTCTGCGTCGGGCAGGACCTCGGCGAGCACGCCGAGACGCTGCGCTCCGGCGACCCGGACGCCATGCGGACCGTGCCCGAGCACTACAACCGCATCACCTCGGCGCTCGCGACGATGCCCAAGCCCGCGATCGCGGCGGTCCGCGGCACGTGCGTCGGCGCCGGCCTGGGCTTCGCGCTCGCCTGCGACCTCCGCCTGGCCGCCGCCGGTGTCCGGTTCGCGACGGCCTTCGCCGGCATCGGCTTCGGCGGCGACTCGGGTCTCTCCGCCACCCTCGCCCACGCCGTCGGCGCCTCCCGGGCCACCGACCTGCTGATGCTCGGCGACACCTTCACCGCCGAGCAGGCGCGCGACTGGGGTGTCGTCCGCGAGGTCGTGGGCGGCGAGGAGCTCGACGACAAGGCGCTCGCCCTGGCCCGCCGCCTCGCGTCGGGGCCGACCGCGGCCTACGCCGAGATCAAGACCGCGATCGCGCTGGGCACGGTGTCGTCGCTGCCGAGCGTGCTCGAGCACGAGGGCGCCGCGCAGTCCCGCCTGGCGAAGACCCAGGACCACCGCAACGCCGTCGAGGCCTTCCTCGCGAAGGAAAAGCCGACCTTCATCGGGAGGTGAGGGGCGCGGCGAGCTCCCGCGCGTCCGACAGCGTCACCGCGACGTCGAGCTCGCCGGTCGTGACGGCGTCGCCCTCGCCGACGACCCACGTCACCCGCACCGAGGATTGCTCGCCACGGGCCACGACGCAGAACCCGTCGGCGGACGACGGGACGCCCCGCCCGCCCGCGAGCACCGCCGTCACCGCCCCGTCGTGGACACGCCAGGTCGCGCGACGCCGCCGCCGGGATGCGTCGTCCGTCCACGGGTTCAGACCGCACCCGAGGACGGGGTCGACGAGCCGGTCGAGCGCTTCGGACCCGAGGCGCTCGACCGCCGCGCAGTCGTGGAACGTGATCTCGAGGCGCAGGGCCTGCTCGGGGCCCGCGACGTCGACGCGCATGCCCGACAGCAACGCGCCGAGCACGCGGGCGCGATCGGCGTCCGCGTGCTCCTCCCGGGCCGTACGCCACGCACGGAGCCGTCGCTCGCGATCACCAGGAGTCATGGGCGTCGGGAGGCCCGGCAGGTCCCGCCACGCCGGCGGCGTCGCGATCCCGGCCCGGGCCGCGCCCCGGCGGAACCGGTCCTCCTCCCGCTGCCGGAGCCGCGCCACGACGTCGTCGACGTGGCTCACCCGGTGCACGTCCCCGAGCACCCGGACCTCCACAGCGCGGACCGGGAGCACGTCAACCACCGGCCAGGACGTGGATGCTGCAGGCCGCGTGGTCGTAGCCGGTGATGCCGCCGCCGGTGCAGTGGGTCAGCCCGGTGTCGGCCCGCCCGCCGTCGTGCTCGGGCGGGTCGCGGAGCCACTCGACGACCTCGACGACCTGCGCCAGGCCGGTCGCGCCGATCGGGTGGCCGCGGGCGAGGAGCCCGCCGCCGCGGTTCACCGCGCACCGCCCGTCGCGCCGGGTCCGCCCGGAGCGCAGGAGGTCCGGGGCCTCGCCGAAGCCGCAGAGCCCGAGCGCCTCGTAGTAGAGGAGCTCGGCGATGCTGAAGGCGTCGTGCAGCTCGATCACGTCGACGTCGTCGGCGGTGATGCCGGCGTCGGTGTACGCGTCGGCGACCACGCGGGACGTCAAGGGCTCACGGGCGAGGTCGTGCGCGCCGGTGGTGCCCGAGCTGAAGCGGCTGGCGGTGACGGTGACCGGCCGCCGGTCCCCGACGTGCCGCGAGACCACCGCGGCCGCCGCGCCGTCCCCGGATCCCGTGCACTGCAACAGCGTCAGCGGGTCGGCGACGGGACGGGACTCCAGGACCTCCGGGAGCGTGGGTGCGGCGCGGAACTGCGCGCGGGGGTTCCGGGCGCCGTTGCCGCGGTTCTTCACCGCGACCTCGGCCAGGTCCTCGACGGTCGCGCCGGTCGCGTCGAGGTAGCTCCGGGCGCGCATCGCGTAGACCGCGGGCATGGTCACGCCCTGGGCGACGTCGAGGTCGTCGGGGTTGAGACGCAGGGTCCCGCCGCCGAACGTCGACAGTTTCTCGACCCCCAGGACGAGAACGGTGTCGTAGAGCCCGGTCCGCACGGCGTGCACCGCCAGGTGGAACGCCACGGCCGAGCTCGAGCAGGCGGCCTCGAGGTTGTAGCCGGGCCGTCCCGTGAGCCCCAGCCGCGCCGCGATCCGCTGCGCGGGCAGCATCCCGCCGTAGACGTTGCCGCAGTACACGGCGTCGACGTCCGCGGCGGTCACGCCGGACGACACCAGCGCGTCGAGCCCGGCCGCGGCGGCGAGGTCCTCGACGGTGCCCTCCGCGCGGCGGGCGAACGGCGTCATCCCGACGCCCAGGACCTGTGCCGGGATCACGGGTCGGCCCCGACGGGCCGGAACAGCCAGCCGGTCACCGTCCCGGCCGGCCCGTCGCGCAGCACCCCGCCGACGGCCTCGACGGCGTCCCCCGGCCGCACGCCGTCCCAGCGCTCCAGCCGCCCGCAGAGCCGCGACCCGTCGGGCAGGTCGACATAGGCGACCGCGTACGGCGCCGCGATGCCGTCCGCGGCGACGTGGGTGACGGTGAGGGCGTGGACCGTGCCGCGGCGGGGCAGCGGCACCTCGGCGAGGTCGGTTCCCCAGCACCGGGGGCAGGCCCGCACCGGCGGGAACGTCCGCTCCCCGCAGCGCCGGCAGCGCGTGGCGAGCAGGACCAGGTCGGCCCCGTCCCGTCGCCACGCACCGGGCGCCAGGACGCTGTCAGGCACGGCGCCGCGTGCCGGTCAGCCCGGCGTACTCCGCCTCGAGGGCGCGCAGCGTGTCGCGGCCGACGACGTCGACGTAGGCGTCGTGGCCGGCCGGACCGGTGATCCACTTCTCGAGGTAGGCGTCGAGCCCGCTGCGGTCGCCCTTGCGCACCCCGGCGGTCGCACGCACGTAGTCCTCGATGTGGGTCGCGTCCTCGGCGTAGTAGCCGTGGGAGGCGTACGGGTGCGCGCCGTACGGGGCGACGACCACGGCATCGGCGTAGGGCACCGAGGTCATGAGCGGGTCGCGGCGGATGTCGTCGTTGTCGACCAGCTGCTCGACCGTCAGGGCGACGCGGTCGGCGGCCCGGGCCATGATCCGGTCGCCGAAGCGGGCCCCCGGGTGGCGGCCGTTGCCGTACTTGTCGGCCTCCCCGACGTGCAGGAACGCCCAGTCGACGGGCAGCGCGGGCACGGCGACGTACTCCTTGCCGTCGCCCAACGGGCTCTCGAAGACCACCAGCTCGTCGTTGAGATCGACGACGCTGCTGCCGATCCCGCCGCGCCAGGCGAAGAACTCCTGTCCCATGGCGCGGGCCTGCAGCCCGGCGTAGAGGATGTACTCGGAACTCTCCTTCATCGTGACCGCGCCGGACTCGATCGCCTGCCGGAAGCAGCTGCCGACCGCCGAGTAGAGCTCGGCGCCGCAGTACGGCGCAATGAGCCGCCCGACGACGCCCGCGCCGAGCAGCAGGTCGATCTCCAGGCCGCCGGTCGCGGACCCGACGATCGTCAGGTCCCGCTTCCCCTGGCGGATCAGCTCGCGCACGAGCGGCATCGGGTGGTTCGCGGTGACGAAGCCGCCGATCGCCACGGTGTCGCCGTCGCGGACCTCGCCCGCGACCTCCTCGGCGCTGCGCACCACCTCACGTCGTCGTGGCGGCCCGTCCGGCATCTCGACGGGCCCTGTCCGCAGTGTCTGGGCACCTCTGCTCATCGCTGCAGCACCCCCTTGCGGTCGATCTCGTGACGGAGGACGTCGAGCTCACGGCTGCTCGGCGGTTCGTGGTGGGCGAAGTGCGGCGAGCGGACGATCTCCCAGCCGGTGTTCTCCGCGACCTCGTCCTCGGTGGTGCCGGGGAAGAGGCCGACGAGTGCGGCCGTGCTGTCGGGACCGGAGAAGTCGAAGACCGCGCGCGGGGTCACGATGAACTGCGGACCGTTGCCCGCCAGGTCCTTCTCCCGGTAGGTCCGCGGCCCGGGCATCGAGACGTGGTCGACCTGCTCGACGCAGCGCTGGCGGTCGTGTGCGGTCATGAACACGAAGGCGTCCCGCACCGTGGTGACGTCGTTGATGCCGACGCTGCCGGGGCCACGGAACCGCCAGCCGCTGTCCGGCGAACCGATGCCGATGAGGTTGACGTTGCCGTGCTTGTCGACCTGGATGCCGCCGACGAAGAACTTGTCGGCGAAGAAGTACTTGTTGGTGTCGAGATACCGCTCGGTGTTCTCGTAGTAGTCGTCACGACCGCCGGGCGGGCCGTAGTGATTGAACGTGTCGTGGTGCTCGAAATACGCCTCCGCCCAGTTCATGATGTGGAAGTCGACGGACGTACGGGGCAGTTCGGAGACTTCCCTGTCGGCGACGTTGCAGAGGAACGCACCCCCGCCGAGCTGCAGCTTGAGGTTGGGCGCGTGCATCTTCTGCGCCAGCATCGTCGCGGCGAACGAGATCTCGGTGTGGGCTCCGGAGCAGATGCGGTCGGTGTCGCGGATCTGGCGCGCGAGGAAGACCGCCATCATCTCCTTCCAGCTCGCCGACATCGCTGTGGTCGCTGTCGTCACGGCCGCCTCCTATCGGGTACTGACGAAGACGGACTTCTCCTGGGTGAAGAAGTCCATGATGCTGAAGCCCATCTCGCGCCCGTGGCCGCTGAGCTTGTAGCCGCCGTACGGCGACGACGAATGGAGAATCCCGAACGAGTTCACGTACACGTTCCCGGCCTCGAGCCGGCCCGCCACGCGGAGGGCGCGCCCGACGTCCCGCGTCTGCACCCCGGCGGCGAGGCCGTAGCGGGTGTCGTTGGCGAGCGCGACGGCGTGGTCCTCGTCGGTGAAGGGCATCGCGACGACGACGGGGCCGAACACCTCGTTCTGCGCGATCTCGCTGGCGTTGTCGACGCCGGTGACGATCGTCGGCTCGAAGAAGAGCTCGCTGTCCAGCCCGTCGACGCGCCGGGTCGCCCCACCGGTGAGGATCTCCGCGCCGGACGCCACCGCCCCGTCGACGAACCCCTGCACGCGCTTGAGCTGGTCGCCGTCGATCAGCGGGCCCATCGTCGTCGCGTCGTCCATCGGGTCGCCGAGGACGGTCGTCTCCGCCGTGTGCCGACGCAGCGCGTCGAGGAACTCGTCGTAGATCGTGTCCTGGACGAGCAGGCGCGTGCCCGCGTGGCAGTTCTCGCCCTGGTTGACGACGAACGCCGTGTGGCTGGTCGCGACCGCGCCGGGGATGTCGACGTCGTCGAAGACGAGGTTGGGGGACTTGCCGCCGAGCTCGAGCGTCACGGGCACGGCCCGCGCGGACGCCGCGGCCTGGATCGCCGCGCCGGTCTCGGTCGACCCGGTGAAGGCGATCGCGCGCACGCGGGGATCGCGGCAGAGGGCCGCGCCGGCCACCTCGCCCACCCCCGGGACGGCGTTGACGACGCCGGGCGGAGCCACCTCGTCGAGCAGCCGCACCGCGAGCAACGGGGCGAGGAGGGCCTGCTCGGCGGGCTTGAGGACGATCGTGTTCCCGGCCATGATCGCCGGCGCGATCTTCCAGATGGCCTGCAGCAGCGGATAGTTCCACGGGATGATCCCGGCGACGACGCCGCGCGGCTCCCGCACCGTGTAGTTCAGGAACGACCCCGGGATCTTCACGGTCTGGCCGGTGACCTTCCCGGCCATGCCGGCGAAGTACTCGATCGCGTCCGGCGCCGTCCGCAGGTCGACCTTGCGGCTGATGCCGATCGGTTTGCCGACGTCGCGGGTCTCGAGCTCGGCGAGCTCGTCGGCGTGCTCGCGGATCGCGGTCGCCCAGTCCCGCAGGACCCCGGCCCGGCGTGACTCGCTCGCCCGGGCCCACGCGGGGAACGCGGCGGCCGCCGCCGCGCACGCGTCGGCGACGTCCGGCTCCCCCGCGGACGCGACCCGGCCCAGCAGCTCACCGGTCGCGGGGTTGTGGACGGCGAACGTGTCCCCGCTCGCCGCGGCGCGTTCGGCACCGGCGATCCTCAGTCCGTACTCGCGACTCATGATCGGGCCGCCCCTCTCGGTCGTTGCTGGTCACACGGAGGCCGGCGGCCCGGCCGCGGGGGAGAACTGCGCGCGCAGCTCGCGGCGCAGCAGCTTGCCGACGGAGCTGCGCGGGATGTCGTCGACGAGGACGTAGCGGCGCGGCACCTTGTAGCCGCTGAGGCGCTCACGGCACCAGGCGTCGAGGGCGTCGACGTCGAGGTCGCCGCCGGCCGGGACCACCGCGGCCCACGGCTTCTCGCCCTTGATCGGGTCCTCCACCCCGAACGCGGCGCACAGCGCGACGTCGGGGTGGGCGGCGAGCACCTCTTCGATCTCGGCCGGGTAGACGTTGTACCCGCCGGTGATGATCATGTCGTTCTTGCGGTCGACGATGTAGAGGAAGCCGGCCTCGTCGCGACGGGCGAGGTCGCCGGTGTGCAGCCAGCCGCCGCGCAGCGTCGTCGCGGTCGCCTCGGGGCGCTCCCAGTAGCCGGCCATGATCTGCGGGCCCCGGGCGATCAGCTCGCCGACCTCGCCGACCGGGACGTCGCCGTCGTCGGCGTACACCACCCGGATCTCGGTCATCGGGTACGGCAGACCGCACGACAGGGTCGGGGTCTCGCCGTAGCGCAGCGAGCCGGTCAGGTTCCCGGCCGCCTCGGTGATGCCGTAGCAGTCGAGCACCGGGGCGCCGAAGCGCTCGCCGAACCGGTGCCGGATCGTGCTGGCGAGCGGCGCGCCGGCGCAGACGGCGACCTCGAGCGCGCTGACGTCGAGGCCGTCCGTGTCGGCGTCCGGGAGGCGCCCCAGCAGCGCGTACGTGGTCGGGACGCCCGCGCAGGCGGTGGCCCGCTCGTCGGCGAGCAGGCGCGCGAACCCGGCCGGGTCGAACGTGGGCTGGACGATCATGGTGGCGCCCGCGACGACGAGGCCGCCCATGATGATGTTGCCGCCGTACAGGTGGACCAGCGGCATCGCCTGCACCAGGACGTCGGACGGGCGCAGCTGCAGCCGGTTCGCGGAGAGCACCGCCTGCATCGAGAGCGACGCGTGGGTGTGCACGATCCCTTTCGGACGCCCGGTGGTCCCGGAGCTGTACGGCAGGCACGCGGGGTCCGAGGGCGACGGGAGCGGGACCTCGCGGCCCGGGCGGGCGAGGAGCTCGGAGAGCGCCACGCACCCGTCGACGGGGCTCGTGGTGACGACCTGGAGCCCGGGCGGGCGACCGAGCTCCCCGTCGAGCCGCGCCAACAGCTCCGGGGTCGTCACGAGCAGCGACGCCGCGCTGTCGGTGATCATGTACTCGACCTCGCGCGGGGTCAGCGCACCGTTGACGAGGTTGGCGACGAGCCCGGCGCGCATCGCGCCGTAGAAGCAGACGACGTAGTCGACCGAGTTCGGCAGGAACAGGCTGACGCGGTCGCCGGGCCGGAGTCCGAGGTCGCTGACCGCCCCGGCGAACGCCCGGACCCGCTCGGCCAGCTCGCCGTAGGTCGCGCGGGTGTCGCCGACGGCGCAGGCGACCGTGCTCGGGGATTCCTCGCCGTGGCGATCCAGCTCCTCGACCAACGTCGCCATCACGACCACCCCTCATTGGATAGTGCGGAATCACACTATAGCGATCCCGTACTATGTCAACGGTCGACAGCGGTGGCCCGGCGGCGCCGCGGGCGGGAAGGGAAGATGCGGTCGTGACCGAGGGGCACGTCGAGGAGGCACCGGCCGAGCAGCTCTCGGATCTGGAGGTCGCGCTCCTGGGCCTGCTCAGCGTGCGGTCGATGACCGGGTACGAGATCGGGCGCCACTACGCGCGCGCCCTCGCGCCGTGGTGGGAGACACCGCGGACGCAGGTCTATCCGAAGCTGCGCGAACTCAAGTCCCGCGGGCTGGTCGACGAGGAGCACGTCGTCCAGGACGGGAAGCCCAACAAGCGGGTCTACTCACTCGGCCCGACAGGACGGACCGCGCTGACGAGCTGGTTGGCGGGGCCCATCCGCCGCACCGACATGAAGCACCACATGATGATGCGGCTCTTCCTCGGCAACCTGCTCCCGGTCGAGACGATGCGCCAGCTGCTCGAGGACTACCGCGTGGAGATGCTCGAGCGGGCCGAGGCCCTGCGCGAGGCCCGCGAGAAGTTCTCCCGGTCCCTGTCCGGGCCCTACCGCAAGAGCGTGTTCTACGAGCTGCTCAGCCTCGACCACCTGATCGCCGTCGCCGATCTCGAGGTGTCCGGCACCGAGAAGGCGCTGAAGGCGATCGAGCTCGACCCCGTCGCGATGCCGGAGAACGGCGAGCACCTCGGCCGGCTGCTCGAGATGTACCGCGACCAGTCGACCTGACTCAGTCGCCGACGATCACGTGCTCCTCGGCGACGAACACCACGGCACGGGCGACGTCGTCGGCGAGCGCGTCCCGGGCCGCGCGCCCCTCGGGCGTGCTGAAGACGTTCCGCGCCGTCTCTTCGGACTCGAACCAGATCTCGGCGACGCCGTCGAACTCCTCGTCCTCGGAGACGGCGATGTTGATGTGGTACCGCGTGAGCCCCGGCCACTTCTTGACCCGCGGCACGTGCACCTCGAACCACCAGCGACGGAACTCGTCGAACGACATCCCCTCGCGGCGCTTGATCGCGCCCACGACCTTGAACATGCGTTCCTCCTGGGTGCGAACGGGGACTTCAGGCGCATAGAAGCAGCGAACAGCACGTTCGCTGCGACACATCACGTCAGCTGGGACTCGCGCTCGCTCCAGAACACGGCGCGCAGCTCCCGCTTGAGGATCTTCCCGGCGCCCGACTTCGGCAGCGGTTCGACGCGGGTCTCGATGCTGCGCGGCACCTTGTAGCCGGCGATCGTCTCGCGGCAGTGGGCGACGAGCTCCGCGGCGAAGGCATCGGGGTCCGCGGGCAGCGAGCGCAGCACGACCACCGCGTGCACGGCCTCGCCGTAGCGCTCGTGCGGCACCCCGAACACCGCCACCTCGACCACCGAGGCGTGCGAGAACAGCGCGTTCTCGACCTCCGCGCTGTACACGTTCTCGCCGCCCGAGACGATCATGTCCTTGGCGCGGTCGACGAGGAACAGGTGCCCGCCGTCGTCGAGCAGACCCAGATCGCCCGAGGCGAACCAGCCGTCGCGCAGCACGGCCGCGGTCTCGTCGGGCTTGTTCCAGTAGCCCGCGGTCACGTTCGCGCCGCGGATGAGCACCTCGCCGACCAGGCCCGGCGGCAGCGGCGTGCGGTCGGTGGGGTCGACGACGATCACCTCGACGCCGACCGCGGCCCGCCCGCACGAGCGCGCCTGCGGGGCGTCGAGCAGGTGCTGCTCGCCGGGCAGGAGCGTGACGATCGGCGAGGTCTCGGTCAGCCCGTAGATGTGCAGCATCTCGGCGTCGGGGAACGTCGCGTGGGTGCGGCGCAGCAGCTCGACCGCCGCCGGCGACGAGCCGTGCGAGAGCCAGCGCAGCGACGAGACGTCCCGCGGGCGGGCGGTCTGCTCGGCGGCGAGCGCGTCCATCATCGTCGGGACGACGAGCGTCGCGGTGACGCCCTGGCGCTCGACGAGGTCGAGCACGCCGTCGGCGGTGAACGCCGGGCACATCACCTGGGTCCCGCCGGCCCAGATCGTCGCCAGCGCCCCGATCGTGCCCGCGGCGTGGAACATCGGGGCGACGACCAGCCACCGGGTCTCGGGCGTGAACGGCCAGCAGGCCATGAAGTGGAAGGCGTTGGCCACGAGGTTGCCGTGGGTGAGCATGACGCCCTTGGCCGCCCCGGTGGTGCCGCCGGTGTAGAAGATGCCGGCGAGGTCGCGCTCGGCGGGCTCGCGCAGCGGGGCGACGGGCTCCGCGTCCGCGAGCAGCGTCTCGTACTCGGTGGTCGTGTCGACGACGCGCAGGTCCGGGTCGAGGCCGTCGAGGGGCCGGTCGGCGAAGAGCACCGTCGCCCCAGCGTCGCGCAGCGCGTAGGTCCGCTCGGCGGCGGTGTGCCGGACGTTGAGCGGGACGATCACCAGGCCGTGGCTCGGCAGGCCGAGGTAGAGCTCGAGGTAGCGGTGGCAGTTGGCCCCGAGCACCCCGACGCGGTCGCCCGGCGCGAGGCCGAGGCGCGTGAGGACCGTGCCGAGGCGGGCGACCCGGTCGCCCAGCTCGGCGTAGGTCACGGTGTGCTCCCCGCAGACCACCGCCGTGCGGTCGCGCGCGGTCGCGAGCGCACGGCGCATCGGCGCCCCGACGGTGCGCGTGGCGTTGCCCGCGTCCGCCGCCGGCGCCAGGTCGTGGAGGGTGTCCAGCGTCGTCATCGACCCACCTCGGGGACACACTGCGGGCTCTCCGCAGTCGAACGATCGTTCGGTCGGTCGCCGACGGTAGCAGTGACGCGCCCCACCGGCCAGGACGAGGATGCGGCCTCCCGCGCACCCGCGCCAGCACCTCCGGCGGCGACACCGCGGCCGACCGGACCGGCCCCGTCGCACCCGCTGACGCGGGGTCGACCCGTAGATTGCCGTCCGTGACCGGTGCGCGTCCCCCCGCCCGTGAGGGTGAGCCCCCGACGGGGACCACGCGGGAGCGTCGCGCCCGGCCGGCCTACGACCCGTCGAGCCTCGTCGAGGTCGCGGCGCGAGTGTTCAACGAGCGCGGCTACGACGCGACGAGCATGGAGGACCTCTCCGCCGCCGCGGGGATCACGAAGTCGTCCTTCTACCACCACGTCCGGGGCAAGGAGGCGCTGCTGCGCGCCGCCCTGGAGCGGGCGCTCGACGGCCTGTTCGGGATCCTCGAGGAGCCGGCTGCCGTCGCGGGCAGCCCGCTGGCCCGCCTGCGCCACATCGTGCGCCGCCAGGTCGAGGTGCTCGCCGCGGAGCTCCCGCACGTCACGCTGCTCCTGCGCCTGCGCGGCAACACCGAGACCGAGCGCTGGGCCCTGGGCCGGCGGCGGGAGTTCGACGCGGCGATCGCCGCCCTGGTGCGCGAGGCCACGGCCGCAGGCGAGCTGCGCGCCGGGCCCGACCCCGCCGTCGACGCGCGCCTGCTCTCGGGGCTCGTGAACTCGCTGGTCGACTGGTACCGGCCCGGCCGCATCGCCGTCGACGCCCTGGTGGCCGAGGTCGACCGCATGGCCTTCGAGGGCCTGCTCGCGAAGGTGCCTGCGACCGGCGGGCCGGCGTCCTAGTCTCGAGCCCGTGCCGCTGGAGTTCTCCGAGCAGCCCGACACCGGCCTCGTCGCCGTCACGCTGACCGACGGGGACGGCACCGTGCTGCAGACCCGCGTGGTGGCCGCGGACGAGATCTCCCGCATCGCGGCGCGCGCCCGGGCGGCGGTCGAGCGCAGCCGGCGCACCGGTGAGCCCGGGCTCTACGTCACGCTCGACGAGCTCATCGACGGGACGTCAGGTCCTTCTTGAACCCGACGTGGCTCGCGGTGAAGCCCAGCCGTTCGTAGAACCGGTGCGCCCCGGACCGGGACGCGTCGCTCGTCAGCTGCACGAGCCCGCAGCCGCGCCGCTGCGCCTCCGCGACCGCCCACGTCACCAGCGCGGCCCCGAGACCGCGCCCGCGCCGGCGCTCGTCCACGTGCACCGACTCGAGCTGGGCCCGCCGCGTCCCCCGCCGTCCGAGGCTCGGAAGCACGGTGAGCTGCAGCGTCCCGACCGTCGTCCCGTCGGCGTCGTCGAGGCAGACCAGCAGGTGGGCGGGGTCGGCGTCGATCTCGGCGAAGGCCGCGTCGTACGGCGCGAGGTCGCCGACGGCGTCGCCCCGGCCGGCGCTGACGGGGTCGGCGGCGACCAGCCCGACCAGCGCGGGCAGGTCCTGCTCCGTGGCGCGCCGGACGGTGAGCGCGCCGTCGGCGAGCGTCGCGAGAACATCCACGGCAGCGGATCCTGCCCGGCGCCGGAGGAGGAGCGAGGGCATCCCTCGCTGCGTCGGGAGCAGCGAAGGTGCCCCTCGCTCCCCGGGAACGCAGGGCGCGGGCACCTCTCGCGCACGGCGCCCGGGGGGAAGCGAGGGCGTCCCTCGCTGCACGTCACGCAGTCAGGGCGTCCCTCGGTCCCCCGCCCGCGGGGCGCCGGCCATGTGCGCTCGCGGCGACCGGCTCGTTATGCGTGATCGAGAGGCAGGGCCAGCTGCGGAACGTGCTGATCGCGCAGCGCGTGCCCACCCCTGCGGAGATCACGAGCACCTGGTGCACCCGTCACGGGAGCTCGAGGGGGGATGACGCGCCCGTGATCACCGCGAGCGCCACCCACACCACCCACGCCGCCTGGAGCGAAGGCGTCCCTCGCTGCGTCACAGGCAGCGAAGGCGGCCCTCGCTCCGTCACCCGGGCGACGACGGTTGCGCACCCGCACCCCGGTGCGCCACCATGGCCAACCGAACGAACATTCGGTACGGAGGTGGCCACCGATGACGGTGACCGAGGACCAGGGCCGCGACCTGAGCGACCTCGAGGCGGAGTTCGACCGCACCGTGGCGACCGAGGGCCGGATCGAGCCGCGCGACTGGATGCCCGAGGGCTACCGGAAGACGCTGATCCGCCAGATCGCCCAGCACGCGCACTCCGAGATCATCGGGATGCAGCCCGAGGGCAACTGGATCCTGCGCGCCCCGAGCCTGCGCCGGAAGGCGATCCTGCTGGCCAAGGTCCAGGACGAGGCCGGGCACGGGCTGTACCTCTACTCGGCGACCGAGACGCTGGGCGTCGACCGCGCCGAGCTCACCGAGAAGCTGATCGACTCCAAGCAGAAGTACTCGTCGATCTTCAACTACCCGACGCTGACGTTCGCCGACATCGGCGTCATCGGGTGGCTCGTCGACGGTGCCGCGATCGTCAACCAGGTCCCGCTGTGCCGCTCCAGCTACGGCCCCTACGCGCGGGCGATGGTGCGCATCTGCAAGGAGGAGTCGTTCCACCAGCGCCAGGGCTTCGAGCTGCTGCGCACGCTGATGGCCGGCACCGACGCGCAGCGCGCGATGGTCCAGGACGCCGTCGACCGCTGGTGGTGGCCGTCGCTGATGATGTTCGGCCCCGCCGACGGCGACTCGCCCAACACCCAGCAGTCGATGGCCTGGCGGATCAAGCGCCACACCAACGACGAGCTGCGCCAGCGCTATGTCGACATGACCGTCCCGCAGGCCGAGGCCCTCGGCGTCACGCTGCCGGACCCGGAGCTGCGCTGGAACGCCGAGCGCGAGGCGCACGACTTCGGCGACATCGACTGGGACGAGTTCATGCAGGTCGTCAAGGGTGCGGGGCCGTGCAACGCCCAGCGCCTGGCCAACCGTCGCGCCGCGCACGAGGACGGTCAGTGGGTGCGGGACGCCGCCAGCGCGTACGCCGCCAAGCACGCCCGGAAGGAGGTGCCGGCAGCATGAGCATGGCCGACGACACCACGGCCCACGTCGAGGGCGAGCCGACGTTCACCGGCACCCCGAAGGCGGTCTGGCCGCTCTACGAGGTCTTCGTGCGCGGCAAGCGCGGGCTCAACCACGTGCACGTCGGGTCGCTGCACGCCCCCGACGACACGATGGCCCTGCACAACGCCCGCAACCTCTACACGCGGCGCAACGAGGGCGTGAGCATCTGGGTCGTCCGCGGCGACGCGATCACCGCGTCGAGCCCGGACGAGAAGGACCCGTTCTTCGCGCCGGCCGGCGACAAGGTCTACCGGCACCCGACGTTCTACGAGATCCCCGACGACGTCCCCCACCTCTGATGCACAGCAGCCATCACGACCACGACGACGAGAACGTCTACGACGCCCTGTCGACGGCCGACGACGACGGGCGCTGGGCCTTCGGCACCGGGTTCGACGCCGGCACCGCGGAGATCGACGCGCCGGTGCCCGACGGCGTCGACCGCGACGACCTCGCGGCCTACTGCCTCATGCTCGCCGACGACGCCCTGATCGCGGCCCAGCGGCTGTCCGGGTGGACGGCGAAGGCGCCCGAGCTCGAGGAGGAGGTCGCGCTCGCGAACATCGCGCTGGACCTGCTCGGGCAGGCCCGCGTCCTGCTCTCGCGGGCGGGCCACCTCGGCGCCGCCGAGCCGTACCGGGGCGAGCGCAGCGACGGGAGAGGCGGAGGCGCCGGGCCGCAGGACGACGAGGACGTGCTGACGTACTTCCGCGACGACCGCGGCTTCCGCAACGTCACGCTCGTCGAGTCCGAGCTCGGCGACTTCGGCCGCACCATCGCCTGGATCCTCGTCCTGTCCTCGTGGCGCCTGGCGCTGATGCAGCGGCTCACCGCGAGCAGCGATCCCGTGCTCGCCGCGGTCGCCGCGAAGGCCGTCAAGGAGCTGACCTACCACCGCGACTACGCCGCCCAGTGGGTCCTGCGCCTGGGCGACGGCACCGAGCTCTCGCACACCCGGATGCAGGCGGGCCTCGACGCGGTGTGGCCGTTCGTCGAGGAGCTCTTCCTCTCCCACGCCGTCGAGCGCCGTCTCGTCGACGCCGGCGTCGCCGTCGATCCTGAGCAGCTGCGCGCCGAGGTCGACGCGGTCCTCGAGCAGGTCCTGCCGGCGGCCACGCTGACCCGCCCGGAGAAGCCCGCGGTCGGCCTCGTCGGCGGCCGCGGGGGCCGCGACGGCGTGCACACCGAGGCCCTCGGCGGGCTCCTCGCCCTCATGCAGTCGCTCGCCCGCGCCCACCCGGAGGCGACGTGGTGACCACCGAGACCGACGCGCGGACGGCTGCCGAGCAGGTCGTCGACCCCGAGATGCCGATGCTGACCCTCGCCGACCTCGGCGTCCTGCGCGGCGTGGAGGTCGTGGAGGACGGCGCGGACAGCGTCGTCCGGGTCACCCTCACCCCGACCTACTCCGGGTGCCCCGCCCTCGACGAGATGCGCCACGACCTGCGGCGCGCGCTGACCGAGGCCGGGTACGCGAAGGTCGACGTCCGCACGACCTTCAGCCCGCCGTGGTCCACCGACTGGATCTCCGACGAGGGACGGCGCAAGCTCGCGGCCGCGGGCGTCGCACCGCCCGACCGGATCGGTCCCCGTGCCGCGGGCGGCCCGGTGCCCCTGACCCTCGTGGCCCCGTCGCGGACCGTCGCCTGCCCGCAGTGCGGCGCCCGCGACACCGACGAGACCTCCCGCTTCGGACCCACGGCCTGCACCGCGCTGCGCCGCTGCCGGTCGTGCGGCGAGCCGTTCGAGCACGTCAAGGAGATCTGATGACGGCGCCCGCCACCGAGGACCGTGCCACCGACACGGCCCCCGGCTTCCACACCCTGCGCGTCGCCGACGTCGAGCGGCTCTGCGACGACGCCGTGGCCGTGCGGTTCGACGTCCCCGACCACCTCGGCGACGACTACGCCTTCCGCGCCGGCCAGTACCTCACGCTGCGGTTGACCGGCGAGGACGGCGAGGAGCGCCGCTCGTACTCGATCTGCGCGCCCGAGGGCGCGGCGCCGCGGATCGGGGTGCGCCGTGTCGACACCGGGCTGTTCTCGACGTGGCTCGTCGACCGGCTCGCCGCGGGCGACGAGATCGAGGTCGGACCGCCGCAGGGCCGCTTCACGCCGGAGGTCGCGCCCGGGGAGCACCACGTCCTCGTCGCCGCCGGCTCGGGCATCACGCCCGTGCTCTCGATCGCGTCCACCGTGCTGGCCGCCGACCGCGACACCCAGGTGACCCTGCTCTACGGCAACCGGCGCTCGGACACGGTGATGTTCGGCGAGGACCTCGCCGACCTCAAGGACCGCTACGGCCCGCGGCTGCAGCTGGTCCACGTGCTCTCCCGCGAGCCCACCGCCGCCGACCTGTTCAACGGCCGCCTCGACGCCGACCGCCTGCGCACGCTGATCGGCGCGCTGGTGCCCGTCGGCGAGGTCGCGCACTGGTGGCTGTGCGGGCCGCTCGGGATGGTCGAGGCGGCCACCGACGTCATCACCGGCTTCGACGTCGAGCGCCGGCGGGTGCACCGCGAGCTGTTCTACGTCGACGAGCCGCCGCCCGAGGTGCACCGCGCCGAGGACGACGTCGTCGACGACGCCGGGGGCGCCACCGTCACGGTCGTGCTCAACGGCCGGGAGAGCGTGCTGACCCTGCCGCGCACCGAGCCGGTGCTCGACGCCGCGCAGAAGGCCCGATCCGACCTGCCGTTCGCGTGCAAGGGCGGCGTCTGCGGGACCTGCCGCGCGCAGGTGACCGTCGGCGAGGTGCGCATGCGGCGCAACTTCGCGCTCGAGCCCGAGGAGGTCGAGGCCGGCTTCGTGCTCACCTGCCAGGCTCTGCCGGTCTCGGACGACGTGACCGTCGACTACGACGTATAGGAGTCCCAGCGATGAGCGTCCTGCCCAGCTACGTCCGCGGCGGGTGGGTCACCCCCGACGGCGTCGAGGGCCGCCCGATGAGCGACGCCGTCACCGGCGAGGAGATCGGCCGGTTGGCCACCGACGGCATCGACATGGCCGCGGTGGCCGCGTACGGGCGCCGCACCGGCGGGCCGGCGCTGCGGGAGCTGTCGTTCCACCAGCGCGCGTCGCTGCTCAAGGCCCTCGGCGGGCACCTGCGCGAGCACCGCGAGGAGCTCTACGCGGCTTCGGCGCGCACGGGCGCGACGAAGGGCGACGCGAAGTTCGACGTCGACGGCGGCATCGGGGTGCTGCTCACCTACGCCTCGCTGGGCAAGCGCGAGCTGCCCGCCGCGGGCCCGTGGCTCGACGGCGACCTCGTGCCGATGAGCAAGGGCGGCACGTTCGTCGGCCAGCACGTCCACACCCCGCTGCAGGGTGTCGCGGTGCAGGTCAACGCCTACAACTTCCCCTGCTGGGGCCCGCTCGAGAAGCTCGCGCCGGCGTTCCTGGCCGGCGTCCCGTCGATCATCAAGCCGGCGACGCCGACGGCGTTCCTCACCGCGGAGCTGGTGCGGCTGATCGTCGACTCGGGCCTGCTGCCCGAGGGCTCGGTGCAGTTCCTGGCCGGCTCGACCGGCGACCTGTTCGACCACCTCACCGAGCAGGACCTCGTGTCGTTCACGGGCTCGGCCTCCACCGCGCGGCGGCTGCGCACCCACCCGGTCCTCTCGGCCCGCGCGGTGCGGTTCACCGCCGAGGCCGACTCGCTGAACTGCTCGATCCTCGGGCCGGACGCGACGCCGGGCACCCCGGAGTTCGACCTCTACGTCTCCCAGCTCGTCACCGAGATGACGGTCAAGGCCGGCCAGAAGTGCACGGCGATCCGGCGCGCGTTCGTGCCCGCGGAGCAGGCCGACGCCGTCGTCGAGGCGGTCCGGACGAAGCTCGCCGACGTCGTCGTCGGCGACCCCGCCGATCCCGCGGTGACCATGGGTGCCCTGGCCGGGCTGGAGCAGCGCGAGGAGGTGCGCCGCTCGCTGAAGTCGCTCACCGACGAGGCCGAGATCGTGTTCGGTGACCCCGAGCAGGTCGAGGTCCACGGGGCGGACGCCCAGCGGGGCGCGTTCCTGTCCCCGGTGCTGCTGCGGGCGAACCCGGACTCCGCCGCCGTGCACGAGGTCGAGGCGTTCGGGCCGGTGTCGACCGTGGTGCCGTACTCCTCGACCGCCGAGGTGATCGAGCTCGCCGCCCGCGGTCAGGGGTCGCTGGCCGGCTCGGTCGTCTCCGCCGACCCGGCGTTCGCGCGCGACGTCGTGCTGGGCGTCGCGCCGTGGCACGGGCGGCTGCTCGTGCTCGACCGCGCCGACGCGAAGGAGTCGACGGGCCACGGCTCGCCGATGCCCCAGCTCGTGCACGGCGGGCCGGGACGCGCCGGCGGCGGCGAGGAGATGGGCGGGCTGCGCGGCGTCGCCCACCACATGCAGCGCAGCGCGGTCCAGGCGAGCCCGGACATGCTCGCGGCGATCACCGGGCGGTGGGTGCCGGGCAGCGCCCGCACCGTCACCGACGAGCACCCCTTCCGCAAGCACCTCGAGGACCTGCGCCCGGGCGACACCGTGGTCGGCGGTCCGCGGCGCGTGACCGAGGCCGACGTCGAGCACTTCGCCGAGTTCACCGGCGACACGTTCTACGCCCACCTCGACGCCGAGGCCGCGGCGGCGAACCCGTTCTTCGGCGAGCGGGTGGCCCACGGCTACCTCGTGGTCTCGTTCGCCGCGGGCCTGTTCGTCGACCCGGCGCCCGGACCCGTGCTGGCGAACTTCGGCGTCGACCACCTGCGCTTCCTGACGCCGGTGAAGTTCGACGACGAACTGACGATCACGCTGACGGCCAAGGACATCTCGCCCCGCGCCTCCGCGGCGTACGGAGAGGTGCGCTGGGACGCCGAGGTGGCCAACGCCGCCGGCGAGCCGGTGGCCAAGTACGACGTGCTGACGCTGGTGGCGAAGCGGAATGGGTGACCTCGACGGGCCGATCTCGCCGTCGGTCCGGCGGATGTGGGACGACGACGCCGCCTCGCGCAAGCTCGGCATGGAGCTGCACGAGGCCGTCGACGGCCGGGCCCGGCTGACCATGACGATCACCGAGGACATGGTCAACGGGCACGGCATGTGCCACGGCGGCTACCTGTTCCTGCTCGCCGACTCGGCGTTCGCGTGCGCGTGCAACAGCCCGGGGCCGGTCGCGGTGGCGGCCGCCGCGGACATCGTCTTCGTCGCCTCGGCGCGCACCGGCGACGTCCTCGAGGCGCTCGCGACCGAGCGGGTGGCCTTCGGGCGCAGCGGGGTGTTCGACGTGACGCTCGTCCGTCCCCGGGACAACCAGGTGATCGCCGAGTTCCGCGGCCGGAGCCGGACGCTGCGCCGCGAGTAGGTCACCCTGGGTCGCCGACTGGGCCGTCCGTGGTCGTCTAGCGGACGGGAGGGTCCCCCTGCGCGCCACCGTGGGTCATCATCGCAAGGATCCGGGGAGCTCACCGAGCAGCTCACCCGCCGCCGAGCGAGAGGTCCCGACGTGGCGATCGACCACTGGTTGATGACCATCCCCCCGCTGGCGGTCTACCTGGCCGTCGCGGGGGTCGTCGGCATCGAGAGCCTCGGCGTGCCGCTGCCCGGCGAGGTCGTGCTGGTCAGCGCCGCGCTGCTCTCGTCGCGCCCCGACATCCCGGTGGAGCCGGAGTGGGTCGCCCTGGGGGCGCTCATCGGGGCGGTGGTGGGCGACTCCATCGGCTACGCCGTCGGGCGGCACTACGGGATCGGGCTGCTCGAACGGCTGGGGCGGCGGTTCCCGAAGCACTTCGGGCCGTCCCACCTCGCCCTCGCCGAACGGGCGTTCGCGCGCTGGGGTGTGCTGACCGTGATCATCGGCCGCTTCATCGCGATCCTGCGCATCCTCGCCGGGCCGCTGGCCGGGGCCCTGCGGATGCCGTACAAGAAGTTCCTGCCCGCCAACATCATCGGTGGCGCGCTGTGGACGATCGGCACCACGTACGCCATCTACTTCCTCGGCATCGTCGCCGAGACGTGGCTGAAGCGCTTCTCCTACGTCGGGCTGGCCGTCGCGCTCGTGGCGGGCGCGACGATCGGGTGGATGGTCAAGAAGCGGGTGTCGGGCATGCTCGCGGCCGCTCCCGCGCCCGGCGACGAGGAGGAGGGTGCGTCGGCGGCGTGATCGGGTAGCCCTGCGGCCCCGTCCGCAAGGAGGAGCTCCGTGGCCGACACCCCGTTTCCCGACTTCGACCACGCCACGGTCGACACCGTCAAGCACCGCATCCGCTCGCTGGCGCGCGAGGACGTCGAGGGCCTGCTCGCCCACGAGCGGGAGCACTCCTCGCGTCTGCCGGTGATCGAGGTGCTGCGCACCCGGCTCGCCGAGCTCGACGCCGGCGCGACCCCGTCGGGCGGCGACCAGACCGAGGCCCGCGACGGCGGCACGGCGCACGGCTCGCCGGTCTCCCCCGACGGCGCCGCCCAGCCCGGCCCGCCCGACCGCCACGGCCTGCGCCAGGTGACGTGGGGCGGCTGAGTCCCCTGTGAGCAGTTGGGGCCCCTCCAGGGGCCCCAACTGCTCACGTATCAGCGGGCGAAACCGCGGCTGATCACCAGGCGCTGGATCTGGTTGGTGCCCTCGAAGATCTGCATGATCTTGGCCTCGCGCATGTAGCGCTCCACCGGGAAGTCGCGGGTGTAGCCGTAGCCGCCGAACACCTGCACGGCGTCGGTGGTGACCCGCATGGCGTTGTCGGTCGCGACCAGCTTCGCCGCGCTGGCCTGCCGCGAGTACGGACGCCCGAGATCGCGGCGGCGGGCCGCGTCGAGGTAGGTGGCGCGCGCGGAGTCGACGGCCGCGGCCATGTCGGCGAGCACGAAGCCCAGCCCCTGGTGGTCGACGATCTTGCGGCCGAACGTCGTCCGCTCGTTCGCGTAGTCGACCGCCGCGTCCAGCGCGCCCTGCGCGAGCCCCACGGCGCAGGCCGCGATCCCGAGGCGCCCCGAGTCCAGCGCCGAGAACGCGATCTCGAGACCCTGCCCCTCGCGGCCGATCAGCCGGTCGGCGTCGAGCACCGCGCCGTCCCAGTTCGCCGTGGCCGTCGGCACCGCGTGCAGGCCCATCTTCTCCTCGGGCCGCCCCCAGGACAGGCCCTCGGCCTGCCCCGGCGCGAGGAAGCACGAGACGCCGCGTGAGCCCTCGCCCGTGCGGGCGAACAGCGCGTAGAAGTCGGCGCGCCCGCCGTGGGTGATCCAGGCCTTGGTGCCGGTGATCTCGTAGCCGTTCTCCACCCGCGAGGCCTTGCACCGCAGCGCCGCGGCGTCCGAGCCGGCCTGCGGCTCGGACAGCGAGTAGCCCCCGATCAGCGAGCCGCCCAGCATCTCGGGCAGGCGCTGCTGCTGGTCGGCGGTGCCGAAGGTGAACAGGGGGAAGCACGACAGCGAGTGGACGCTGGTCGCCACGGCCACCGCGGCCCAGCGGGCGGCCAGCTCCTCGAGCACCTGCAAGTAGACCTCGTACGGCTGCCCGCCGCCGCCGACCTCCTCGGGGTAGGGCAGCCCCAGCAGTCCGGCCGCGCCGAGCGTCGCGAAGAGGCCCTCGGGATAGCTCTCGGCCCGCTCGTGCTCCTCCACCCGCGTCGCGAGCTCCTTGTCCGCGAGGTCGCGGGTCAGCTCGAGGAGGTCCTCGGACTCCTGGGTGGGCAGCAGGCGGTCGACCGGCATCGCTGGACTCCTATCGGTACTCAGATCGGTCCTAGAGTACCGATGGAGGTGCCGCTAGGGTAGGCGCATGAGTGCTCCGAGCTCGACGCGCCGCGGTGCCGCGCGCCACTCGGAGCTCTTCGACGCCCTCGTGGCGCTCCTGCTCGCCGAGGGCTTCGCCCACCTCACCCTCGACGACCTCGCGGCTCGGCTGCGGTGCTCCAAGCGCACGCTCTACGCGCTCGCGGGCTCGAAGGAACAGCTGGTGCGCGCCGCGGTGGTGCACTTCTTCGAGCGCGCCACGACCCACGTCGAGGCCGCCGTCGACGCCTGCGCGGCGCCGGCCGACCGCGTCGCGGCCTACCTGCGTGCCGTGGCGGCCGAGCTCGCCCCCGCGTCGGCCGCCTTCGTCGACGACATGGCCGCGTTCCCGCCCGCCGCCGAGGTCTACGCGCGCAACACCCGCGCCGCGGCCCGGCGCGTCGGCGAGCTGATCGCCGAGGGCGTCGAGGCCGGCGCCTTCCGCGACGTGCCGGTGTCCTTCGCCGCCGAGACCGTCGCGACGACGATGGTGGCGATCCAGCAGCGCCGCATCGCCGGCGCGACCGGGCTCGCCGACGCCGAGGCGTACGAGGCGCTGGCGGCGCTACTGCTCCACGGCCTCGCGCGCCCCTGAGTCGCCGAGCGCGCAGAGGGCCCGGAGCGGCGCGACCAGCGCGCGGTAGAACGGGCGCACCCACGGCCCCGGCAGGGAGCCGTGACGCTCCTCGGCCCAGACCCGCGCGCGCGGGTGCTCCTCGATCACCCGGTCGATCACGGACCGGCGGGGTCCCGGCCGGGCGGTGCGGACCTCGATCCGGCAGAGGTGCTTGGTGCTGAGGTAGCCGTACTGGCGCGGACTGACGAGCCGGACCGGGGCGCCGTGGTCGCCGTCGAGCGGCCGCCCGTCGAGGTTCTCGGCGAGCAGGACGTCGTCGTCCAGCGCGTCCTCGATCGTGACGACCGACCGGTGCCCGTCGAGTCCCCGGAAGACGAGGTGGGTGACGGGCGCGTCCGGGTCGAGGGCCGGCGCGACCAGCTCGCGCCAGAAGCTCGCGAACGGGACCCCCTCCCACCGGAGGTCGACCGCCGACCACCCGGCGACGCAGTGGAGGTCGGCGACGAGCTCGCGGCGCGGCAGCCCGGCGAGCGCAGAGAGCGGGACCGTGACGCCGGCCCGCACCGCGCCGCGGACCTCGATCGCGTGGTCCGCGGGGACGGCCGGCGGCGGGTGGTGGAGGTGGGTGCCGAAGCGCGGGAAGCCGGCGACCGGGCGCTGACCCGGCGGCAGCCGCAGCCCGTGGCCGGTGGCGGGTGCTGTGGTCATGGCCGCTCCCCGGTCGATGTACGGACCCGTATACACCGACGCTAGCACCGTCTGTACGGTGCCGTATAGACACCGGGAGGAACGCATGGCCCTCGCCCGCACACCGCGCCACCGGTGGATCGACGCGGCCCTGCTGGCGCTCGCCGACGGCGGGCCGGACGCGGTCCAGATCGAGTCGCTGGCCCGGTCGCTGGGCGTCACCAAGGGCGGCTTCTACGGCTACTTCGCCGACCGGCGCGCGCTCCTGACCGAGGTGCTCGACACGTGGGAGTCCCGGAGCACCGCGGACGTCCTCGCGCGCGTCGAGCGGGAGGGCGGCGACGCGATGCGGAAGGCCCGCCGGGCCGCCGAGCTGACGTTCAGCGTCGAGCTGCGCCCGGTCGACCTCGCCGTCCGCGACTGGGCGCGGCGCGACGCGGGCGTCGCCGAGCGCCTGCGCCGCGTCGACGACGTCCGCATGGCCTACCTGCGCGAGCTGCTGGAGCCCGTCAGCGCCGACGATGAGGACCTCGAGGCGCGCTGCCTGATCGCCTTCTCGGTGGCGATCGCCGACCGCCTCGTCGCCGCCGACCACGGCACACGCACGCGCGCCGACGTGCTGGAGGCGATCAACCGGCGGCACCTCTTCGCGCGGTCGCCCGAGGCTCCGTAACCTCGGGTCGATGAGCGGGCGGGCCGCACGCGGCGGCACGGAGATCACCGATGTCGAGCAGCTGCGAGCCGTGATCGGCGAGCCGATGCCACGCGCCGTCACGAAGGTGCGCGCGCAGCTCGACGACGTCGACCGGGCCTTCATCGCGAGCTCACCGCTGCACCTGCTGGCCACCTCCGGCGCCGACGGCTCGCTGGACGTGTCCCCCAAGGGCGACCCGGCGGGCGAGGTGCTCGCCGTCGACGACCGGACCCTGCTGCTCCCCGACCGGCCCGGGAACCGCCGCGTCGACGGGATGGTCAACATCCTCGGCGACCCCCACGTCGCGCTGCTGTTCCTCGTCCCGCACCGCCGCGACACGTTGCGCGTGAACGGGCGCGCGCGGCTCCTCCTGGACCCCGAGGACGCGGCGGTGTTCGAGGTCCGCGGCCACCGCCCGCGCGTCCTGGTCGAGGTGACCGTCGACGAGGTGTTCTTCCACTGCCCCAAGGCCCTCATGCGCAGCGGGCTGTGGGACCCCGAGTCGTGGACATCCACCGACCTCCCGAGCGTCGCCGAGATCGCGCACCGGACGAGCCCCGATGCCTCCCTCGAGGAGCTGGAGCAGCGCTACGCCCCGGAGCACTACCGGACGCTCCTGTACTGAGCCCCGCCGCGAGAATCTCCGTCCGGACCTGTCGATCGGCCGCGGGCCGTTCGTGGTGGGGGTGTGCGGGCACGGTGCCCGCCGCCAGGACCGAGGAGGACCCCGATGGCCCACTACCTGCTCAGCGTGTACCAGCCCGCCGGCGGCGAGCCGCCGTCCGAGGCCGAGCTGGGCGAGATCATGACCCGCCTCGACCGGCTCCACACCGACATGCGGTCCGCGGGCGTCTGGGTGTTCTCCGGCGGGCTCGAGGCTCCCGACACCGCGACGGTCCTGGCCCGCAGCGGCGAGGACGTCCTCGTCACCGACGGCCCGTTCGTCGAGCTCAAGGAGTACCTCGGCGGCTTCACGATCGTCGACGCGCCCAACCTCGACGCCGCGATGCACTGGGCCAGGCGCTCGACCGAGGCCACCGGCCTGCCGATCGAGGTCCGCCCGTTCCACTGGACCGTGTGAGCACCCCGCCCTCCTCGGCGGAGATCTCCCGGATCTTCGCCGAGGAGTACGGGCGGTGCGTGGCGACGCTCGTGCGCGCCCTCGGCGACATCGACCTCGCCGAGGAGGCGGTGCAGGACGCGTTCGCCGTCGCGCTCACCCGCTGGCCCGCCGACGGTGTGCCGCCGAACCCGGGCGGCTGGATCGTCACCACCGCCCGCCGACGCGGGATCGACCGGCTGCGGCGCGACGCGCTCGGCCGCGACAAGGAGGCCCGGGCGGTCCGCGAGGAGCCGCCGCGGGACGAGCCGGACGAGGACGAACCGCAGGACGAGGAGGACGGCCCGGTGCACGACGACCGCCTGCGCCTGATCTTCACGTGCTGCCACCCCGCGCTCGCGCTGCCCGCCCGGGTCGCCCTGACGCTGCGCCTGCTCGGCGGGCTCGAGACCCCCGAGATCGCGCGGGCGTTCCTCGTGCCCGAGGCGACGATGGCCCAGCGGATCGTGCGCGCGAAGAACAAGATCCGGGCGGCCCGCATCCCCTACCGCGTGCCGCGCGACGCCGACCTCCCCGACCGACTGCCCGGCGTCCTCGCCGTCGTGTACCTCGTCTTCACCGAGGGCCACGCGACCGCCACCCGCGACGACCTCGCCGCCGAGGCGATCCGGCTGGGGCGGCTGCTCGCCGAGCTGATGCCCGACGAGCCGGAGGTGCTGGGCCTGCTCGCGCTCATGCTGCTCACCGAGGCCCGTCGCCCCGCCCGGACCGACGGCCGCGGGGCGCGGGTCCTCTTGGCCGACCAGGACCGCGCACGGTGGGACCCGGCGCTCGTCGCCGAGGGTCTCGACCTGGTGCGTCGGTGCCTGCGCCGCGACCGCCCCGGGCCGTACCAGGTGCAGGCCGCGATCAACGCGGTCCACACCGCGGCCCCGGACGCCGCGTCGACCGACTGGGCCCAGCTCGTCGCCCTCCACGACCAGCTCCTCGCGCTCGCCCCGAGCCCGACGGTCGCGCTCAACCGCGCGGTCGCCGTGGCCGAGACCGACGGGCCCGCGACGGCCCTGGCGATCGTCGACGAGCTCGCCGCGCGCCTCGACCGCTACCACCTGCTCCACGCGGTGCGCGCCGACCTGCTGCGCCGCCTCGGCCGCAACAGCGAGGCCGACGCCGCGCTCGACGCCGCCCTCGCCCGCACCGACGACCCCGACGACCGGGCCCTGCTCGCCTCCCGTCGCCGCGGGTGACCGGGCAGGATGGATCCGTGACCGCGGAGCCCCCGGAGATGCGGATCGGCGACCGGGAGCGGCGCGCCACCGACGACCGCCTCCGCGCGGCCCTCGACGACGGGGTCCTCACGCTCACCGAGTACGACGAGCGCACCCGGCAGTGCTACGAGGCGCGGGTCCAGCGGGAGCTCGACATGCTGGTGGCCGACCTCCCGGCGCCGGCGGCGTCGACGCCGGCCGAGCCGCGGACGCCGCCGGTGCCGGCGAGCGCTCCCGACCAGCCGCCCTGGTACCACCGCATCGGGCGGGTGGTCGTGCCGGTCCTGGTCCTCGGCGCCGTGGCCTTCGGGGGCACGCGGATCGTCGGCGCCGACGACGGCTTCGCGCTCTTCGGCCACCGGACCGTCCCCGTCACCGCCGACCGGCAGGAGGTCCAGGTGGCGTCGCTGTTCGGGAAGACCGAGGTCGTCGTGCCCGACGGCACCGTCGTGCGCACCGCGGGCTTCATGGTGTTCGGCGGGACCGACTGCGAGCAGGCCTGCCAGCTGCCCCCGGGCGGCGCCACCCAGCGCGAGGTCACGGTGGACGCGAGCGGGGCCTTCGGCTCGGTCGACATCGTGACCGCGTCCGAGGCGGCGCGGGGCGGGATCGACGGCAACGACCGCGACGGCGATGACGACGACTGACCGTCACCCTGGGTGATCGCGGGCTCGCTGAGAAAATTCCCTGCTCCCGACGGAACATCCGCGTCTCCTCCCGCCGTCAGAGTGCCGAACGCCCACCACACCGGGCACCGAGCACTCACCGAGAGCGAGCATCGATCATGGCTGACACCGCCGGCGACAACTACTCCTTCGCCAACGGCTCCGTCTACAACGCCTCCGGCCAGCAGGTCGGCACCTACACCACCGACGCGAGCGGCCAGATCGACTCGGTGTCGACCGACGAGGACCACAACGGCTACGTCGACACGGTCATCGCCGACACCGACCACAACGGCAGCTTCGAGACCGCCGTGGTCGACACCGACGCCGACGGCTACGGCGAGACCGTCCTGCTCGACACCAACAACAACGGCGACTTCGACATGGGCGCCGTCGACACCAACGAGGACGGCACCTACGAGACCATCGCCCCCGTCCCCGACGGCACCTGATCGACCCCACGTGAGCGAACTCTGGGGCCATAGCACCAAAGTTCGCTCACGTACGGCCCGGACCCGCGCACACGCTGCGGGTCCGGGCCGTCGTCGTGTCCGGGGGCGTCAGCCGGCGAGGCGGCGGCGGTGGAGCTCGCGGATCTCGTCGTCGAACGGGGACACCGGGCCGTTCACGCGCAGCGCCGGCGCCACGTCCGTGATCGGCAGGGGACGCACCGGCGACAGCGGCGCGCCGAGCTCGGCACGCCAGCGCGTCAGCTGCTCCGACGAGCTCGCGTAGAGGATCGGCCCGAGCCCGACCCAGGCATGCGCGGCCGCGCACATCGGGCAGTGCTCGCCGGAGGTGTAGACGGTGCTCGCCGCCCGCTCCTGCGCGGTGAGCTCGGCCGCCGCCCACCGGGCGATCTCGAACTCCGGATGGCGCGTCGCGTCACCGCTCGAGCTCTCCCGGTTGCGGTCGGCGAACCGGACGCCGCCGCCGCCGGGGCCCACGAGCACCGAGCCGAACGGGTCGTCGCCCGCCTCCAGCGCCTCGCGGGCGAGCTCCACGCAGCGTCGCAGGTGGTCACGGTCGTCGTCGGTGATCGGCGTGGACGTCACCGCACGACCGTACTCAGGCCCGGTCCGGGCGTTGCGGCACCGAGATCACCACGTCGTCGGCGGTCGAGAACATGCGGTCGGGCAGCGCGCGCAGCGCCGTCAGCACCTGGGTGTCGCCCTCGCCGCGGTCGGTGGCCCAGGAGATGACCTGGGTGCGGTCGGCGGGGAACGCCATCCCCTGCAGGGCCTTGCGGACGCGGAGGTCGTCGCGATCGGTCACGGGAGTCCTCCCTCTACAGCCGGAACTGGCCGAGCTCCGCGGCCAGCGCCTCGGGTGGGTCGTGCAGCTCGACACGGGCCTCGTGGGCCAGGCAGCGGATGCGCAGTCGTGCGAGCACCCGCGCGAGGCCGGCGTCGCAGCCCTCGAGGCCCGAGAGGTCGATGACCAGCTCGGTCCGCGCCTGGCGCTCGAGCTCGCCGGCCATGCCGCGCAGGCGCTCCCGGCCCGCGCGGTCGAACCGCCCGCGCAGCGCGAGCGCGACGCAGCCCGGGCCGTACCGGCGGATGCCGACCGAGGCCCGGCGGTTGCCGACGGCCGACGGCTCGGCGCGGGCGACGGCCTCGGCGACCGCGGCGCGTCGGCGCGCCGACAGGTCGGCCGGCAGATCCTCGGAGAGATCGGTGGACGGGTCGACGTCGATGCTCATGGGGCCTCCTCGCGGCCACGGGCGGCCCGGCCCACGGAAGGGTCGGACCACGTCGTCCGCGACGGCCTGCAGGTCTCAACCGCCGAATCTGTCACCGGGAGGTTACCCGCCGCGACCGGACGACGCAGGACCCCCGACCGGCCGGTCACCGCGTGCCCCGCGGTGTGCGGGGCGTGACGAGACCGTCGATCTCGGCGAGGAGGTGGGCGAGCTCCTGGCGCAACCGGGCGAGCCGCGAGGGCTCGAGGGTGCCGCGCTGCTGTTCGGCGTGCACGGCGTCGACGATCGCGAACGCCCGTTCGAACCGGGGGTCGAGCGACGCGTCGACCCGGGCACGCCACGCGGCGGATCCGGCGCTCACGGGAACGCTCCTCGGACGGTGTGACGGGGACGCTCGGGCATGGCGCGGCTCCTGGGAACGGGCGCGCCCGGCAGTCGCGGGCGCGCAGCACGTGTCGAGGCTCCGCCGCGGGCTCGAGCGGGTGAGACGTCGGTGTCGATCAGTCGCGGGCACGGCCGGACCGCCCCCGGCTCCCCGCCGCGGGTTCGAGCGGGGCCGCGAGAGGGCTACCCGGTGAGGCGGGCATCACATGCCGGGTGAGCGTCCGGAGATGACCGGCGAATCCGTCCGGGGCGCGGCCGTCGGTGCGCGCGCTCGTCACGACGGGGTGCGCGCGGTCGCGGAGCACCCGGTACCCGCCGCGGTCGAGGGCCGCGACGAGCGCGACGTCCTCCGCGGTCGCCCGCGGCGGGAACCCCCCGACCGCGCGGTACGCGTCGGCCGCGATCCCGAGGCTCGCTCCGTGCACGTGGCGGTGGGCGTCGCCGGTCCCGCCCTCGTCGTACGCGGCCCGGTAGCGGTGACGGACCGGGTGCGGCAGCCCGGCCCAGTCGGTGACCGCGACCGTGCCGACCCACGCGTCGGCACCCGCGTCCCGGGCCGCGAGCTGCGCGGACAGCCAGTCCCGGGGCACCACGGAGTCGGCGTCGGTCGTGGCCAGCCACAGCGGCGGGGTCCGACGCGCCAGCAGCGTGGCGGCACCCGCGGCGCGGGCCCGCCCGACGTTGCGCGCCGCCAGACGCCGCACCCCCACGCGGTGCCGGCGGGCGATCACCTCGGTGCGGTCCGTGCACGCGTCGGCGACGACGAGCACCGCCACGCGCGCGCGGTCCCGCACGGCGCCGGCGGCCGCGCGGAGCCCGGCCAGGCAGTCGGCGAGCAGCTCCTCCTCGTCGTGGGCCGGGACCACGACACCCATCCACGGCGTCACCGCAGCCCCGTCTCCTCGGCGACCGAGCGCGCCGGGGGCGGGACGCGCACGTACACCTCGAGCCGGAAGTCGGCCTCGTCGTGACGGACGGTCCGCGCGAGCCCGGGGCGCGCGGCGAGCTCGTCGTGCACCGCGGGTCCCTCGACGGGGTACTCGGGCGCGGCGCGCAGCCAGTGGACGGCGAGCAGGTGGCCGCCGGGGACCAGACGCTCCTCGACGGCGTCCCAGCAGGCCGCCCGGTCGTCCGCGTCGAGGTAGTAGACGACCTCCGAGGCCACCACCAGGTCGAACGGGCCGGCGGGCACCTCGCCGGGCAGCGCGCCCCGCGCCACGTCCACGCCGGGGCGGCCGGCGAGCCGCGCGCGGGCGGCGGCGACGGCGCGGTCGGCGGCGTCGCGGCACACGAGCTCGTCGCACCGGTCGGCCAGCCCCACCGACAGCGCCCCGGACGCGCAGCCGGGCTCGAACGCGCGGGCGTACCGGGGCCGCGGCAGGGCGGCGAGGACGACGGCGCGCTTGCGCTCCTCGTACCAGCCCGCCTCGATGCCCCACGGGTCGGCGTCGCGGGCGTAGAGGTCGTCGAAGTACGCGCGGGACAGGCTCACCACGGCCCCCACAGGATCTCGGTGTCCCGGCGGAACCGGGCCAGGACGGCGTCCGTGAGCACCGGTGCGTCGCGCGGGTCGTCGGACAGCGGCGCGATCTGCGTGGTGAAGCACGCGATCGCCGCGCTCTTGGCCGCGACGGCGTCGCCGGGCAGCACGAGCCGGCGGGCACCCTCGAAGGACACCTGCCCCGGGCGCGCCCAGTGCCACAGCCACACCGCGTACCGCCGGCACGCGACCCCGGCCCGGTCGGCGGCGAGCCCCGCGCCGGCCGACACCGCGTCGTGGTCGGGGTGGCCGTCGTCCGCGACGGGGGCGAGCACGGTGTCGCCGGCGCGCAGGAGAGCACCGAGACCGTGAGCGACGCCGGCCGCCGTCACCCCGCTGTCGGGCAGGCCGAGACGGTGCACCCGGGCGGGCACCCCCAGGGCGGCGAGCGCGGCGCGACGCTCCCCGACACGGCGCTCGACGAGCTGCGCGGGCGTCAGCGTCGGGCTCCCCGGGTGGGAGCCCTCGCCATCGGTGACGGCCACGACGAGCAGCTCGTCCGGCGCCCAGGCGGCGAGCACCCCGCCGACGCCGAGGACCTCGTCGTCGGGGTGCGGCGCCACCACGACCACCCGGCCGGTCGGTCGCACGGTCGCGGGGTCGACCGCCGGGACCGCGTCCAGGCCGCCGGGCCCCCACCAGATGTCCTCGGGCGTCCCGGCGCCCTGGAGCGACGGCGCGGTCACAGGCACACGTCCTCGGCGTCCCCGACCAGCTCCCCGAGCGTGGCGAGATCCCGCTCGGCGTGGCTCTGGCGGACGTAGACCTCGAGGTCGGCGACGCGCTGCGCGTGGTCGGCGTCGCCGGCGAGCGGGCCCGGACCGAGCGCGCGGCCGGTGCGCCGCAGCGCGCTGTCGACCGCCGCCTCGACGACCGCCCGCACCCGCAGGGCCCGCCGCCGGGCCACCGGCGCCGGCTCCGGGCTCGCGGCGTCGAGAGCGTCCGCGGCGTCGCGGAGCAGGCACCGGGCCGCGGCGAGGGCGGCGTCGACCGCGCCGAGGTGGGCGTGGCCGTGGGCGTCGAGACGACCGTCGCGGGCCGCGCGGCGCAGCGGCGCCGCGACCCCGACCGCGCCGCCGAACCACGCCGCCGCCACGGCGATCGCGCCGTGCCAGAACCCCGCGCGCTCGAGGTAGGCGCCGGGCCCGCCGAGCGGCTCGGCCGGCACGCGGTCGAGGTCGACGGTCGCCGCGGCGCTGCCGCGCATCCCGTGGGCCTGCCACCGCCCGGGGGTCACGGTGATCCCGGGCGCGGCGAGGTCGACCGCGAGGATGCGGCGGCCGTCGTCGGCCCGGGCGGTGACGAGGGCGTGGGTGCACGGACCCGCCGCGCCGGAGCAGAACGGCTTGCGACCGGTCAGGCGCCATCGGCCCGCCCCGTCCGGCTCCGCGCGCACCTCCGCGTCGGGCGGTCCAGCGGCCCACACGCCCCAGCACGAGCCGGCCGGCACGGGCCGGCCCCCGAGCTCGGCGTGGATCGTCACGGCGTCGAGGTGTGCCTCGGCCAGGCGCGCGACGTCGAGGTCGTCGGCCGCGGCGCGGGCCAGCACGGCCAGGTTGTGCCGGGTGCGCCCCTCGCCCCGCGGGGACGGCCCGGTCCGGAACGACCCCAGCACGGGGCGGACCGCGTCGAGTGGGGTCATCGCTCTCCTCGGCACGCGCGGGGACCGGCGGCCGGGGGCGACGCCGGACGGGTCCGCACGAGAGCGACGGGGCGGAGGGCTGTACCCCGGGGTCACGGCACGCGGACGTCGGCGACGTCCACGGCGCGGCGGACCGGGCGGGGCTACCCGACCTCCCCGGTCCTCACCCGTGTCCCGGCGTCGCGCTGATCACTCCCGCACAGGGCCGGCCGCCCGCTCGAGCTGCGCCGCCAGCGCGACGAGCCGCGCGTCCTCGCCGGGGGCGACGGCGAGCTGGACCGCCAGGGGGAGCCCGACCTCGGAGCGTCCGACCGGGAGCACGGCGGCCGGCTGCCCGGTGTGGTTGAAGCCCGGGGTGTGGGCGTAATGCCGCCCGAGGGCGAGCATCGTCGGCAGGCCCCGGCGGCCCGCCCAGTGCCCGACCGGCACGGCCGGGCCGCGCGCGGGCGGGGTCAGCAGGACGTCGACGCCGAGATCGGCGAGCAGGCGCCGGCCCACCGCGGCGCCCTGGCGGCGGGCGGGCGCGATCGCCGCGTCCGGGACGAGACCCCCGATCCGCGCGACCTCGGCGGTGCGCGCCTCGAGCAGCGTCGGGTCGTCGACCTCGCCCGCGGTGGCGGCGAGACCGTGCAGCATGCGGGCGACGAAGCCGAGGGGCGCGGCGCCCCAGCGGGTGCGCACCTCGCGCACGTCGTGGCCGAGCCCCGCGAGGGTCTCGGCGGTCCGGCGCACCGCGGCCTCGAGCTCGGGGTCGAGCGGGAGCGCGGGCGACACCGGCGAGGCGAGGTCGACACCGACGCGCAGGGGCGGCGGATCCTGCTCGGCGGCGGCCGCGAGCGGGGCCGGGAAGTCGCCGATCAGGTCGAGGTAGAGCGCGGAGTCCGCGACCCGGCGGGTGAGGCAGCCCTGGACCGAGAGGCCGTTCCACCCGCCGCCGGGGGTGCGGCCGGCGCCGGGCTTGATGCCGACGAGACCGCAGCACCCGGCGGGGATGCGGATCGAGCCGGCGCCGTCGCTCGCGGTCGCCAGCCCGACCGCCCCGCCCGCGACGGCCGCCGCCGAGCCGCCCGACGACCCGCCGGGCGTGCGCGCCGTGTCGATCGGGTTGCGGGTGACGCCGAAGCGCACCGACTCGGTGAACCCGTAGAGCGCGAGCTCCGGCAGCGTCGTGCGACCGACCGGCACGAGGCCCGCCGTCCGCAGCGTCGCGACGACCGCGCTGTCGGCGCTCGCCGGTGTCCGTCGCGCCCGGCTCCCCCACGACGTGACGTGCCCGGCGGCGTCGAGGTCGTCCTTGACCGCGATCGGCACCCCGAGCAGCGGGCCGTCCTCCCCGCGCGCCCGCCGCCGGTCGGCGTCCTCGGCCGCCGCCCCGGCCGCGTCGGCGTCGATCGTGACGAAGGCGTTGACGCGGGCGTCGACCGCACGGGCCGCCGCGACCGTCGCCTCCGCCAGCGCGACGGCAGTGACCTCCCCGGATCGCAGCGCGGCGGCCTGGGCGCGGGGGGTGTCGGCGACGAGCGCGGCGGCGTCCACGGGTCCAGGGTGCGCTACGCGCATGTGAGCACTTCGGAGTGCCCTGGCACTCCGAAGTGCTCACGAGCGCGTCAGCGCACCTGTCGGACCCCCGCGCAAGGGTGTCCGGCATGACCATCGCGATCACCACCCCACGGGGCCACGTGGGGTCGCACGTCCTCCCCCGCCTCGTCCAGGCCGGGGTCCGGCCGCGGGTCCTCCTGCGCGACCCCGCGACCCTCGATCCCGCCTGGCACGAGCACGTCGACGCCGTGCCGTGCGACCAGGACGACGCCGACGCGGTCGTGGCCGCCACCCGCGGGGTCGAGGCGCTGCTGTGGATCAGCCCGACGCAGCACACCGGCGACCCCGTCGCGGCGCACGCGCGGCTCGGCGGCCACGTGGCGCGGGCGGTCCGCGAGAACGGCATCGCGCGCACGGTGTTCCAGTCGAGCATCGGCGCCGAGAAGCGCCACGGCGCCGGCGAGATCGACGGCCTCGCGCGCGTCGAGGAGGCGCTCGACGCGACCGGCGCTCCGGTGCTGCACCTGCGCGCCGGGTACTTCTTCACCAACCTCGAGTTCGAGGGCGACGCCCTGCGCGCCGGCGTGCTGCGCACCGCGATGCCGCTGGACGCCCCGATGCCCTGGGTCGACCCCCGCGACATCGCCGAGGTCGCCGCCGGCCGCCTGCTCGCGCCCTGGACACGGGGCGGAGTGCAGGCCGTGCAGGGTCCCCGCCACCTGTGCTTCGCCGAGGTGGCCGAGGTCCTCACCGCGGCGCTGGGCCGGCCGATCCGCGCCGAGCGACTCACCGACGACGAGCTGCGCGCCGGGCTGCGCTCGGCCGGGCTGGGCGACGCCGCCGTCGAGGCGATCGTCGGGATGTCATCGGGCCTGCGGGACGGGTTCGTGCCCGAGCAGCCGCGCTCGGCGCTGAGCACCACGCCGAGCACGCTCGAGGGCTGGGCGCACACCCACCTGCGGCCCCGGCTCGAGGGATGAGCCGGGCTCCCGCCGGTGGAACGAGCGCCGCCGTTCGTCCCATGATCGCGACCATCCGCCGCCCGACGGCCGCCGCCGGATCGATCCCGTTGTGCACACCCGGCACGCGAGCGGCCCGGACCGCGTTCACTGGAGGACGCACCCCGGGCCGATCCAGGATGCCCGGGCCGCACAGGAAGGGGCCGCAACATGATCAAGAATCGGGAGCTGGCCCTCATCCCGGACTCCGCGCTGGAGCTGCTCGAGCCGCCCGCGACCTCGCCCGTCCCGGGCCCGCGGTCGTCCGCGACCCACGTCCCGCGCACGCCGCGCGTGGCCGACCGGCACGCGCCGCGCCGTCGCGGCTCGACCGCCCGCTGACCCGCTCGGCTCCGCTCGGCCCCGGACGTCGCCCGGCTCAGGCCGGGTGGCGCAGGGTCACCGTCGTCCCGGTCGGCCCGGGATGGACCGTGTACGCCGCGGCCAGCTCCTCGATGAGCGCGAGGCCCCGGCCGCGGTAGCCGTTGGTGCCGGTCGGGGCGCGCCAGCGACCGGCGTCCGACACGGTGATCACCAGCGCCTGTCCAGCCGGATCCCACTGCCCCGAGAGCGTCATCGTGCCGGCCTCGTCCTGGTCGGCGTAGGCGTGCTCGGCGGCGTTCTCGAGGGCCTCGCTGACGGCGAGGGTCAGGTTGTCGACGACGTCCTCGTCGTCGCTGAGGACCCCACGGAGCCACCGCCGCACCGCGCGTCGCAGGCGTCCCACGTCGGAGGGCGTGGCGGGTGCCTCCAGGTGCAGCGCGTCCTCCGCCTCGCCCACGGCACCCCCGCATCCTCCGCCGCTCGCCGATCCCGACCGTACGCTGTTCCCGGTGGACGCCCAGACCAATCCGACCACCTTCCGCGCGGCCGTCGAGAGCGGTGACATGGACGCCGCGATCGCGCTGCTGACCGAGGACGTCGAGTTCCACAGCCCCGTGGTGCACTCGCCCTACCGGGGCCGCGACGCCGTGGCGCCGATCCTGCGGGCGGTCGCGACGGTCTTCGAGGACTTCCGCTACGTGGGCGAGATCGACGGCGGCGAGGAGCACCTGCTGCAGTTCCGCGCCCACGTCGGCGACCGCGAGCTCGAGGGCATCGACCTGCTCCACCACGACGCGACCGGCGCGATCGACCGGCTCACCGTGATGATCCGACCGCTCTCGGCGCTGCAGGCCGTGGCCGGCGCGATGCGGGACCGGCTCGCCGCGCAGGGCTAGGTACTGGTCCGGCGGCGGACGGCGCAGCACACTCCCCCGACGTGGACGCCGCCTACGACGCCGAGCCGTGGTCCGACTTCGCCGCCGGCATGGCCGGCGCCTCCGCCGCGCTCGCCGGCCTGCTGTTCGTCGCCGTCTCGATCAACATCCGGACGATCCTCACCGGCACCGGGATCGCGGGCCGTGCCGCACTGGCGCTGATCCTGCTCGTGCTGCCGGTCTTCCTCTCGCTCGCCCTCCTGATCCCGGGGCAACCGGATACCGCCCTCGCGATCGAGCTCCTGGTGATCTCCGCGGTGACGGTGCCGTCGCTGGGGTACCTGGCGCGTCCCTCCGCGCACGCTGCCGAGCAGCCGATGGCCTCGTGGATCGCCACGAACGTCATCCCGTCGGCGGTCGCCGGCCTGGCGCCCGTGATCTCCGCCCTCGGCCTGCTCACCGAGGCGCTCGGCGGGCTCTACTGGCTGCCGGCCGCGGTGGCGCTCGCCCTGGTGGGCGGCCTGGTCAACGCCTGGGCGCTGCTCGTGGAGATCCTGCGTTAGACGCCCCGCGAGGCCGGCCGCGCGGTGGGGGCCCCCACGACGGCGACCACCGCGAAGGTCGCGAAGAGCCAGCGGGCGGCGGCGAGCGGGTCCGCGCCGCCGAGCGCCAGCGATACGCCGCCGAGGGCGGTGCCCACCGACACCGCGAGCATCTGCACGGTCGTCACCGCGGCCGAGGCCTTGTCCGCCTCGCTCTCGTCCTGCTCGTGCTCCTGCTCCCGCGACGGCTCGGGCTCGGCCCCGCCGATCGCCGACGCGGCCAGGTGCGGCCACGCGGTGCCGATCCCGATGCCCCCGGCGACCAGCCCGACGGCCCACAGCGCGACCGCGAGCGGGCCGTCGAGGGCGAGGAACGTGACCGCGACGAGCACGGTGCCGGCCGCGAGCAGGCCCGGTCCGACCAGGACACGCCACCGCGGCCGCCGCGCCGAGGCGCTGATCATCTCGCCGCTCACCCAGCCCGCCCCCAGCGCGACGCCCAGGAAGCCGGCGGCCGCGGGCGTCAGCCCCGCGACCTGCTGTCCGGCCAGCGGCACGAACGCCTCCAGCCCGGAGACGCCGACGAGGACCGCCATCAGCCCGTAGATCCAGCGCAGCGGCGAGCCGCGTCGGAAGGTGGCGCGCGGGAGCACGGCGGCGGAGGTCCGACGCTCGTGGACGACGAACAGCACCAGCAGCACCAGCGCGACGAGCAGGCCGAGCACCGCGACGGCGAGCTCGGCGGCGAGCCCGGCGACGCTGAGGACGGCCGCGGCCCCGGCCACGAGCAGCACGGAGCCGACCGGGAACGGCCCGGGCGCGATCCGGGCGCGGGCGCGGTGCAGCGCCGAGGGCACGATCGCGGCGATCAGGAGGCTGCCGACGACGAGCGCCCCGAACGCCCAGCGCCACTGGCCCATGCCCGCGAGCAGGCCGCCCAGCCCCGGTCCGACGATCAGCGCGACGCCCCACATCGCCGCGATCACCGCGCTGCCGCGCGTCCACAACGCCCGGGGCAGCGCGACGCGGATGAGGGCGTAGCCCATCGCCGCGAGCAGCCCGCCGCCCACGCCCTGGACGACCCGGCCGACGAGGAGCACGGCCATCGACGGGGCGAGCGCGTCGACCAGGGCGCCGAGCGCGAAGACCGCGAGCGCGACGAGGTAGGCACGCCCGGCGGGGACCGTCGCGAGCACCCGGCTCGTCAGCGACGACGCCACGACGGCGGCGAGCAGGAACAGCGTGGTGGGCCAGGCGTAGAACGCCGCCCCGCCGATCTCGGCGACCGCCGAGGGCAGCAGGCTCGCGGTGACGTAGGTGTCGACGGCGAACATGAGCGTGCCCCCGGCCAGCACGGTGACCGCGCCGCGGCGTCCGGGCGCGATCATCTGCGCCCACGAGCCCTGCTCGACCGTCATCGCCCGTCACCTCCCTCGCCGCCTCTCCCGAGGGGCAACGCCGTGGGGGCCCGCACCCATCCGCCGGCGATCTCCCGGATTCCGCTGGACCGGGCGCCCGGCCGGGACGAGGCTCCGGTCCGTGCCGCATCTGCTCACCTTCGCCGTCGCGTGCGTCGTCGTCATCGCGATCCCCGGACCGAGCGTCGTGTTCGCGATCGGCCGGGCCCTCGCGGCCGGGCGGCGGCGGGCGCTCTGCTCCGTGGCCGGCAACGCGCTCGGCATCGGGCTGCAGGTCCTCGCCGTCGGCGTCGGCCTCGGCGCGGTGCTCGCGCAGTCGGCCACCGCGTTCACGGCGGTGAAGCTCGCCGGCGCGGCCTACCTGGTCGTGCTGGGCGTGACGGCGATCCGGCACCGGCACGAGGCGGCGGCCGCCCTGGTGGCCCCGTCGGCGACGACGTCGCTGCCCGGCTGGTGGCGCTCGGGCGTCGACGGCGTCGTGGTGGGCCTGTTCAACCCCAAGAGCGCAATCTTCCTCATCGCGTTCCTGCCCCAGTTCATCGATCCCGCCGCGCCCACCGGTCCGCAGGTGGTCGTGCTCGGCGTGGTCATGACCTCGATCGGTCTCGCGTTCGACAGCGTCTGGGCCCTCGGCGCGGGGACGGCGCGGGCGTGGTTCGCCCGCTCGCCCCGGCGGCTCGCCGTGCTCGGCGGTGCGGGCGGCGTCGCGATGATCGGACTGGGCGCCGGGCTCGCGACGACGTCGCGGGCGGCCTGACCGTCCCTCCCGGAGGCCGTGCGGCGTCGTCGGGATGCAGTAGGCCGCCTCAGCGCGTACGCAGATCACCCGGGTCGACGTCACGCCGGGTACGCAATTCCTGGAATGTCGGCGGCACTCCGGTCGCCCTAACGTCGGCACCCCGGTCACGCGGTGTGAGTCGGGTGGTGACTCCGGAGGTGCGCGATGGGCGCGATCGTGGTGTGCGGCGGTGGGATGGTCGGGCTGTCGGCGGCCCTGATGATGGCCCGTGACGGGCACCGGGTGACGGTGCTGGAGTCCGATGCCCAGGAGCCGCCACCGACGGAGAGAGCCTGGGCGTCGTGGTCGCGACGCGGCGTCGCGCAGTTCCGGCAGCCGCACGGCCTGTTCGCCCGCGTCCGTGCCGTCCTCGACGCGGAGCTGCCCGACCTGCCCGGGCAGCTGCTCGGCGCCGGGTGCGTCACCGTCGACCCGCTCGCGGCGATGCCGCCGACCGTCACCGACCGGGAACCGCGCCACGGCGACGAGGACCTGACAGCGATCACCGGACGGCGGCCCGTCGTCGAGGCGGTCGTCGCCGCGGCGGCGGCCGGGACCGACGGCCTGCGGATCCGCCGCGGCGTGACGGTCACGGGCCTGCTCACCGGACCCCGACCCGGCACCGGAGCGCGCTGCCCGCACGTCGTCGGCGTCCGCACCGCGACGGGCGAGGAGATCCGCGCCGACCTCGTCGTGGACGCCACCGGTCGGCGCGGGCCGGGGGCGCGGTGGCTGTACGCGCTCGGTGCGCCGGTGACCGAGACCCGCGCCGTCGACCGCGGTTTCGTGTACTACACGCGCTACTACGCGGGGGCGACCCTGCCGCCGCGGATCGGCCCGCCGCTGGCGCCGCTGGGCTCGGTCTCGTTGCTGACCCTCCCCGGCGACGGCGACACGTGGTCGGTGACGATCTACGGGCTCGCCGCCGACCGGGCGCTGCGCGCGGTGCGCGACCCCGCGGTGTTCGACCAGGTCGTCGGGGCCTGCCCCTGGCAGGCGCCGTGGGGCGCCGGCGAGCCGACCACCGGGGTGCTCGCGATGGGTGGCGGGATCGACCGCCGGACCCGGCTCGTGCGCGCCGGCCGGCCGGTGGTGACCGGCCTGGTGGCGATCGGTGACGCGTGGTGCGCCACCAACCCGTCGGCGGGACGCGGCATCAGCATCGGCGCCGCGCACGCCCAGGCACTCCGGCACGTCGTCCGCGACCACCTCGGCGACGCGGCGGCGCTGGCCGAGGCGTTCGACGTCGTCACCGAGCAGGCCATCGCGCCGCTCGTCGAGGTGCAGACCGGGGCCGACCGCGTGCGGGTGGCCGAGATGCAGGCCGAGATCGCCGGGGAGCCCGCCAGGCCGACCGACGACCCGATGACCCGCCTCGCCGCCGCGAGCGGCGAGGACGCCGACGCGCTGCGCGGCCTCCTCGAGATCGTGAACTGCCTGGCCCTGCCCGCCGACGTCCTCGCCCGCCCCCGGGTCCGGGCCGCCGTCGACGCCCTCGGCCCGGTTCCGCCGCGGCGGGTCCCCGGGCCGGACCGGGCCGAGCTCCTCGCCCTGCTCGCCGAGGCGCCGGGCCTCGCCGCCGTCCCCGCCCCGCGCGGCTCACGGCCTGCCGTCCTGGCGTCGTGAGGCTCGTCCTCGGCGGGTGAGGCGCCCGCGGCGCCGGGCGCCTTCGATGCCGGGGACGGCAACGCCGAAGGTGAGGGGGCGAGGTGGCGACGGACCACGACGACGGGCGCGTCGACTCACCGGCGCGGACCGACCTCGCCGACACCACGCGGGCGGCCCTCCGCGCGGCGCTGACGGGGACGATCTTCGCGATGTCGGTGCTGGCCTACTTCGGCAACCACGACACGGGGCTCGGCGAGGTCGTCGCCTCCGTCGTCGGCACCGGGATCGTGATCTTCCTCGGGGAGGCGTACGCCGGCCTGCTCTCCGCGGCCCTGGCCTCCTACGACCGCCTGCCCCGCGCCGAGGTCCGCCACGAGCTCGGCGTCTGCGCGTTCGCGGCGGGCCCGGGCGTCCTGGCCGGCCTCTTCCTCCTGCTGGGCCGCGCGCTCGGGCTGACCGTGCCGGTGAGCGTCGACGTCGCCCTCTGGCTGGGCGTCCTCACGCTGGCCCTGTGCAGCACGGTCGAGAGTGTCGGCTCCCACCGTCCGGTCCCGATCAAGATCTTCTCGGTCGCGGTGTCGGTCGTCCTCGGCGTCGCGATCATCGCGATCAAGGCGGCTCTCCACTGAGGACCGCGCCCGCCAGCGTCGCGATCCGGGCGCGCGCGCCCGGGCGCTCGGCGAGGTGGTGGACCCGCGCCAGGCTGTTCACCAGCGCGAGCGCCGCGTGGACCAGCACCCGCGCCTCGGACGCGGGCCGGGACGGTCGCGCCGCGGTCAGCAGCGCGGTCCACTCGGCGAGGTAGTCGCGCTGCGAGCGCCGCAACGCCTCGCGGTCCGGCTCGGGCAGGTGGATGACCTGCGAGATCAGCACACTGACGATCTCGGGATCGTCGGCGACGAAGGCGGTGTAGTCCGTGGCCAGGCCGGTGAGGGCGTCGGCGGCGTCGGCGGCGCCCGCCAGCACGTGGTGCAGGCCGAGCCACAGGGCCTCGTCGCCGCGGTGCAGGGCGGAGAGCAGCAGGTCGGTCTTGGTCGGGAAGTGCCGGTAGACGCTGGGACCGGCGATGCCGGCCGCTGCGCCGATGTCCGCGAGCCCGACCGCGGGGTAGCCCCGCTCGCCGAACAGCCGGGTCGCCGCCGCCAGTAGGGCCTCGCGCCGCGAGACCGGCGCCAGCACGCCGGGCCGGGCCGGGGCGGCCGCCGGGCCCGTGGCGGCCGGCAACGGTACGGCCAGCACCGCTCGCGCCGCGTCGGCGAGCACCAGGCGGTGGCGCTCGGGATCGAGGCGGAACCGGTGGTGCGAGGGACTGCCCAGCACCGAGAGCGCCGCCCAGGACCGCAGGTCGGCCTCCGGGCCGTCCGCCCGGGTGGCGACGACGCCCGCGACCGCCCGCAGCCGGTGCCGGAGCGCCCGGCGGGCGTCGTCGGGGAGGTGGCCGGCCTCCCGCTCCCAGAGCAGGCCGAACTCGGGCCGCTCCACGACCAGGCCGGCGAGGTCGTCGAGGAGGTCCCCGGGCGGGTCGGCCACCAGCGTCTCGAGGCGGCCGAGCTGCTCGTCGAGGACGGCCAGCAGCAGCTCCTGCTTGCCACGGACGTGGCGGTAAAGGGCGCTCGGCGCGATGTCGACGGCGGCGGCCACGTCGGCCACGCCGACCCGGTGGTAGCCCAGCGACCAGAACTGCGCCGCCGCGGCGGCGAGGATCCGCTGCCGGCGGTCCCGCGGACGCCTGCGCACCGGGACCGGCGCCGTCACGGCGGCGGCACCCGCGGAGCGAAGCGCGGTCGCCGGCGTTCGACGAACGAGGCGACGCCCTCGGCGCAATCCGGGCTCCCGATCAGGTCGGACATCGCCCGGCTCTCCGCCGCGGCGGCGGCATCGGGGTCGACCGGCGTGGAGCGCAGGAGCGCGCGAGTGGCCGCGACCGCGGTCGACGACGTCCGAGAGGCGATCTTTCCGGCCCACTCCTGGGCCCACGCGACCAGGTAGTCCAGAGTCATCGTCGACGACAGGAAGCCCGCGGCGACCGCCTCGCTCGTGTCGACGAGGCGCCCGGAGAGCAGCCAGTCGGCTGCCCGGCCCGCGCCCACCACGTGCGGCAGGCGGTAGGTCGAGGCGCCCCCGGGGCACACGCCGAGGCGGGTGAAGGGGAAGCCGATGCGGGCCTCGGGCGTCGCGAACCGCACGTCGGCCGCGAGCGCCGTGAGCGCGCCGGCCCCCACTGCGTCGCCGTTGAGAGCCGCGACCACCGGCACGTCGAGCCCGGCCATCACCTTCACCACGCGACCCGCCGGGTCGTCGTACCCCGACAGATCGGCGCCGTCGGCGTCGAGAAGCCGCCGGGGAGTCTCCGGCCCGTGGGTGAGGTCGGAGCCGACGCTGAAGGTCTCTCCGTAACCGGTGAGCACGATCGCGCGGACCCGTGCGTCGGCGTGGCACGCGCCCAGCGCCTCGATGAGGGCCGCCGCGAGCCCCGGGGTCAGGGCGTTGTGCGGAGGCCGGTCGAGAGCGATCGTCGCGACCCCACTGATCTCGGCGCGGACCACCCCGTCGTCCGCACCATCCGGCGAAGTGAATTCTCGATCGACGGGCCAGACCGGCACCGGGACCCATCGTTGCGGCACCTCTGACGGTGGCGAGCTGATCCCGTCGCCGTCGGCGCGGTCCATCGCACTCCCTTCGAGGACGAATCGGGCGCTTCCCTCGATGCGAGGTGACGTGCTTCACTTCCACGTCAGCTAACCACGATTCACATCGTGCGCCAAACCGTGCGGGCCCGAGGAGAGAAGGCCGTGGAGATCACCCAGGCGCTGCACCGCGCCGTCCAGCAGACGCCCGACCTGCCGGCGACGATCTTCGGCGACCGCGTGCGGACGTGGGCCGAGTGCCACGACCGCGTCGCCCGCCTCGCCGGGGCGCTGCAGGGGCTCGGCATCGGGGACGGCGACCGGGTGGCGATGCTGTCGCTGAACTCCGACCGGTTCCACGAATACCTGTTCGCCGTCCCGTGGGCCGGCGGCGTCGTCACCCCCGTGAACATCCGGTGGAGCCCGGCGGAGATCGCGTTCTCGATGGAGGACGCCGCGGTGTCGATCCTCTTCGTCGACGACACCTTCGCCCCGGCCGTCCCCGCGGTCCGCGCGGCCGCCCCGGTCGTGACGACGGTCGTGTACTGCGGCGACGGCGACGTCCCCGAGGGCATGGTCGGGTTCGAGCACCTGATCCGGAGCGGCGACGCGGTCCCCGACGCCCGGCGCGGCCGCGACGACCCGTACGGCATCTACTACACCGGCGGCACCACGGGCACGCCGAAAGGCGTCGTGCTCAGCCACACGAACCTGCTCGCGTCCGCCCTGGGCAGCACGGCCTCCGGCGCGTTCACGAACCCGGGCGGGCGCTACCTGCACGCCGCGCCGATGTTCCACCTCGCCGACGGCGCGGCCTGGGTGGCGCGCAACGTCGTCGGCGGCACGCACGTGATCGTCCCGATGTTCACGCCGGCCGGCGTCGCCGCCGCGATCGCGCAGCACGAGGTCACCGACGTCCTGCTCGTCCCGACGATGATCCAGCTGCTCGTCGACGCCCCCGAGGCCGCCGACGCCGACCTGACCAGCCTGCGCAACCTCCTCTACGGCGCCTCGCCGATCTCGGAGGCGGTGCTCGAGAGGGCCGCGAAGCGCCTGCCGGCCGCGGACTTCACCCAGGCCTACGGGATGACCGAGCTGTCGCCGGTCGCGACGCTGCTCCTGCCCGCCGACCACGGCGTCGACCGGCTCCGTCGCTCGGCGGGCCGCGCGGCGCCGCACTCCGAGGTCCGCATCGTCGACGAGCTCGACGAGGAGGTCCCGGTCGGCGGCGTGGGCGAGATCGTCTGCCGCGGACCGCACGTCATGCTCGGCTACTGGAACCGGCCCGAGGAGACCGCGACGGCGCTGCGTGGCGGCTGGATGCACACCGGCGACGGCGGGCGGATGGACGCCGAGGGCTACGTCTACGTCGTCGACCGGATCAAGGACATGATCGTCTCCGGCGGCGAGAACGTGTACTCGGTCGAGGTCGAGAACGCCCTGGCCAAGCACCCCGGCGTGGCGTCCTGCGCGGTGATCGGCGTGCCCGACGACGAGTGGGGCGAGCGGGTCCACGCGGTGGTCGTGCCCGCGGCCGGTGCCGCGCCCGGCGCCGACGAGCTCCGCGAGCACGTCAAGGGCCTCATCGCCGGCTACAAGGCGCCGCGCACGGTCGAGCTGCGCGACGCCCTGCCGGTCTCCGGCGCCGGCAAGATCCTCAAGCGCGAACTGCGCGCCGAGCACTGGCCGCAGGGCGACCGCGGCGTCTCGTAGATCGTCACCCCAGGTCGGCGATCTTGCGCCGGAGCAGCACCCGCTCGCGCTCGTTCCCGCAGCGCCCGACGGCGGTCTCCAGCTCCCGCCGCGCCTCGTCGCGGCGCCCGAGCCGGGTCAGCAGCTCGCCGCGGACGCTCGGCAGCAGGTGCGAGCCGGCCAGCGCGTCGGCGTCCGCCAGCCCGTCGACGATCGGCAGGGCCGCCGCCGGCCCGGAGGCCATCGACACCGCCACGGCACGGTTGAGGTCCACGACGGCCGAGGGCGCGAGGTGCCCGAGCGCCTCGTAGAGGCGCACGACGCGCGACCAGTCGGTGTCCTCGACCGAGGCCGCGACCGCGTGGCACTCGGCGATCGCGGCCTGCAGCCCGTAGGGGCCGAGGCCCCGGCCCGCCTCCTGCGCCCGCGCGAGCGCGGCCCGCCCGCGCCGGACGGCCGAGAGGTCCCACCGCCGGCGGTCCTGGTGCTCGAGCAGCACCGGCTCGCCGTCGGGGCCGGTGCGGGCCGGGAAGCGCGCCGCGGTGAGCTCGAGGAGGGCGAGCAGCGCGTGGACCTCGGGCTCGTCGGGCACCAGCCGGGTCAGCACCCGCGCGAGCCGCTGCGCCTCGCCCGCGAGGTCGAACCGGATCAGCGCGTCACCGGAGGTCGCGGACGACCCCTCGGTGAAGATGACGTAGACGACGCTCAGGACGGTCCCGAGGCGCTCCCGGCGCTCGGGCGTCGACGGCACCGCGAACGGCACCCCGGCGGCCGCGAGCGCCTTCTTGGCCCGCGTGATCCTGGCCTGGACGGTCGCGGTGGGCACGAGGAACGCGCGGGCGATCTCGTCGCTGGTCAGACCGCCGACCACCCGCAGGGTCAGCGCCACCCGCGCCTCGCGGGAGAGCACCGGGTGGCACGAGACGAAGATCAGCGCGAGGACGTCGTCGTCGATCCGGTCGGGGTCCCACAGCACGTCGTCACCCCCGGCGGGTGCGGCCGCGCCGCCCTCGCCCAGGTCGCGGGCGAGGGCGGCGTAGCGCTCGTCGAGCGCGGCGCGGCGCCGGTACGCGTCGATCGCCCGGCGCCGGCCGGTGGTGAGCAGCCAGCCCGCGGGCTGGTCGGGGACGCCGTCGCGCGGCCACCGGACGAGGGCCTCCGCGAGCGCCTCCTGCGCGAGGTCCTCGGCCAGCGCGAAGTCGCCGGTGTAGCGCGCGAGAGCGCCGACGATCCGTGCCGACTCGATGCGCCAGACGGCGGCGACGGCCTCCCGGCCGGTGGCGTCCCCCATCGCTCTACAGCTGTCCGGTCGCCTCGCGCCAGGCCCGCTCCTTCTGGATCCACTCGTTGTCCTGCGGGAACTCGTCGATCGAGGCGACGCGGCGGATCTCGGTCTTGAAGCCCTCGCCGGTGCCGGGCAGCCGCTTCGCCCACTCCACGGCTTCCTCCTTGGAGGCGACGTTGACGAGGTAGAAGCCACCGAAGAGCTCCTTGGTCTCGCCGTAGGGGCCGTCGGTGACGACGGGCGGCTCGGCGGCGTGGTCGACGACCACGGTCTCCGCGGGGTCCTCGAGACCCTCGGCGGCGAGCAGCACCCCCGCCCGGAGCATCTCCTCCTGGAACCGGCCCATCTTCTCGAGCATGGTGTCCATGTCGACGTCGGCCATGGCGGCGTAGGCCTCGTCGGTGGCCCGCATGATCAGCATGTACTTCATCGGTCTCTCCCCTGCTCCTCGGGGCCCTCGGCCGGGCCGCTCACCCCCAGGTCGAACGGCGGGGCCCGCGGATCGACACGGACCCGGAATGTTTCCCGGCACCTCCGGATCCCTTCCATCCGATCACGCCTCGTCACCGAACGGGGCGCTGTCGGCCGCGCAGCGCGGCCGTTAGTCTCCGTCGGGTGACAGCCGAAGCCGACGAACTACTCGGCGTAGTTGCCGGCTCGCTGCCCGCCCGCCGCGGCGACGACGGGGGAGCGCGATCGCGGACGGCAGGCTTCCAGCACCTCGCCGAGCAGCTCTGCCGGGCCCTGACACCCGCGGACATCGGCCGGCTCACCGCCACGACGGCCGCCGCGCTCATCGGTGCCGACGCCTGCGCGGCCTACGGCCGCCGCGAGGGCGCGGACGTGCTCGACGCGCTGCACCACCACGGCTGGCCCGGCGAGACGCACGCCCGCTTCCTCGAGGTGCCGCTGCACGCCGGACGGCCCATGTCCGACGCCGTCCTCACCCGCGCGCCGGTGTGGCTCGAGGACGCCGAGCAGTGGCGCACCCGCTACCCGGAGATGGCGCCGATCGGGGTGTCGGAAGGCCACCAGGCCAGTGCGGTCCTGCCGCTGCAGGTCGAGGACCGCGACCTGGGCGCCGTCGTCTTCAGCTTCTACAGGCCCCGGACCTTCGACGCCGCCGAGCGCGAGTTCCTCCTCGCCGTCGCAGCACTGTGCTCTCAGGCGCTCGACCGGGCCCGGCTCTACGCGGCCGAGCGCGACGCCCGCGCCGTGGCCGAGCGCGAGCGGGACCGGATGGCGTTCCTGGCGCGGGCGAGCCGGCTCATGGAGGCACCCCTGTCGGTGGAGGAGCGGCTGCGCCAGCTCGCCGACCTCGCCGTCAACGGCATCGCCGACTGGTCCGCCGTCCACCTGGTCCGCGGGTCGCGCGTCGAGCGGGTCACGGTCGCGCACCTGGACCCGGCGAAGATCGCCTTCGTCGAGGAGCTCGAGCGGCGCTATCCGCCGGATCCCGACGCCGCGGCCGGCGCGATCGAGGTCGCCCGCACCGGCGTGCCCGTCGTCATGCCGGACATCCCCGACGACCTGCTCGTGGCGTCGGCCGTCGACGCGGTCCACCTCGAGCTCATCCGGGCGATCGGGATGCGCTCGGCGATCGTCGTCCCGCTGCTCGTGCGCGGTCGCAGCCTCGGGGCGCTGACGCTGGTGCACGCCGAGTCGGGCGGGCGCTTCGGCGAGGAGGACCTCACCTTCGTCGGCCAGCTCGCCGCGACCGCCGCGCTCGCCCTCGACAACGCCGCCCTCTACGAGCAGCAGCGCCTCGTCGCGCAGACGCTGCAGACGGCGCTGCTGCCGACCGAGCTGCCCGAGGTTCCCGGGGTCGCGTGTGCGGGCCGCTATCGGCCGCCGAGCCCGGACCTCACGGAGGTCTACGTCGGCGGCGACCTCTACGACGTCCACGAGGACGAGGACCGCCACCGGTGGGCGCTGACCGTGGCCGACGTCTGCGGCAAGGGCCCGCAGGCGGCCGCGATGACCGCGCTCATCCGCCACACCGTCCACGCGGAGGTGCGCCACGGGCTCACGCCGGCGGAGGTCCTGCGGCGTGTCAACGCCACGGTGCTGCGCCACCACGGCGGCGCGCGCGCCCGCTTCGCCACCATGGCGCACGCGGTGATGACCGTGGACCCGGCCGGCGCGACGGTCACGCTCGTCAACGGCGGGCACCCGGCCCCGCTGGTGCTGCGCGGCGACCGCGCCGAGTGGGTGGAGCTCCCCGGCACGCTCGTCGGCGTGTACCCCGACCTCGCCCTCACCGAGATCGAGGTGCGCCTCGGTCCCGGCGACCTGCTGCTGCTCTACACCGACGGCGTCACCGAGGCCCGCGGCCCGGACGGCTGGTTCGGCCCCGAGCGGCTGGCGGCCCTCCTGTCCTCGTCGGCCGGGGCCTCGGCCGACGAGGTGGCCGACGGTGTGATGGCCGCCGTGTCGGACTTCCAGGGCGGCCGGTTCCGCGACGACGTCGCGCTCCTCGCGGTCCGGGCGGACCCGTGAGCGAACCCAGCGGGGTGCTGCGCGTCGACCGCACGTCCCACGCCGACCAGGTGGTGCTGATCATGCACGGCGAGCTCGCCAGCGACACGCTGCCGGTCGCCCAGGACGAGGTCACGGCGGCCGAGGCCGACGCCCCGCCCGTGCTGGTCCTCGACCTCGCGCCGCTGGACTACGTCGACAGCTCCGGTGTGCGCCTCGTCCTGCTCGCCCAGCACGTCGCCGAAGAGGCCGGTCGGCGCCTCGCGGTGCGCCTCGGGCGCGGCCACACCCGGCGGGTGTTCGACATGCTCGGGCTGACGTCACGTCTCGAGGTCCTCGACCGGGACGACGCGTCGTGACCGCCGCCCCCGATCGGTCGCCGGCACCGCACAGCGAACCCGACCCCTTCCGGCACCTCGCCGTCGTCCACGACGACGCCGACGAGCTCGTCGCCACGCTCGCCCCGCTGCTCGACGCCGCGAGGGCGCAGGAGGCGCTCGTGTGGGCCGCCGTCGACGGGCCGATCCGCCGAGCCGTCGAACGACACCTCGGGGACGCGGCCGAGGACGTCGTCTTCGGCGAGCCGGCGCAGCCCTACAGCTACAGCGGCCAGACCACGGCCGCACGCCGCGCGGTGCTGCTGCGGGAGATGGTCGACGAGGATCGCGGCGCCCTCATCCTCAGCGACACCAGCACGATCGGCGGGAGCGGCCCGGACTCGTCGACCCCCGACGTGTGGAGCGTCGTGGACGCGAGCTGCAACCTGGCCCTGACCGGCCTGCCGGTGACCCTGGTCTGCCTCTGCGCGGCCGCGGGCGTCTCCGAGGCCAGCGAGCGGTTCCGGTACTGGAACCACCCGGAGCTCTTCGTCGGCGCGACCGCGAGCCCCAACCCCCGCTACCGCCTGCCGGAGGACGTGCTCGCGGCGTTCCCCGCCCCGCCCGCACCCGTGCTCGGTCCGCCGGACCACGAGACGGCGTTCGACGGCGTCGGGGCGCTGCGCGCCGTCCGGCGCGTGACACGCCACCGCGGCGAGGACGCCGGACTCGACGACGACCAGGTCGACGGGCTCGTGCTCGCGATCGCCGAGCTGGTCAGCAACAGCATCGAGCACGGCGCCGGGAGCGGCACCATGTCGTGGTGGACCGGGCCCGGCCGGATCGTCGCCGAGATCCACGACATCGGGCACATGACGACCACCACCCCCGGGCTGCGGCGCCCTTCCATCCGGTCGCCCCGCGGGCGCGGCGTGTGGCTCGCCCGCCAGCTCAGCGACGTCCTGCACCTCTGGAGCGGCGACGACGGGACCCACGTCCGGCTCGAGCTCAGCGCCTGACCCTCACCAGGCCGGGACGGCGCGGAGGGCGGGGAGCGGGCGGGGCGCCGGCGGGCGTGTCGCCGGCACCGGAACATGCACCGGGGGCGGCACCGGAACCGGCATCGGGACGCGGTAGGCGATCGGCGGCGGGTACCCCCAGGGCGAGGGCGGCGCGGGCGCGCCCCTCCATCCCGCCCTGATCGCCATCGCGGCGTGCCACGCGGCCGCGGCCCACGGCTCTCCCAGCTCTCGCACGTCGACCAGGCCGGCGGGGGCGGTCACGGGCATCACGTCGTGGCGGTGCATGCCGCTGCGACGTCCCGACCGCCCCGCCGTGTTCCCGCGACGTGGCGGCGTGCGGCCATCCGGGCGAACTTCCCCCACAGGACGGAACATCCCGCGGCGCCCGGCCCGTCCGAGCGACATGAAGAGACGCCTGCTCCTCGCGCTCGTGGTGGTGCTCGTCCTCGTGGGCGGGGCCGGGACCGCGCTGGTGCTCACGACGTTCAAGCCCCGCTACGACGAGGAGATGGGCAACAGCCTGTACAACTCCGGGCTCGCGCAGGAGGCCCTCGCGCGCGGTGACGCCCAGGAGGCCCGACTGCGGACGCTGAGCGCGCAGTCCACGCTCGACAGCGCGGAGGAGATCGGCACGGCGATCTCCGTGACCTGGGCGATCGTCGGCGTCGCGGTCCTCGGGGCCGTCGCGGGCGGCATCGGGCTGCGGCGGGGCCGGTCCCGGTCGTCCTCGTCCTCGTCCTCGTCGTCGACGCCCACCCCCGAGCCGGCCGGGGCACCGGGCGGCACCGACGCCGGCGCCGCCACGACCTTCATGCCGGCGATGGCCTCCGGCCCGCCGCAGGCCCCGGCGCCGCCGCAGCCCGCGCCGCCGCGTCCCCAGGTGCCGCCGCCGGGGCCGCCGACCGTCCCGCCCGGCTGGTACCTCGACGCCCGGGGCACGCAGCGCTGGTTCGACGGCCGGGGCTGGACGCACCACGTGCGCTGACGCCACCCGCCCGATCGACGCGTGCCGCCCCCGTCGCCCGGGGATCCGGGAGGATCGCGCCGGACGACGAGGAAGGAAGGCGGACCCATGAGCGATCTCGACGTCGACGTGGTGGTGATCGGTGCCGGTCCGGTCGGCGAGAACGTCGCCGACCGCGCCCACCAGCAGGGGCTGTCGGCGGCGATCGTCGAGTCGCGCCTGGTCGGGGGCGAGTGCTCCTACTACGCGTGCATCCCGTCGAAGGCGCTGCTGCGACCGGTCGACCTGCTCGCCGCGACCCGGCGGATGCCCGGGGTCGAGGCCGGTCCGATCGACGTCGCGAAGGTGCTCGCGCGCCGCGACCAGTTCGCCGACCCGGACGACTCGGGGCAGGCCGACTGGGTCTCCGGCGCCGGCATCACCCTGCTGCGCGGGCACGGCCGGTTGACCGGCGAGCGCGCCGTCGAGGTCGCCCACGACGACGGGACGACCACCTCGGTGTCGGCCCGCTCCGTCGTCGTCGCCACCGGCTCCGTGCCGGCGTTCCCGCCGATCGACGGCATCCACGACGTCGCCGCCTGGACGAACCAGGACGCGACCCAGGTCAAGGAGATCCCGTCGTCGCTGCTGATCCTCGGCGGCGGCGTGGTCGGGGTCGAGATGGCGACGGCGTTCCAGCGGCTGGGCGCGCAGGTGACGCTCGTCCAGCACGGCGACCGGCTGCTGCCGACCACCGAGCCCGAGGCCGGTCGGCGGGTGCAGGCCGCGCTCGAGGCCGACGGCGTCGACGTCCGGCTCTCCACCTCGATGACCGCGGTCCGTCGCGACGGTCCCGACGTCGTCGCCACGCTCGACGACGGCTCGCAGGTGCGGGGGGCCGAGCTGCTGGTGGCCGCCGGGCGGACATCGACGACGTCGGACATCGGCGTCGAGACGGTCGGCCTCGAGCCGGGCAAGCCGCTGCCGGCCGACGACACGACGACCGTGCTCGGCGACTGGCTCTACGCCGTCGGCGACGCGAGCACGGGCGCGAAGCTCACGCACATGGGCAAGTACCAGGCCCGCATCTGCGGCGACGTGATCGTCGCCCGTGCCCAGGGCACGGAGCTCGGCGGCCGGTACTCCCACCACGCCGCGACCGCCGAGCACACGGCCGTCCCGCAGGTGATCTTCACCGACCCGCAGGTCGCGGCCGTCGGGCACACCGAGGCGTCGGCCCGCGACGCCGGGCTGCCGGTGCGCGCCGTGAGCTACGAGATCGGCAACACGGCCGGCGGTTCGCTGCAGGCCGACGGCTACGACGGCTACGCCTCGATCGTCGTCGACACCGACCGGCGAGTGATCGTCGGCGCGACCTTCGTCGGCCAGGACGTCGCCGACATGGTCCACGGCGCGACCATCGCCGTCGTCGGCGAGGTGACGCTCGACCGGCTCTGGCACGCCGTCCCGTCGTTCCCCACGATGAGCGAGGTCTGGCTGCGGCTGCTGGAGACCTACGGGCTGTAGCTCGCCCGGGTGACCCCCGGTACCGCCGGCTAACGGCGCGCCTGCGCCGCGGCGATGCCGGGGCATGACGCCGTCGGGGGGACAGGGCCGGAGCGCCCGCAACGCTGTGCGGGCCGCGCTGGGCAGTGCCGTGGTCGCGGTGCTCGCCGCCGCGGCCGTGGTACTCGGGTCGGCGCCGACCTCGGCCGCGGTGGCCGCGCCGGTCGCACCCGTCGCGGCGGTCGCGCCGGTGTCCCCGGGGTCGCTGGAGGCGGTCACGCCGGTGACGGCCGCTCCGGTGACGGCCGCCCGGGCGACGTCGTCGGCGACGCCCACGACCACCCGGTCCACCCGCACGCGGTCGGCTCGCGACACGGGCGACGGGTGCGGGCAGCGCGCGGTCGCCGCCGGGCGGTTCAACCCGTCGTGCTCGGAGTACCAGGGCTACCTCGACCCCGGCACCTCGGCCGGCCGCGGCCCGACCTCGGGCGAGATCCAGACCGCGTGGGGCTGCGAGCAGGGCTACATCCCCGAGTCCGAGTGCGACTGACCCGCCTCACCAGGACCGGAGCGACCGCGTCCCGAGGACCGGTACGACACAAGATCCGACGTTGGTGAGCGAACGCTCCGCTGAGCGGAGCGTTCGCTCACCGACTGCAGATCTCCGGCTCGCCGTCGCGGTGGGGACCGCCGCTCGAACGGGGGTCCACCCCCCGCCCGTCGAGGGTCAGCACCCTGCCCGTCGCCGCGTCACCGACGCACTCTTGATGCGTCATCCACCACCGACGACCGAGGCGAAGGGGGCGAGCGTCATGACCGAGCCGCGCACTCCGAACCAGACCACACCCGAGCGGTGCGACGCCTGCAGTGCGCGGGCCACGCACCTCGCCGTCCTCCCCGGCGGCGGCGAGCTGGTGTTCTGCACCCACCACCACCGGGCCCACCGCGAGCGCCTGTACGTGACCGGAGCGTGGACGGGACGGCTGCCGAGCGGCGTCGTCCCCGTCGACACGGTGCGTCCGCGCAACGCGAGGGCGGCCTGACGGTCGCCGGGCTCGGCCGCTCGGAGCCGCCCGCCGCCTGCCTTCGGGCGACGCGCGGGCGCCCCTCGGGCGGATTGCGCCGCTCGGCAGGCTGATCTCGTGACCGCGACCGCGTCGGTCCCCGGCCGCACCTCGGCCGCGGACACCACGGCCCCGGCCGCGCCACGAGCGGCCCGGCGGGTCGTCCGCGCCTGGCCGGCGGCCTGGGGCGCGCTGCTCGGCGCGCTGCTCTTCGCCGTGGCCCGTCGCGCGATGCCCGACGACGCGCTGATCTCCCTCTCGTTCGCGCGCAACCTCGCCGAGCACGGGCAGTGGGCGCTCACGACGGGCATCGAGTCCAACTCCGCGACCTCGCCGCTGAACATCTGGCTGCTCGCCGGCCTGGACGTCGTCACGGGGTACCGGGCGATCGTCGCCGCCGGCCTGCTGCTGTGCCTGTGTCTCGCCACGACCGCCGCCTGGCTCGACCGTCTCGGCGGGGCCGTCGCCGCCCTGCTCGGCCCGGCGCTCCTCGTGACGTCGCCGGTGCTGTCGTCGGCCGTCGGGCTCGAGGTCTTCCTGTGCGCCACCGTGCTCGTGGGACTCGTCCGGTACGCCGACGACGGACGCTGGGTCGTCACCGGCGTCCTGGTCGGCGCCTCGTTCCTGGCCCGTCCGGATCTGGTGATCGCCGCCGTCGCCGCGGTCGTCGTGCTGGGCGCGGCGCGGCATCCGCGCCTGTTCCTCGCCCTCCCGCTCGGCGCCCTCGTCGCGCTGCCCTGGGTGCTGTTCTCGTGGCGGCACTTCGGCTCGGCGTGGTCGAACTCGGTGGCCGTGAAGTGGGCCTACGGGTCCTGGAGCGGGTGGACCCTGACGATGCCGGGGTACTGGTGGCCGCGGTTCGGCTGGGCCGCCCTCGCCGTCGCCGCGACCCTGGTGCTGGGGCTGGCCGCGGTGGGCGTCGCCGCGCGCCGCCGCCAGTGGCCCGCCGTGGCCCTCGGTGTCGCCGGTGCCGCCCACCTCGGCGCGCTGGCGTGCGCCGAGACCCCGCCCATCGAGTACTACCTCGCGCCCGCGGTCGTCGGGCTCGGGCTCGCCCTCGTCCTGGTCGCGGCCCGCTCGCGGCCCGCCGCGCTCCTCGTCCCCGGGACGCTCGTCGCGGGGTGCGTGGCCGGCTCGATCGCGCACGGATCGCTGTGGGCCGACGGCCTCGCACCGATGCGCCAGAACATGGCGACCGACGCCGAGTACGCGGCGATCGCCCGCGACCTGCCGACCGACGGCGTCGTGCTGAGCAACGAGATCGGCGCCCTGGCCTTCCACTGCCAGGACCACGGGTGCACCGTGGTCGACCCCGCCCTGTCCGACCCCGGCCGCGTCGACGGCCTGGTCTCGCGGTGGCGCGCGTCGCACCCGGGCTGGGAGCTGAACTACCGCCACTACGCGGTCCCGCCGCGGACCCCGGTGCGCTACCGCCTCGAGATGGGTCTGCCCGAGCCCGGCGCGCACGGCTGGCCGGTGACCCGCACACCCACCCGTCACGGCTGGGCGCAACTGGTCCCGGCGCCGGACCCGCTGGCGGCGGACTGACCCCGACGTGCGACGAGGGGTGCCCGTCGGACCGGAGCACCCCTCGTCGACTTCTCGGCCTGCGGTGCCGGACCGGGTCCCGCGGCGTCTGGCGGTGCCGAGCGGTGACCCTGACTCCGGCATCGGAGGAGGTGGTCGCTCCCCGGTCCAAGAGCCCGGAACCGGTGGAGCGAGCCGGTGATGACGGTAGGGACGCCGGCCGGCGTCCGGACCCCCGCGTCGAGGAACTACTTCCCGGTGTGGGTGTTGACCCTGGTCACGGGGCCGCACTCGATAACGGCTTGATAACGCTCGGGCCGCGGGGCGCGATGGGCCCCCGACGGGGATCGTTCCCCCCGGCGATGCCCCGTCGAGGTCGGGTCCCGTCGCGGTACGCGCCCGTTGCCGCTCCGGGACCCGACCTCACCCACCACATCCGGCAGAAGGGCGACGTCACATGAGCCGCGCAGGACGGAACCTCCCGGAGCCCGATCGGGATCCCGGGCACGCCGGCGCCCCACCCCCGCTGTGGAACCTCGACCCGGCGGACGACCCGACGTTGCCGCCGCTGCCGGCGCTCTCCCACGACGAGCGACCGCGCGGCGAGGGCGTGGGTCAGATGGTCCTGCTCGTCGCGCTGGGACTCGTCGCGGCCGTCCTCCTCGGGCTGGTCGCCGCCACCGAGGCGGGCCTGCTGCGCTGAGGAGCGACCGGCGGCGGCGGACACCACCGGGCGACACCCTTCCGGGCCGGCGTCGTTGAACCCGGTGTCCGTCCGCCCTGGTGCTCCGGTCCGGAGATCACCGACGGCGTGGACCGTGCCCCCGGCGAGAGGACAGCTGTTCCGTGGGGATCGACACGCGCCGGCAGACGGGACCCGCATTCCTGGTCCGCGTCCTGCTGCCCACCGTCGCCGTCGTGGCGACCGTGCCGCCGACCCTCGTCGGGCTCGACGCGCCGACGGTGACCGTGACCGACCTCGTGGTCCTGCCCTGCATCGCCCTCGTGCTCGCGGGCGTCGGGCTCTCCGCCGCCGGGACGTGGCAGCTCCTCGCGTTGGGGACCCGTGCCGCGCCGGTCGCCGGCCTCCTCGGCGGCGCCGTGCTGCTCGGCGAGGGCATCGCCATCGGCACCGACCTGGAGCCCGCGACGTCGTCCGGTCTGATGTTCGGGGCGGCCGGCGGAGCGCTGGCGGGTGCCCTGCTCCTCGGGGTGCTCGTGCGCTGGCAGAGCCGGTCGGGGTGGAGCGCCGCGACGGCCCGGAGCCTGCGCCGACGGCTGGTCGGGGCGACTGTCGTCGTCGCGGGTCTCGTCGTGACGCGGGCGTCGGTACCGGCGTGGCTCGTCGCCGTCGGCGTCCTCGTGATCGTCCTCGTCGGGCTGCCGCTGCTGGCCGCCCGGCTCCGCGTCGGTGTCCCCTCCGCCGAGCTGCCGCCCGAGCCGGCGCCGACGGTTCCTCCCGACGTCGCGGCGCTCGCCGCCGCCGACCCCCACGGGACGATCGAGGTGACGCCGCGGGCCGCGTCCCGCGCGGTCCCGCGCGGCCCGAGTCTGCGGGTCCTGCACGTCGGTGCCGGCGACGCCGAGCTCCACCGTCGGCTCGCCGCGGCCGGACACCAGGTCACCGTGCTCGGCCCGCGGACCCCCGGAGTGCAGGAGCGGATCGAACGCCACGGTGCCGGGTGGGTGCGCTGGAAGCCCTTCGGTGTCCGGTGCGGGCGGACCCGGGTCGGGCAGCTGCTCGCCCGGACCGGCGCGGCGGTCGTCGCCGCACGCCACACCGACGCCGACGTCGTCGTCGAGGAATTCGCCGCGCCGCTCGGTTCGCTGGCGATGCCGCGCTGGGCCCGTCGACCCGTGGTCGGCGTGGCGATGTGGCTCCCCGTCCCGGCGCCGACCGATCGGTGGGCGCCGCTGCACCGCCTGCGCTGGTCGGCGATCCGGAGCCACCGCTCCGTCATCGTCCGGTCCCCGGGCACGGCCGAGCAGCTCGCCGCGGCGGGGTCCCGCGCCCACGTCGCCGTCATCTCCGACGGGATCGACCCGGCCGCGCTGCGTCCGGCGTCCGGTCGTCGCGGGGACGACGTCGTCGTGCGCGTCGGGCACCTGGGCGTGGTCGCCGCGTCGGTGAGCCTCCTCCTCCAGGCCTGGGCGCAGGCGCCGGTCTCCCTCGCGGGCCGGCTGGTCCTGGTGAACGCGGGACCGGCCGAGGACGAGCTGCGACGGTCCGCCGCCCACCTCGGGCTGGCGGAACGGGTGGAGTTCGTGGACCTCTCCGGGGAGACGGAGCACGCCCGGGTGGCGTCGTCGCGCATCGCGGTGGTGCTGCCCGGCGCGCCGGATGCCGCGACGCGGAACGCGGCGCTCGAGGCGCTCGCCGTCGGCACCCCGGTGCTCGGACCCGACGTCGCCGTCCTCCGCGACGTCGTGCCGTCCGGTGTCGGGGTCCTCGTGCCCTCCGACGGCGACGCGGCCGGCCTCGCTCTCGCGTTGCGGGAGCTGCACGGGGACCGGGACCGCCGGGATGCGGCGGCGGCACAGGGACCGCGCCTGGCCCGCGTCCACGACCTCGACGTCCTCGCCGGCCAGACCGAGGACGTCTACCTCGCGGCGGTCACGCGCGGATCGATGGGCGGCCGGGACGGGCAGGGACTCGACCGGCGCCGCCTCGTGCCGCGCTGACCGACCGTCCGACCACGGCGCCTGTGGTCGGACGTGTCAGCACGCGGTGCTCAGCAGCAGCCGCACGAGCACCCGTCGCAGTTCGGGTCCTCGCAGCACGGACAGGCCGTCAGGTCGAGCATGCGTCACACCTCCCTTCCCTCTGTGCGTGGTCCGGCGGGCACCAGGTGCCCGGTGCCGGGTCGGGGCAGGTCGTGCTGGGGAGCTGGTCGGCCATCGCGACGAGGTCGGCGCGCAGCCGGGTCAGCCGGTCGAGCTCGGCGTCGATCTCGGCGATCCGGCTGCGCAGCAGCGGCTCCGCGGGCTCGCACGGGCACTCCCCGGTGTCGCGGACCGCGAGCAGGTCCTTGATGGAGGCCAGCCGCAGCCCGAGCCGTTGCGCACCGCGGATGAACTGCACGCGGTCGATCGCGACCCCGTCGTACCGCCGGTGGGCGCCGCTGGTCCGGGCCGGCGCCGGCATGAGCCCGACGCGCTCGTAGTACCGCACGGTGTCGGGACGCAGCCCGGTCCTGGCGGCCAGGTCGGAGATGGTGAGCACGCCCGCGTCGGTCATGGGACCACGCTAGAACTTGGAGTGCGCTCCAGAGTCAAGGAGAAGTCGAGAACGCCGGTCGGCACGAAAACGAACGGCGAGCTCGCTGCTCCGGAAGCAGCGAACTCGCCGTTCATTCCTTCGTCCGGGCGGGGCGCGGTGGTCAGCGGTCGCCATCCGGAGTCCCGCGACTCAGGTGCAGCTCCACGTGCCCTGGACGTGGGTCACGCTCTCGTCCCCGGTGGTCGAGGTCCGGATGTCGAGCGATCCGGAGGTCCCGCCGGGGTCGACGGTGAACGTGCCGGTGTTCTCGCCCCCACTGTCGGTGACGTAGATCTGGTCGCCGACCGTGACGGTGGCCAGGCCGTGCTCGGGGTCGAGACCGGTGTCCATCGGGAACGACCCTTCACCGGGGTCGCCCTGGCTGAAGGCCACGGACATGTCGACCGGGGTGCCGTCGAGCGTCCCCGTCACCTCCCAGAATCCCCCGCCGATGCACGAGGTGGAGGCGTCGGCCAGCGTGCCGCTCTGCGCTCCGCTGAACGTGATGCTCGTGTTCTGGGCTCCGGAGTCCGAGTCCGCCCAGGAGTCACCGGGGTCCGAGTACGCCGTGGCGGACGCGGTGCCGGCGGCCGCGAGCATGATGCCTCCGGTCACGAGAACGGCGGCGGAAAGGCGGGCGAAACGGTTGCTGGTGATGCTCATGATGTCCTCCGGCGAAGTGTCGGAGCGATTCCTGTCATCGGCTCCGGTGTGCCTCAAATGATCGGCATTCGCCGGGGAGAGCAACAGTTGCCTGGACGCCAGAGAACCCTTACCTCGCCGGGAGGATCCCGTGGTGCCGGAGAGCAGGCACGGCACCGAAGCGGGACGACGCCCACGGGTGATCCATGGGGCGCCGGAGCCACCGGCGGGTTCGTGGGTCGAGGTCGACGAGTGATGTCCTCACGTCGAGTCCGCGGCGGGGATCATGGCCCCGGGCGGGCCGAGGTGTGTGATGTCGTGGCGGCTCGCGACCGCGGTCATCTCCGCGGGGTCGGGGAAGAACGGTGCCTCGGGAAGGGCGCGCTCGCGTGCGGGCTCGCTGAGCGCGGCGACGAACTCGTCCATACCGCCGGGCATGGTGATCGCCAGCGTTCTGAGCAGCTGATCACCGCGGGCGCGGTAGCCGTGGGGGATCTCGCGCGGCAGCCAGACGAAGCCGCCGGCCTCGGCCCGGAACTCGGTGTCGCCGCTGAAGCCGACCAGCGAACCGGCCAGGACGTAGAACGCCTCGTCGGCCCGATGGTGAACGTGCGGTGGCGTCGCGAACCCCGGCGGGTGCAGGAACTCCACGATCGACATCGTGCTGCCGGTACCGGTGGCGGACGCCCGGATCGTGGCCAAGGTACCGAGGAACCAGTGCTCGTCGGCTGTGTCGGTGCTTGTCGTGTAGACGCTCATGTCGAGCTCCCCCGGTGGTCATGTGGTTCACCGAGGATGGCGTTCGGGTCGGACCTCCGGGGAGGGGATCGGCCCGTACTTAGCGGGTCACCACTCGCGGCGGGCGGCGCGGGACACGAGCTCGAGCCGGGTGGCGGTGCCGGTCTTGACGAGCAGGCGCTCGACGTGCTTCTCCACGGTGCGCGGCGAGAGGTAGAGCCGCTCGCCGATGGCCGCGTTCGACAGGCCGTCGCCGACGAGCACCAGAACCTCCATCTCGCGGCCGGTGACGCCCGCGGTCCGGAGCGAGCCGGGAATCGACGGCCCGGCCGTGTGCCGGCCGGGTCGCCCTCCGCTGCGCGCGAGCAGCCCGCGGCAGGCCGCGGCCACGCGATCGTGGCCGGCCGCCGTGAACCACGCTGCGTCGTCGCGAAGCCAGCCGGACGGGTCGCCCCAGCCGTCGGTCACAGCGGCTTCCGCGGCGAGCCGCCTGCCGAGCCTTCGGTGGAACGGAATCTCCGGGTGGCGTGCGAGCACGTCGTCGGCCTCGCCGAACGCAGCGGCCGCCTCGTCCGCACGACCGCTCCGCCCCCACGTGATCGCTCGCGCGAACCCGACGAGCCCCGCGTTCCAACGGGGGAGGCCGGCGGCGTCGAGGTGCACGAACGGGTCCTCTCCGACCAGGGCGAGCGCCACGGCCGCCAACCCGAGGGTGGGAGGTGAGGAGACCGCCGGGTGCGCGCCGATCAGGTCGAGGCCGCGGCGCAGGTGCCCCACGGCGCGGTCCCGGTCCTCGATGACCAGCGCGCGCAAGGCCCGGTTGCCGCAGGCGGCGACCTCGACCAGCGGGTCCGGTCCCCAGGCGACCGCCTCGGCCTCGAGCGCGGCCGCGGCCGCCCTCTGCCCGAGGGCGACCCGAGCGTCGGCCGCGAAGATCAACGCGACCGGCAGCGTCGCGAGCCCGACCCGCTGGGCGACGGCCACACAGTCTTCGGCCTCGGCGATGGCCTCCTCGCACCGTCCGCGCATGAACAGCACGCCCGCCCGGTGCAGTGACACCACGTTCGCCGTGGCCACCGCACCGGTTCGGTCGGCGAGCTCGCGCGCCGCGTCCAGGCGATCGAGTCGCAGAGAGCTCAGAGTATCGATGGTCGAGAGTTCGTGCAGGCCGCGCATCTGCCACACCGGCAGGTCGTGGGCCTCGGCGATCGCGCACGCCCGGCTGAACAGCTCCTCCGCGGCGCGGATGTCGTGCAGACGCGTCACACGGCCCAACACCTCCAGGGCCTCGCACAGCACGGGGAACGGCCCTCCGTGCTCAGTGGCAGTGATCGCTTCCCGCGCTCTGGCCGCGGCGAGCGCGATCCGACCCGTGGCGATCGCGATCTGCGCCTCGGCCATGTCCACCTCGGCCGACACTGCCCGATCAGCGGGTTCGCCCGGATCGGAGGTCACCAGCTGCCGTGCCGCGTCGACGCCGGCGCGCGCCGCGACCCAGTCGGCGGCCGCCGTCCAGGCGCGGGCGGGACGCAGCTGGGCCCGGGCCATGCGTTGCGGCGACCCCGTGGTCCGGCGGAGGAGGGCGAGCAGGCGCTCGGTGGTCGTGGCCGTGTCGACGGGCCTGCCCGCCAGCGCCAGAACGTCGGCCAATGCCTCGTAGGCCGGTACAGCGGTCGCGGCGTCGCTCCCCGCCAGGCCTACTGCTCGGCGCAGGGTCTTCTCTGCGGTCGCGAGCGCCCCACGGTCGGCGTCAGCACGTCCGCCGCGGGTCAACAGGGCCGCCGCGCGACTCCGGTCACCGGCCGCTTCAGCGAGCTCGGCAGCAAGACCGTCCCGACCGGCGAGACCGGGATCGGCCTGTTCGAGGGCGGTCAGCGCCCGACGGGCCCACGTCGCGTGCTCGCCAGGCAGCAGGGAGGCCAGGACGGCCTCACGGTGCAGGGCGTGCCGGAAGCCGATGCCGCCCGCGAGGTCGAGCACACCGGCCGCACCCGCCTCGCGCAGTGCATCGCCGGTCTCGTCGATACCCAGACCCACCGTGCTGGCCACGACGACGCCGTCGCAACCCTCCCCCAGGACAGCCGCGGCGAACACACAGCGGCGCGCCGGGGTCGACAGTCCCCTCACCCGTGCCGTGGTGAGCTCCACGAGCGTCTCCGGCACGCCCGCACCACTCGCCACGAGCTCTTCGACCAGCAACGGCGAGCCCTCCGCCCGTGCCAGCAACCTCCCCATCTCCTCGCTCGGTGGATGCCCCAGACAACCCGCCGCCATCTCGGCGACCGCGGACTCGCCGAGGGGGCCGAGGCGGAGCACCGCCAACACTCCTCGCCGCGCGAGTCGGTCGAACGCTTCGAGGGCCGGGCCCGACTCGTCCCGCGCGGTCAGCAGGAGCAGACACCGCGTCGCGGCGACGTTGTCCGCCAGGTACTCGGCAACGGCCAGCGTGTCCGGGTCGGACCAGTGCAGGTCCTCCAGGACGAGCACCCGTTCACCGAGCAGGCGCAACATCGCCTCGGCGACGGCCCACGGACGATCGGCAGGCGCGTCGGGTGCCTGCACACCGGTCAGCAGCCGGTCCACGACCATGCGATGGGGACCTGACGGTCGCGCCGCACGGTCCAGGCCGGCCAACGCCTCGACCACCGGCCGGTAGCCCCCCGTCACGCCGGGAACCGCCCGCCCGACCAGGGTTCCCGACTCCGCGCGAACCACCTCGCCCACGAGGCGGGACTTCCCGATACCGGGCGGCCCGATCAGCGCCACCGCTGTGCCCTCGCCGCCTCGCGCCACCGCACCGGCCCGCCGCAGACGTCCCAGCTCGATCTCCCGCCCCACCAACCATGGGCAGCGGGCCCTCGCATCCCCCACGGGAGGGATATAGCCGCGCACCCCCCACGGCGCAACGGTCACCGTCGCGGGGGATCACAGCGAGCGCGTCAGCAGTTCCATGTTGTGGCCGTCGGGGTCGGCGAAGTAGACACCGAGGCCTCCGTGGAGCTGGTTGATCCGCCCCGGTTCGGCATGGAAAGGGTCGGCCCAGAAGGCGACCCCGGCTCGGCGGAGTCGCCCGAACGCGGCGTCGAACTCGTCGTCACCGACCAGGAACGCGTAGTGCTGCGGGGTCACGGCCTCGGACGCCGGCCCGTAGTCGAGAGTCACGCCGTTGCCGAGGTGGAGCTGCAGGAAGAACTCGTCGTCGTCTCGGACCTCGAGCCCGAGGAGGTCGGCGAGGAACCGCGCCGAGATCGCGGGGTCGGAGCTCCAGATGATGGTGTGGTCCAGACCGATACTCATCGACCTCACCCCATGTAGATCATCTCGAGGGCGACCCCGTCGGGGTCGGCGAACTGGAACAGCGCGGCCGACAGCCCCTCGATGACGACGTCGCGCACGGCGCTGCACTCCACCCCGCGGGCTGCGAGGTAGGTGTTCCAGGTGTCGAGCTCGCCTCGCGAGGTCGTCATGAAAGCGAGGTGGTCCAGGCCGGTGCGCTGAGGCGCGAACGCCTCGCCCGCGTTCGTGTCGTGGGCATCGAGACCGATGTGCACGTGGGTGCCGGGACGCATCATCAGCGCGGTGCATCCGCCCGGGTAGTGCTCCTCGCCCCACTGGACCATGCCCAGCATGTCGCGGTACCAAGCCACGCTGCGGGCCTGATCGGTCACGGTGATGCCGACGTGGTGGAGCGCGGCGAGGGCCGGCGGGGCAGACGTCGGGGTGGTCGTCGGGGTGGTCGTCGGGGTGGTCGTCGGGGTGGTCGTCGGGGTGGTCGTCGGGGTGGTCGTCGGGGTGGTCGTCGGTGCCGTGGAGGCGTTCATGGTGGAGGAGTCCTCTCGGTGGTGGTCGTCGATCTCGTGGGCCGGTCTCGTCGATCGCTACGGGGCCGCGGTTGCCGCGGCGCTCATCCAGGACTCGAGATCGAGCTGGGTGTAGGGCGTGAGCGGCCCGATGTGCGGCAGGGTGTGCAGCAGCCGGAAGGCGTCCTCGAGGCGTGGGCCCCGGACTACGGGACCGTGCGCGCCGGCGGCCACGGAGATCGGCAGTTGCTGCACATGCTCGACCGCCGCCCCCCAGCGGTGGGCGTCGAGCAGGGCGTGCCAGGGGCTGAGCATCCGCTGCATGTCCAGGAAGCCGTCCCGCCACGGTGCGGCGGGTGTGTCGCCGGCCTCGACGGTGAACTCATCGACCGGCGCACCGAAGCAGTCGCCGCCCCAGTAGAACCCTGTCGAGGGGTCGAGCAGGCCGCGGGTGGTCGGGTTGTCGAACACCGGGGGGCGCACGGCTCGCAGCGTGCGGTCACCGACAACGACCGGGTCGCCGTCGTTGAGGAATCGGACGCGGTCGAGCGGGACGGCGATCCCCTGTTCCAGGGCCATGCGTCCCACCGCGAACCAGGTCGTCAGCACGGTCGCCCGCGGACACAGCTCGAGCAGGAGCGCGAGGTTGCCGACGTGGTCCGGGTCGTCGTGCGAGATGAAGATCCATCGAATGTCGGCGGGGTCGACCAGGGACCCGAGCTGCTCGAGCCATCGTGTGCGGTTCCCGGAGGTCCCGGTGTCGACCAGCACCGGCTCCTGCGCCCGGATGAGCGCGGAGTTGAGGAAGATGCGCCCGAACGGCGGGGCGTCCTCGAGCTGGGTGATCAGCCAGGTGTCCCGGGCGATCTCCACGGGGTGGTCGGTCATGACGGCTCCTCGAGTCGGTGCGCCATCGAGGGTCGCCCTGCGCGACGTGCGCCAGGCAGTGGTGGTTCTACGTATCCGCACCACGTACGCGGGCGATGCGCAGCGCCCACGTGGCGAGCTGGGCACGGTTGCGAGAGCCGGTCTTGGCCAGCAGACGCTCGACGTGCTTCTCCACGGTGCGCTCGGAGAGGTGCAGGCTCCGGGCGATCCCACGGTTCGCCAGACCCTCCGCCACCAGCGCCAGGACCTGCTCCTCGCGTGGAGTGAGCGCGCTGCCGCCCGTCCGCCCGCCGCGGGCGCGCGCAGCGCAGCAGGCATCGGCCGGGATCGGGAGCTCGAGAGCACGGAACCCTGCCTCGGCCTCGGAGAGCCAGCGTGACGGGTCACCCCACCGGTCCACTCCGGGCGTCGTCGCGACCAGCCGGGCGACGACCGCGCGCAGGAACGGCGCGGGGTCGAGGTCGCGCAGTGCCCGGTCCATCAGCTCGCGTCCGGACGGGGCGTCGGCAGCGTCGGTTCGCGGGCCCGCGGCCCCGAACGAGGAACGACCGCTTCGCACGGCCTCGGCCGCCGCGAGGATCCCTCGCCGCCAGCGGCTCGAGTCGGTGTGCCACCCGGCCAGCTCGGCGACGAGCGGTCGAGGGTCGATCCCGTCGACCGCGCTCACGAGCACGTGCATCACCAGCATCGGGGGGATCACCGAGGGCCGGGCCTGCCGCGCGATCTGCATGGCGCGCCGCAGGTGTCCGCGCACGGCGCTCACGTCGTCGACAGCGAAGGCAGCCGTGGCGCGGGACAGCAACAGCCCGATCTCCTCCATCGGCTCGCCGCGCGTCAGCGGCGCGGCCTCGGCCAGCACTGCCTCCATGGCATCGATGTCCCCGCGGAGAGCCAGCCCGCACGCTCGCACGATCAGCAGAGCCGGCACGAGCTGGCCGAGCCGGTACCGGCGGGCCAAGGCGAGACCGGCGTCCGCGTGCTCGAGGGTCTCGGCGACGTCGGCGCGTGTCCACGCCAACAGACCCAGACCGTTCTCGGCGACGGCTTCGGTCTCGGGTGCGCCGCAGGCCTCGGCGAGGGCTCGCGCGGCACGCAGGGCGCTCTCGTCGAGGGAGACGTAGCCGGTGGCGAACCCCAGCTCGGCCAGCGCGCGGGCTTCGCGATGTGCCGACGACGCCCGGCTCGCCACCACCCGGGCGCGCTCGAACGCCTCGATGGCGGCGTCCATGTCGTGCTCCCGCAGGCAGCGCCCGTGCACCAGACGTGCTTCGCACTCGGCGTCCGCATCGCGGGCTCGCTCGGCGGCCTCGATCGCGGCGACTGCGTGCCGGCTGGCGTCGTCGACGCGCCCTTCGCCGAGGGCCACCCCGGCCTGTAGCGCCTCGAGGCCCGCCGCGTCAACGTCGGAGGCCACGAGGGCGCGCGCCGGTTCGAGATGAGCCGCGGCCAACCTCCAGTTCGTCGCTGCCGTCGCCGACCGGGCCAGCGCGAGATGGACCGCCAGCCGGCGGGTGCCCTCGGGGTCGGCGCCCGGGACGTCGCTGCCGAGCTCGGCGAGCAGATGCTCGCCCACCGGGAAGGCATCCTCCATGCGGCCGGCCAGGCCCAGGGTCGTCACCAGCGCCGTCGTGGCCTCGAGACGCCGCGCCGTGCTCGCGTCGAGCGCCGACGCCCGGCGATGGACGGTCTCCGCGGTCGTGAGCGCTCCGCGCTCCAGGGCTCGCCGACCCGCCTCGATGAGCGACTCGGCCGCGACGTCGTGCTCCCCCGCGGCCTCGGCGAGATCGGCGGCCACCTCCACGAGATCCTCGGGCAGCGACGGGCACGACGCCCGCAACCGCGCGAGCACCACCGCCGACCGAGCGCGGCATACCCCCGGCGTGAGATCGGCGAGGAGGGAGTCGCGGATCAGCGCGTGGCGGAAACGGACGCCGGGTTCCGTGGACACGAGGAGACCGAGCGCCGCCGCGGCGCGCACCATCTCCTCGACCACCGATCGGTCGGTCCCGGTGACGGTCGCGACGAGGTCCGGGTCGACGCGCCGTCCGAGCAACGCGGCGTCGCACAGCAGGCCCTGCACGTCCTGCGCCAGCGTGGCGACCCGTGCTCGCACCGAGTCGTGGAAGGTCGCGGGCGGGCGGCCCCGTGCGGATTGCTGGACGACCCAGCGGTCTCCGTCGCGGACCAGTGAATCGTCGCTGCGCAAGCCCGCGAGCAACTCCTCCACGAAGAACGGCAAGCCGTCGGCCCGGTCGGTGACCAGCCGCAACACTTCCGCGGGGACCGCGGCGTCTCCCAGACAGGCCCGGGTCATCGCCACCACCTCGTCCGCCCCGAGACGACCCAGCGGCAGCTCCGCCGCGACGCGGCGATCGACGAGCGGACGGAGGCCCGTGATGACGCCACCGGTGTCCTGCGGCCGGGCGGCGAGCACCAACAGGATCCGCTCCTGCGAGAGATTGTCAGCGAGGTACTCGACCACGGCCGAGGTCTCCGCGTCCGCCCAGTGCAGATCGTCGAACAGGACCACGGCCGCCCCCGCTGCACGGGCCCGCTGCCGAAGGACCCGCAGGAAGCCTTCCGCCACCGACAACAGCCGGGCCGGAGCAGCAGCGGGGACATCCGCTTCCGTGGCGCCGTCGGGGACCAGGCCTGCCAGCGCGCCGCGGAACGGCGCGACCTCCGGGTCGTCCACCGTTGCGCCCTGACGGTAGGCGCTCATCAGGGCCTCCACGACCGGACGGAACGGTGCCGCTGTCGCCGTCTCGACCGCCCGGCCCACCAGCGCCACCGCTCCGGTCTGGGCACACCAGGACCGGAGCTCGCGCAGCAGCCGGCTCTTGCCGACCCCCGGCTCTCCGGTCAGGACGATCGTCGAGCCCCTCCCCCGGGCTGCTTCGTCGAGCGCGGCCCGCAGAGCTCGCAGCTCCTCAGCGCGACCGACCACTGTCGGCGAAAGCAGCGCTCCCCCCATCCGGCCAGTATCAGAGCCACCAGCCGGGAAACAAGTGCCGCTCCGCGGGCAACGGGCAGCGTTATGTGGCGAAGACCTGTCGAACCCGAACGCGCGAAGCGCTCAGGAGAACTCGGCCACGGGGAGCCAGCACCTGCATCCGCCGGTCCGCTCCTTCCGCCGCCCACCCGCGCCCCACCGGGGCACGTACGCCGTGCGCCGCGACGCGCTACGTAGCGGAGATACGTACGACTACCGCTGACGGCGACGTCGTCCGTCGCGAACCTTCTCGAGGGCCCACGGGCCCGAGAGGAGATCCCTCAGCGAGAGCCGACACCGGGAGACCTGATGGATGGCAAGCACATCGTCCAGCGCACCGCCGACACCTGGAACACGCGAGACCAGGAAGGGTTCTTGGCGTTGTACACCGACGACTGCGAGCTCACGGCGCCAGGCTGGACAGGGAAAGGCCGACAGGGCCTGCTCGAGTTCTGGTCGCTGTACATGACCGCCTTCCCGGACAACCGCATCACTGTCCGCACGCTCATCGAGGACAGCAGCGGCGTCGCCGAGGAAGGACTCCTCGACGGCACGCACACCGGACCGATGCCCGCACCGGACGGTACGGAGATCCCGCCGACGGGTCGACGACTCTCGGGGCCTTACGTCTGCATGCACCAGCTCACCGGCGAGCGGATCTCGACGAGCCGGTTCTACTTCGACCAGATGGACCTGCTCGGCCAGCTGGGGCTCACCGGAGAATGAAGCCAGCGTCGTGGGACGGGCAGTGTCCGTTCCACGACCGCCGCGCTGCCGTCCGAGTCGACACCCCCCGCCGACCGCTCGGGCGGCCATCCGATGGAGCCACGCCGCCGGGTCTTCGGGGGACCAGCGAGGGCACCCCGGGCGGGCCAGAGGCCGCGACATGGACACGAGCAGGGCCCTGCCGCGCTGCGACAGGGCCCTGACCTGCGGAGCCGCCTTCGGGATTCGAACCCGAGACCTACGCATTACGAGGCACCCGGGCGGGTCGCTCGTGGTGTTCCATCCCGGCTCTGAGCTGGGGTTCCGGTCTCGGTTGATACCCCTGAACGAGGACGGTTCGCGGGACAACTGCAACGACTGCTGCAACGACGGGAGACCCTCCCGCCGGCGGTTCCGCACGCCCTGACCGCGCCATCACGGCGCCCCGGTCGGCCTTCTCGAGAGGCCGGCCATGTTCCACCTTCATCGTCAGCACGACAACCGTCTGCTCATCGCACGCCTGCGCTTCGGGGGCTCTCCCTCGGCGGCGCGGGGTCGTCTCGGACAGGTCGGGCGCGCGAGGGCAAGGGCCACACCCTCCGTTCCCGGTGACGCCTCGAGCACCGCCGTGGCCCTTGCGGGAGTGCGACCGGGCTGTCAGACCCCGGAAGCGCCGGCGAGGGAGAGACACCGCCGCGACCACCTCCCCGCCGCACCCCTGCCCGTCCGCGTCGGCCCCTCCCTTGGTGGTGCCCGGGTCCAGGGCGGAGCGCCTGGCCGCCGGAGGACGAACCAGGGCAACACCGCGCGTCCCGGCGGCGTCCGATGACCAGGCCGTCGTCCTGGCGCTCCCTGCATGATCCGTGGCGCACGTACAACCCCGCGCCCGCTCCCTCCCTGTCGTCGGTGTCGGCCGTGGGAGGCGAGGTCGGCCCGCCGGCGCGGGTCGAAGACAGGAGCGGCCGGCGGAAGCCGGCCGCGTCCGACCCGGCCGCTGCCCCGGTGCCAGCCGAGGGCCGGCCGCCTGGGCTTGTTCTATGTGCCATATCGGGCCGGGAGGCCCAGGAATCGGCTTCGGTCGTTCCGGATGACCCGGGGTCGCTGTGGTCGCCCCGGTTCCCCTCCCCGGAGCTCGTCGACGCCGCAGCCGCATTGCTGCCCGCGGTCGCCGAGGAGGCGGGCACGCTCGCGGAGGGTCCGCGGTGGGAGCTGACGGTCGGGCCGGGCATGTTCGCCGTCGCGTGCCACGACTGGTCCCGCCGGGAGCGCACCGGCGAGCGGGCGTACGAGGCGCACGTGAAGGACGTGGACCAGGACGTCGCCGCGCATATCGCCACTGCCGAGTGGCCGGAGAAGCCGCCGCCGCGCTCGTCGATCACCGCTTGGTCGCGGAAGTCGCGGAACCGGATGACGCGCCGGCTGTGCGAGCTGGACTACACGCCGCTCTATCGGGAGGGCCGGCTGCCGGCGATGGTGACGCTGACCTACCCCGGGGACTGGCTGACGGTCGTCCCGACCGGGCAGGACCTGAAGCGGCACATGAAGGCGCTGCGGAAGCGCTACGTGCGCGCGTGGGGCGAGGATTGGTCGTGCGTGTGGAAGCTAGAGTTCCAGCGTCGCGGGGCGCCGCACGTGCACATGCTCTGCACTCCCCCGCACGGGCTGTCGAATACGACCGGCGAGCGCTTCGCCGTCTGGCTCTCCGCGGCGTGGGCCGGCGTCGTCGACCATCCCGACCCCGAGCAGCGCCGGCGCCACGGGCTCGCGGGGACGGCGCTGGACTACGCCGAAGGCCTCCGGGCGACCGACCCTCGTCGGGTGGCGGCGTACTTCACGAAGCATGGGCTGATGGCGGCGAAGGAGTACCAGCACGAGGTTCCCGCCGAGTGGCGCGAGCCTGGCCATGGTCCGGGCCGATTCTGGGGCGTGTGGAACCTCGAGCGCGCCACGCGCACCATCGCCGTGCGTCCCGAGGACGGCGTCCAGGCCGGCCGCATCGCCCGTCGCTGGGCTCGGGCGCAGCGGCGAGCACAGCAGACCTGGAAGCCGCGGACGTGCGCCCGCACCGGACGCGTACGCCTCCGCAAGTCCCGCTCGCGGGTTCGGCTCATGACCAACGGCAACCGCGGTTGGGTCGCCCTCAACCAGGGCCCCTCGTTCGTCGTCGCCCTGTCACGCTTCCTCTTCCAGCACCAACCCACACCACCATGCCTCTAGAGGCCCCAAGACCGGGCGACGTCCCCACGGCCTGATGACAGCATCTCAAAGCCCAAGCGCACCCCGCGAGCGCCGTCCCGGCGCCGATCAATAGGCTCCTTCGTCGTCGTCAACGGTTCGCCGAGTGCCCTTGGGGGATGCATGAGGTTGGCCAGTCATGGGGCGAGACCTTGACTCAGTTCCTCGCAGGCGACTTCTTTCGCCTCCTACTGGTACCGCTCCTCACGGCGAGTCTCGGCTGCTTCATAAGGTACTTCACGGCCAAGCTTGCGTCGGCTCCACCCCTGACGCCGCAAGTCTTCACGGTTTGGCCAGACCTCTTGATCGCCGCAGTCTTTAATCTGCTCCTACTTGCTTCTGACATCTCGAAGACTGCTGGAGCGCCGGTTCCTCCCGGAGCAAGTACAACCGAAGAATCGCTCCTTCGGCTCGCAGTAGGAATGATCCTCTTACTGCTAGTTCTATGGATCATCTCTCTAGTAGCTGCACTTCCACGGAGCCCCGGGTGGCGCAGAAACGTTTGGACATTCATCTTCCCTCATGTTGTCGCGCTCGTCGCGCTTGAGGTATCCTTGCTTCTGGCAAACACCGGAAAGGGCTGACTTGAGATGAACGTCTGGATTAGTCTCAGCGCAGCCCTTGTTGGCGCTCTTTTCACCAGCGAAATCGGTCGCTGGCCGGCCACTATCTCCCGGTCCGTAATTCAACGGTCTGCGTCGATGCTTCCTAGCGGATTTGCCGATAGATACAAGGAAGAGTGGCTGGCTGAACTCGCCACTATTAAGACCGGAATCGGTCAGCTTGCATTCTCGTCGCGAATCCTAATCGAGATTCCACGGATGCGCCGCCTTCTTACGAAGGCGTCTATCTCGACCGACGAGGCTATCAACGCCGAGCGAGTGAAGGCGAAGCGACTCCGCCGGAGTACCCTAGTGTTTGGTTCAGCGATTCTAAGTCTGGCTCTGGGCGTTTCGATCAGCTATCTCATCTCCACGGCAGCATCCGATTGGCAAAGCATTGCGGTCGCCTCAGGCGGGGTTGTCGCCGCCACTGCAGCTTGGGTTGCGGCCTACACGCGCGAATTGCCACAAAAACAGGCTTCAAATGAAGTCGACTTACCCGTCGTCATCCAATTACCACCTACACACGATCGTAACGACACGAGTTCATAACGACGTTCTGCTCGAGAGGGGCAAGCGGGGTTTCGACACTCACAATAAGGCCGGGGTAGGAAGCTTGACCTGTCCCGAAACCACGGTCGACTAGGTACGCCGTCTCCGACCAACGTCGTCTGTCTCATGACCAACCGGCAACCGTGAGTGAATCGCTCTCGATAGTCGGCCTGCCTTCACCGAAGCGCTCGCCAGAGCGCCAGACGACAGTAAGCCCCGTAGATGTAACACCGACACCCCGCGTGGGCGATAGTGGATCTACTAGGCCCCAAGGGCGGGCTACAGGCCAGGGGGACAGTTGAGACTCACGCACGTCCGTCTCAAGAATTTCCAGTGCTTTGGGCCGGAGCCCACAACCTTGTCGTTTACCGATTTGACGTTTCTGCTCGGACCGAATGCTTCTGGCAAGACCGCCTGCCTGCAGGCACTCTCCCGCATGTTCTGCGTGACCCCGTCGATGAGGAAAGTCCGCTCCTCAGACTTCCATGCTCCCGTGCTCGGCGAGCAGGCACGGAGCTTCTACATCGAGGCGAACTTCGAATTCGAGGAAACCGGTACCGAATCGCCTAGTCCTGCGGTCGCCGACCACTACGACCACATGCGTCTCGCATCCACCGATGGCCCACCGCAAGTGCGATTTCGCCTTGAGGCTGAAGTCGCAGAAGATGACGTTTCCGATAGTACTCTGATGTACATTCTCGAAGTTGACGAGAACGATGAACCAGCGAAAACCCTTGAGGTCGGCAGGTTGGACCGCAATCGCATTCATGTGCACTACATGCCAGCAAGGCGCGACCCCGCAGACCACATCTCCTACGGCCCCACGACCCTTCTGGGTCGAATTTTGCGAGCGGCCAGCTGGGAACAAGAGCGCGGCGCCGTCCAGATGTTCGCAAGAGACATGAACGATGCCGTCGTGAAGAACGACAGTATTCGCGGAATCGGCGACAACCTCACTGCTGCATGGAGCCGCCTTCACCGCGGCAATTTCTTCGCCTCTCCTACGTTGTCTTTCCTCGGTAGCGACCTCGATTCGCTGCTACAACAGGTCTCGATCGGATTCGGTCCGGCGCACGGTGAAGAATCCGTCGACTACGACCGACTGAGTGATGGGCAACAGTCCCTCCTATACCTGTCACTGATCCTCTCGGCTCACGAACTCAACCAGAAGGTCGTTGCGGGACGGTATGAGAACGTGGATGTCAATAAGCTCCGGCCTCCAACCTTCTCCATGATCGTTATGGAGGAGCCTGAGAATAGCCTCTCCCCCCACTCC
>NZ_JBTWNF010000016.1:0-165176 GCF_054796175.1 Actinomycetospora sp. C-140 | reverse complement strand
CTCCCGGACCCGCCCTCGGGCAGCAGCATCATGCGGGCGAGCTGCTTCCACTGCTCGAGGTGCGGGTCCGTCTGCGGGTCGCGGGGGTCGAAGCCGTAGGTCAGGGCCACGCCGCGCATGCTGGTCAGCAGCGTCTCGCGCAGCAGCGCCGCCTGCTCGGGATCGGCGTAGTCCTCGAAGAACGCGTCGGTGGTCTGGCGGATCGCCGCGCCCAGGCGGCGCTCGGCGGGCAGCAGCGCCTCCGCCAGCGCCTTGTCGGTGCGCGCCGCGGTCCAGAGCTCGACCGAGGCCCAGAAGTACGCCTGCTGGTAGGTCCACCACATGACCTCGACGGCGCGGTCGAGCCGCGCTCCCGCGTCGACGTCGGCCGCGGGGAGGTCGACGCGCGCGAGGCCGTCGGCGGCGAAGCGGCTGGTCGCGAGGTGCTGCGCCGCGGCGACGAGGAGGTTCTCCTTCGACGGGAAATGGTGCAGCAGCCGGCCGCGCGAGACGCCCGCCCGGTTCTGGATCGTCAGCGTCGTGGTGCCCGCGTAGCCCGCCTCGACGAGGCAGGCCACGGCCGCGTCGAGGATACGCGTGCGGCTGTCGGACGTCCGCTGCTCGCGGGACCGGCGCTCCGGCTCGGTGGTCGAACGGGTGCTCACGATCCGGGCCCTCCCGTCGTCCTCCCGGTCACCGTGTCGCCGACGATCGTGCCGCCGCGGACGCGAACGGTCAAACCTGACTGTCTGGGCAGGCAGGGCGGTCCAGGACGGTCAGCAGTACGTCGACGAGCAGCCCGCGGGTCCCGGACCGGTCGAGCGTGCCGCGGACCAGCCACTCCCGGGACGCGGACCGGACCAGCCCGAAGAACGACCGGACGCGGGCGCGGTACGGATCGTCGGGGGCGTCCGGGGCCAGGGCGGCGAGCACGCGGTCCGCGGCGATCTCGTCGGCCTCGGCGAGGATCGCGTCGACGTCCACGTCCCCCGCCGCGCCGGTCCCCACCGAGAGCCAGAGCCCGCGGTGGCGGTCGACCGCGTCGAGGAACCAGTCCACGGCCGCCCCGGCGCGCACGTCGACCGGGCCGGGCGGCAGCCCGGCCACCGCGACCTCGGGGATCGTCGTCAGCCGGCGCACCACCTCGAGGTAGAGGTCGCGCTTGGTGCCGAAGTAGTGGTTGATCAGCCCGCGCGCGACGCCGGCCTCGCGGGCGATGTCGGTGGTCGAGACCGCGGCGTAGGGCTGCTCGGCGAACAGCCGCAGGGCGCCGGCGACGATCTCCTCACGGCGCGCGTCGGGGTCGAGACGCCGGCCGCGGGCCGGGGCCGTCACGACGCCTCAGGTCTGACGTGGTGGCTTTCCTGACGTTGAGTGTCAGCGTGGACGCCAGGCTTGCACCGGCGCGCCCGATCGGCCGGCGTCATCCCGAAGAGCATGGCGAAGTCGTGCAGGGTCGCCGAGACGACGGGGCGCCGCCCGGCGAGGAACTGCAGGGGCCCCTCGACGTCGAAGGTCCAGTCGGCGTGCAGCAGCCCGAGGCCGGCGCGGCTGCTCACCGGGCTCTCGCGGCGGCATCCGTGGAGGTCCTGGGCGAGGGTGAAGGCCGTCCGCGGGCGGCCGGGGAGGACCGGGCCGTGCCGCAGGCGCGCGCGGGCCGCGGGGCGCTCGGCGCACTCGACGGTCATCGACGGCGCGCCCTCGTCGAACCCGCTGAAGGACGCGAGCCCCTTCGGGATGCCCCAGAGCTCGCGGCCGCCGTCGCGGGACGCCGGGCTGTCGACCCAGATCGCGACGATGTGCGGGCGGACCCGGACGCCCACGCGCCCGGCGACGGCCACGAGCAGCTCGCGGTAGCTCATCGCCCCGCCGGGGGCGTAGTCCACCCACGCGGCGCCGACGGGCGTGCGCCCGCCCGGCGCGAGCGGGCGCCAGCCGTCGGGCCACGTGGCCGTCGGCAGGTCCTCGGTGGGCACGAGGAAGGTCGACAGGTCCATCCGGCCGACGAGCGTCCACGGCTCGGGCGGGTAGGTGCTCACGTCGGCACTCCGATCGTCGGGGTCGGGAGATCGATGCGCAGTGCCCCGGGGGCGTCGGCCGGCACGGCGGGGTGGTGGGGGGCGACGGGCGCGACGCGGCGGTAGCCGGCACCCGGCGCGGGGCGGGGGTCGGGCTCGCCGCGGTTGGGCCACAGCGACATCGCCCGCTCGGCCAGCGCGGTGATGGTCAGCGACGGGTTCACCCCGAGGTTCGCCGGCACCGTCGACCCGTCGACGACGTGCACCCCGGGGTGGCCGTGCAGGCGGTGGTACGGGTCGACGACCCCGGTGTCGGCGGTCTCGGAGATCACCGCGCCGCCCAGGAAGTGGCCGGTGACCGGCAGGTTCACCAGCGTCGAGCTCGCGCCCACGGGGAAGCCGCGCATGCGGCGGGCCACGCGGCGGGCGACCTCGTGGCCGGCGGGGATCCAGGCGGGGTTCGGCGTGCCGTCGCCGGGACGGGAGCGCAGCCCGCCGAGGAACCGCCGGGGCTTCAGCGTCAGCGAGTTGTCCAGCGTCTGCATCACCAGCAGCACGATCGACTGCTCGGCCCAGCGCTTCGGGCGGTGCAGCGCGCGCAGCGTCCCGCGCGAGCGCACGAGCTCGCCCGCGATCCGCCGCCACGACGGGCCCCGCACGCCCAACGTCGCGTCCCCGGGCGCCGTCGTCCCGTCGACGAGCACCGCCGAGAGCAGCGCGAGCAGGTTCGATCCGCGGCCGTAGCGCACCGGCTCCACGTGGGTGTGCGCGTCGGGGTGGATCGAGGACGTGATCGAGACGCCACGGGTGAAGTCGGCTCCCGGCGCCACCGTGCGTGCGGCGAGGATGGCCTCGGAGTTGGTCCGCGAGAGCTCGCCGAGCCGCGCGGAGATGCGCGGCAGGTCGCCGGTGCGGCGGAGCCGGTGCAGCAGGCGCTGGCTGCCGAGCGCGGAGGCCGCGACGACGACCTGGCCGGCGCGGAGGGTGCGCCGGTGGCGGTCACGACGCCCCGTCGTCCGGACCTCCACCTCGTAGCCCGACGCGCCGGTCAGGTCGCCGCCCCGGGGCCGGATGCGCGTCACCGTCGACAGGGGGTGCACCCGCGCGCCCACGGCCTCGGCGAGGTGCAGGTAGTTCTTGACCAGCGTGTTCTTGGCGTCGTGCCGGCAGCCGGTCATGCACTCGCCGCAGTGCAGGCACCCGTGGCGTGCGGGACCGGCGCCGCCGAAGTACGGGTCGGGCACCTCGTCGCCCGGAGCGGCACCGAAGAAGACGCCGACGTCGGCGGCACGGTAGGTGTCGGCGACGCCCATCTCCTCGGCGACGTCGCGCATCACGGCGTCCGACGGGGAGACGCGGGGATAGGTGGTGGCGCCGAGCATCCGGGCGGCCTGGTCGTACGACGCGTCGAGCTCGTCGGCCCAGTCGGTGACGCCGGCCCACTGCGGGTCGTCGTAGAACGCCCGCGGCGGCCGGTAGAGGGTGTTCGCGTACACCAGCGAGCCGCCCCCGACGCCCGCGCCGGAGAGCACGAGGACGTCGCGCAACGGGGTGGCCCGGAAGATGCCGAAGCAGCGGGCCCACGGCGCCCAGAGGTAGTCGCGCAGCTGCCAGGACGTCGCGGGGAACTCGTGGTCGGCGAAGCGGCGGCCCGCCTCGAGCACCCCGACCCGGTAGCCCTTCTCGGTGAGGCGCAGCGCGGTGACCGAGCCGCCGAAGCCGGAGCCGACCACGAGCACGTCGTAGTCGGGGTCCGGGGCGTCGCGGCTCGGGAGTGTCACCCCGTCACCCTCGCGAGTCGTTGGCAGCCTGTCAACGAGACCCGTGTGACCCTACTCGCCAGTAACAGGCGCCCACGCGCACGTTGACACGAGAGCCAAACAGTCTACTTTGACTGTTGAGAGCAGTCGCCCCCGCGAAGGGACCCTTTCCGTGACCGAGGCATACATCTACGACGCCCTCCGCACCCCGCGCGGCCGGGGCAAGGCCGCCGGGTCGCTGCACGCGACCAAGCCGGTGTCCCTGGTCGTCGGGCTGATCGACGAGCTGCGCAAGCGCAACCCGGAGCTCGACCCCGACCGCATCGAGGACGTCGTCCTGGGCTGCGTCAGCCCGATCGGCGACCAGGGCGGCGACATCGCGAAGACCGCCGCGATCGCCGCGGGCCTGCCCGACCACGTCGGCGGCGTCCAGCTCAACCGCTTCTGCGCGTCCGGGCTCGAGGCCGTGAACCAGGCCGGCCAGCGCGTGCGCTCCGGCTTCGAGGACATGATCGTCGCCGGTGGCGTCGAGTCGATGTCCCGCGTGGCCATGGGCTCGGACGGCGGCGCCTGGGCGATGGACCCGGAGACCAACTTCGAGACCTCGTTCGTGCCGCAGGGCATCGGCGCCGACCTCATCGCCACACTCGAGGGCTTCAGCCGCGAGGACGTCGACGCGTACGCGCTCGAGTCGCAGACCCGCGCGGCGAAGTCCTGGGCCGACGGCGCCTTCGAGCGCTCGATCGTCCCGGTCGTCGACCGCAACGGGCTCACGGTGCTCGACCACGACGAGCACGTCCGCGAGACCACGTTCGAGGGCCTGTCGGGCCTCAAGCCGTCGTTCGCCGGCATCGGCGAGATGGGCGGCTTCGACGCGGTGGCGCTGCAGAAGTACCACTGGGTCGAGGCGATCAACCACGTGCACCACCCCGGCAACAGCTCCGGGATCGTCGACGGCGCCGCGCTCGTGCTGCTCGGCACCGAGGAGGCCGGCAAGCAGAACGGCCTCACCCCGCGCGCCCGCATCGTCGGCACCGCCGTCTCCGGCGCCGACCCGACGATCATGCTCACCGGCCCGACGCCGGCCTGCGAGAAGGTTCTGGCCAAGGCCGGGATGACCATGGCCGACATCGACCTCCTCGAGATCAACGAGGCGTTCGCAGCCGTGCCGATGAAGCTGATGAAGGACCTCGACTTCCCGCACGAGCGCACCAACGTCGCGGGCGGCGCCATCGCGCTGGGCCACCCGCTGGGCGCCACCGGCGCGATGCTGGTCGGCACCATGGTCGACGAGCTCGAGCGTCGCGACCTGCGCCGCGCCCTCGTGACGCTGTGCATCGGCGGCGGCATGGGCGTCGCGACCATCATCGAGCGGGTCTGAGCCCCCGGAACATCGTCGACCAGCGATCAAGGAGTCAGTAGCGCAGTGTCCGAGAACATGTTCCGGTGGGAGGCCGACGGGGACGGCATCGTCACGCTGACGATGGACGACCCGACCGCCTCGGCCAACACGATGAGCGCCAAGTGGGGCGAGGACTTCGCCGAGACGCTGAAGCGCCTCGAGGCCGAGAAGGACTCCATCACCGGCGTCGTGCTGACCTCGGCGAAGAAGACCTTCTTCGCGGGCGGCAACCTCGACGACCTCGTGAAGTACACGAAGGCCGACGCGCAGAAGGTCTTCGACCAGTCGCAGCAGATCAAGAGCCTGCTCCGGCGCCTCGAGACCCTCGGCAAGCCCGTCGTCGCGGCGATCAACGGCGCGGCGCTGGGCGGCGGCCTCGAGATCGCGCTGGCCTGCCACCACCGCATCGCCCTCGACGCCAGGGGCTCGAAGATCGGGCTGCCCGAGGTCACGCTCGGCCTGCTGCCCGGCGGCGGCGGCGTCGTGCGCGTCGTGCGCCTGCTCGGCCTCGCCGACGGCCTCATGAACGTGCTGCTGCAGGGCCAGCAGCGCGCCCCGAAGGCGGCCCTCGAGGCCGGCCTGGTGCACGAGGTCGTCGACAGCCCCGACGAGCTGATCTCCCGGGCGAAGCAGTGGGTGAAGGACAACCCCGAGGCGATCCAGCCCTGGGACGAGAAGAAGTACAGGATCCCCGGCGGCACGCCGTCGACGCCGAGCTTCGCCGCGAACCTCCCGGCGTTCCCGGCCAACCTGCGCAAGCAGCTCAAGAACGCCCCGATGCCCGCGCCGTACCTGATCATGGACGCGGCCGTCGAGGGCTCGCAGGTCGACATCGACAACGCCGGCAAGATCGAGTCGCGCTACTTCGCCGAGCTGGCCTGCGGCCAGGTGTCGACGAACATGACCCGCGCGTTCTTCTTCGACCTGCAGGCCATCAACAAGGGCGCCTCGCGCCCCGACGGCTACGAGAAGCACAGCGCCCGCAAGGTCGTCGTGCTCGGCGCCGGGATGATGGGCGCGGGCATCGCGTACTCGTGCGCGATGGCGGGCCTCGAGGTGGTCCTCAAGGACGTCGCCCAGGCCAACGCCGACAAGGGCAAGGACTACTCGAAGAAGATCCTCGACAAGGCCGTCTCGCGCGGGAAGTCGACGCAGGAGAAGGCCGACGAGGTCCTCGCCCGCATCACGCCCACCGAGAAGCCCGAGGACGCCGCGGGCGCCGACCTCGTCATCGAGGCCGTGTTCGAGAGCCCGGACCTCAAGAAGCAGGTCTTCGCGGAGATCATGCCGCACCTCGCGCCCGACGCGGTGCTGGGCTCGAACACCTCGACCCTGCCGATCACCGACCTCGCGACCGGCGTCGACCGGCCCGAGGACTTCGTCGGCCTGCACTTCTTCTCGCCGGTCGACAAGATGCCGCTCCTGGAGATCATCAAGGGCGAGAAGACCAGCGACGCGACGTTGGCCAAGGCGATCGACATCGCCCTGCAGATCAAGAAGACTCCGATCGTCGTCTCCGACAGCCGCGGGTTCTTCACCAGCCGCGTCATCGGCACGTTCATCAACGAGGCCGTGGCGATGCTCGGCGAGGGCGCCGCGCCGTCGTCGATCGAGCAGGCCGGGTCGCAGGCCGGCTACCCCGCCCCGCCGCTGCAGCTGATGGACGAGCTCACGCTGACGCTGCCGCAGCACATCCGCGAGGAGACCCGCAAGGGCGTCGAGGCCGCCGGCGGCACGTGGGTCGGGCACCCGTCGGACGCCATCGTCGACCGGATGGTCGAGCTCGGCCGCAAGGGCCGCTCCTCGGGCGCCGGGTTCTACGAGTACGACGAGTCGGGCAAGCGCACCCGCCTGTGGCCGGGCCTGGCCGACGAGTTCGGCGCCGCCAAGGGCGACCTGCCGTTCGAGGACATGCAGGAGCGCATGCTCTTCGCCGAGGCCCTCGAGACCGTGAAGTGCTTCGACGAGGGTGTCCTGCACACCATCGCCGACGCCAACATCGGCTCGATCATGGGCATCGGCTACCCGGCCTGGACCGGCGGCGTGGCGCAGTACATCGACGGCTACCCCGGCGGCCTGCCCGGGTTCGTCGAGCGCGCCCGCATCCTGGCCAAGGCCTACGGCGACCGGTTCCAGCCGCCGGCCTCGCTGGTGGACAAGGCCGAGAAGGGTCAGTCGCTGCGCGGCGAGTGACCCCGGTGGCGTAGCCGGCGCGTCCGGCTGCGCGTGTCTGTTCGGAACGAACGGCGCTTTCGCTGCTTGCGAAGCAGCGGGAGCGCCGTTCGTGTTTCCGGGGCGGGGGCTCGCGGGGGAAGGCCCGGCGTCCTGCAAGATGCTTCGGATTTCGAAGCGTCCGGCAAACAGGAGACGGCTCGTGAGCGGCTCGGGCGGGCTGTGGCAGATCGTTCTCGGCTGGGTCCCGACGCTCCTGTGGGCCGGCGTCGTCCTCACCGCGCTGGTGCTGCTGCGAGCGCCGCTGCGGGACCTGATCTCGCGCGTCGGCACCGTCAAGGTCGCCGGAGTGGACGTCTCCTTCGTCGCCGCCGACCTCGGCGCCGCCGCGGCCGCGAAGAACGTCCAGCTCCCGGCGACGGCCGCGAAGGGCGTGGCACAACGTGCCGCGGAGCACGCCGATCAGCTTCACGGCGCACGTCTCCTGTGGCTCGACGCTCGCCCCACTCACAACCGGGCCGAGCGGCAGGCGCTCCGCGCGCTCGGCATCGAGGTCACGGCCGTGACCGGACTCCAGGAGGCGGTCGACCTCGTCGAGCGCACCGACCCGGATGTCGTCCTCACGAACTACGGAGCATCGAACAATCCACCGACCGCCGTCGCGCTCGGGCGAGCCGTCGGAGACCTGGCCCCCGTGATCGTGTACTCGGTGGGTACGCAAGGGAAGCCGCTCGCGACGGGCTGCTTCGGCCAGACCGACCGCCCCGATCAGCTCCTCCACCTGGTCATCGACGCGATGGAGCGCGCGCACCCATACCGTCAGCCCTGACTGTCTCGTAGGCTCGCCGTCGATCCCGAGACGACTTGGAGGACGAAGGCCTCATGGGTGTGCTGGACGGCGTCAAGGTCATCGAGGTGGCCGGGATCGGCCCCGGGCCGTTCGCGGCGATGATGCTCGCGGACATGGGCGCCGAGGTGCTGCGCGTCGACCGGCCGAAAGGCGGCGGGCTCTCGCTGGGCGACCCGCGCAAGGACGTCCTCGGGCGGGGGCGGCGGTCGGTCGCCCTGGACCTCAAGAGCGACGAGGGCCTCGCCGTCCTGCTCGACCTCGTCGAGGGCGCCGACGTGCTCCTCGAGGGCTACCGGCCCGGGGTGGCCGAGCGGCTCGGCTTCGGTCCCGACGACTGCCACGCGCGCAACGAGCGCCTCGTCTACGGCCGCATGACCGGCTGGGGACAGGACGGCCCGCAGGCCTCGCGCGCCGGGCACGACCTCACGTACCTCTCGACGGCCGGGGTCGTCGCGCACATGGCCGGACCGGACGGGGCGCCCGCCATCCCGATCAACCTCGTCGGCGACTTCGGCGGCGGCGGGATGCTGCTCGTGGTCGGGGTGCTGGGCGCGCTCGTGGAGCGGGGCATCTCGGGCCGCGGCCAGGTCGTCGACGCGGCGATCGTGGACGGCGCCGCGATCCAGATGGCGATGGTCTACGGGCTGCGCGCGGGTGGAGCCTGGCCGAACCCCCGCGGCGGCAACATCCTCGACGGCGGCGCGCCGTTCTACCAGAGCTACCGCTGCTCGGACGGCGGCTGGGTCGCGGTGGGCGCGCTGGAACCGCAGTTCTACGCCGCGCTGATGACCGGCCTCGGGCTCGAGGGCGAGGACATCGCCGCGCACCAGTGGGACATGGCGCGCTGGCCGGAGTTCCGGGCGCGGCTCACCGAGGTGTTCGCGACGCGCACCCGCGACGAGTGGGCCGCCGACCTCGAGCCGACCGACGCGTGCGTCGCGGCCGTGCTCGAGATGGAGGAGTCCGCCGAGCACCCGCACAACGTGGCGCGCGGTCTGCACGTCGACGCGTTCGGCGTGCGGCAGCCCGCCCCGGCGCCGCGGTTCAGCCGCACGCCCAGCGGCACCCCGAACCCGCCCGCGGCGCCCGGCCAGCACTCCGCCGAGGCGCTCGCCGACTGGGGCCTCGACCGCGACCGGATCGCGAAGCTGCAGGAGGCGGGCGTCGTCCACCAGACCTAGGCTCACGAGCGCTCGGCGGACGCACGAGGAGGGCCCGTGATCCTGACCCCGGCCGGGGCGTGGCGCGCTGTCGGCAACATGCGTGCCCGGGTCCTCGAGGGGCCGCTCGCCGACCTGCGGCGCATGCCCCGCTCGGCGTTCGACACCGGCCCCGGCGACCCCGGCGGCGACCTGGGACGGGCGCACGGTCTCGCGCGGGCCGGGTCGGTGAGCACCTACCGCTACGCCGTGCACCCGAGCGCGCGGCTGCGGGGCTCGCCGGTCGTCCTGGTCTCGCCGCTGGGCGCGTGCGGGGTCGGCTTCGACCTGCGGCGCGGCAACAGCCTGGTCGAGCACCTCGTCGGCGAGGGGCGGTCGGTCTACCAGATCGACGACGAGGACCTCGTCGGCCACGGCGGCTCGATCTCGCCCGGGCACGCCGACCTCGAGCGCTGGGTCGACGAGATCCTCCCGCACGTCGTGCGCACCGTCAGCGAGCACCACGACGGGGCGCCGGTGCACCTGGTGGGCTGGTCGATGGGCGGGCTGCACGCGGTGCTCGCGGCGGCCGCGCACCCGCGTCTGCCGCTGGGTTCGGTGACGGCGATCGCGACACCGTTCGAGCTCGACGAGGTGCCCCCGGTGGTGCGGGCACGCCCGCTGGCGGTGGCCGCCGGCGGGCCCGTGCTCGCGACGGCACAGACGCTGCTCGCGCTCATGCCGCTGCCGCGCCTGCTCAAGGCGCTGGGTCTCGGTTCACTCGACGAACTGCTCACGGCGCCGTTGACGATGGTGGTCCGGCTCGACGACCGCGAGTTCCTGGCCCAGCTCGAGGCGGTCGACGACCTCCGCGCGCTGATCGGCGACCAGGCCCGCCTCGTCGGCACGTTCTTCCGCGCCATGGTCGCGCCGGAGGACCTCGCGGCGGGCCGGATCCCCGTCGGGCACCGCGTCGTCGACCTCGCCGACGTGCGCTGCCCCGTCCTGCTCGTGGCCGGCGAGAACGACCGGGTCGTGCCGCCCCGGGCCGTGCGGGCGGGTGCGCGGCGTCTGCGCGGCACGGAGACGCGCCTGACGACCGCGCCGGGCGGCCACCTCGGTGTCCTCACCGGACGGTCGGCGAAGGACACGACGTGGGCCCGGCTCTGCGCGTTCCTCGACCGCCACGACGCCCCCGCGACCGTGGAGGGCAGCTCGCCCGGCAGCCGACGCGTCCTGCGCCCGGCGCGGTCGAGCGCCCGGGCGACCGTCGAGCCGATCCGCCCGCTCGTGTCGGCACCCCGCGAGGAGGCGGCGCGCCCTCGAGATGACGTGATCGAGGACGAGGCGGTCGCGAACGAGGCGGTCGAGGACCCTGCGGTCGAGGACCGGCCCGCCCCCGGAGCGGCGGGCACCGCGTCGCCGCGTCCCGTCCGCCGGTCGTCCCGGCTGCCCGCCCCCAAACGGGCGTCGCGCTCGCCGCGGCAACGCTGAGAGCTGCGTCGACGGGACCCGAGCGGTCGGACGGTCGTCTACTGTGACGACGTGGTTTCACTCCGCGAGGCCCGCCGTGATCGAGGCTGGTCACAGACCACGGCTGTCGCGCGGCTGAAGGAGCTTGCGCACCAGGGGAACGTCGACGTCGCGAGCGCCTCGAGCCTCAAGAGCCAGCTCTCACGCTGGGAGAACGGCACGGTGCCTGACGAGCCCTACCGCACGCTGCTCGCGGAGCTCTACGAGCGCGAGATCAGCGATCTGGGCATCGACATCACCCCGCACTGGGAGCGCAGCCACGAGATCCCCGGGCTGCTCACCGAGATCCGTGACGAGCTGCGCTCGCTCAACGAGGCGTTGCGCGCGCGCCGCGACTCCTGAGCGCGTTCAGCGCTCCCCGGGCCGCGCCACCACCTGCAGGCGGGGCTGCCGCTCCGACGACTCGGCGTGCCGGGCCAGGGCGAGCCCCAGCGCGGTCACCGAGACCGTGCCGACGGCGGCGACGGCCTCCGCGGTCAGGTCGAGGACGTCGGCCAGTGGGCGCAGCGGCGCCAGCAACACGTTCACGAAACCCCTACGGCGTTCGGCATGACTCCACACGGCGAGGACCCGCACGACGTCCGCGGCAGCAGTGCCGTCCGGCGTCGGGGCTTCTCGCAAGCTCGTCCCACCATCGTGCCAGTCGCGCCAGGGGGCGGAACCCGCTGTCGCGGGAATTCACACGCCGGCCACAGGGACCTGCGTCGGCCGGTCGACGTGGTGCGCCGATCGGACCCGTCCTTCCGACAACCAGCAGTGGTGACGGCTGCGCAGGCCGTGACCATTAGCGGCGCCTACGGTGGCGTGCGTGCGTTTCCGCCAGCTCGGTTCGAGTGACCTCCAGGTCTCCGAGATCTCTCTCGGCTCCTGGCTGACCTACTCCGGCGGCGTCGAGGCCGACGCGACCGCGGCGTGCACGCGGGCCGCGTTCGACGCCGGCATCACGTTCTTCGACACCGCGAACGTCTACGGCCGCGGCGCCGCCGAGGAGGCCTGGGGCCGCATCCTCGCCGACTACCGGCGCGAGGACTACGTGCTCGCGACGAAGGTCTACTTCCCGATGTCGGACACCGACCGGGGCCTGTCGCCCGCGCAGATCCGCAAGCAGATCGACGCGTCGCTGGCCCGCCTGCGCACCGACCACGTCGACCTCTACCAGTGCCACCGCTTCGACACCGAGACGCCGATCGAGGACACGATGGAGGCGCTCGCCGAGGTCGTGCGCTCCGGCAAGGCCCGCTACCTCGGCGTCAGCGAGTGGACCCCGGACCAGATCCGCGCGGGCCTGGAGGCCTGCCCCGACGACGTGACCATCGTGTCGTCCCAGCCCCAGTACTCGATGCTCTGGCGCGCGCCGGAGGCCGAGGTCTTCGACGTGACCGCCGAGCACGGCATCTCGAACATCGTGTGGTCCCCGATCGCGGAGGGCGTGCTCACCGGGAAGTACCGCCCGGGCGAGCCGGTGCCCGTGGACTCGCGGGCGGCCAGCGACGAGATGAACGGCTTCATCCGCCAGAAGCTCACCGACCACACGCTCGAGGCCGTCCAGCGGCTGGTCCCGATCGCCGAGGGGGCGGGGCTGTCCATGGCCGAGATGGCGATCGCGTGGGTGCTGCGGCGCCCCGAGCTCGCGTCGGCCATCGTGGGCGCCTCCCGCCCCGACCAGGTGCACGCGAACGCCGCGGCCGCCGGCATCGAGCTCACGGCCGACACCCTCGCCGCGATCGACTCGGCCCTGGGCGACGTCCCAGCCACCGGCCCCCGGCTCGCACCCGGCGCCTCGGCGGGGATCACCCACCGCTAGATGCCCTTCGGGCATGTGAGCACTTCGGAGTGCTCTGGCACTTCGAACTGCTCACCTGCGCGGAGCGCACCTCACCGCGGCAGGCGGCGCCAGGCCCAGCGGGGCAGGAGGCGCATCCCGGTGAAGAGCACACGCAGGGCGCCGGGCACCCAGACGACGTCGCGGCCCGCGGCCAGCGCGTCGGCGGTGGCGTCCGCGACCTGACCGGGCGTCGAGGACAGCGGCGCCGGGTCGAGACCGCTGTCGGCCGTCATCCGCCCGACGACGAACCCGGGGCGCACGAGCGTGAGGTGCACGCCGCTGCCGTGCAAGGCGTCGGCCAGCCCGGAGGCGAACCCGTCGAGACCGGCCTTCGCGCTGCCGTAGACGTAGTTCGCGCGCCGCACCCGCACCCCGGCGACCGACGAGAACACGACGATCTCGCCGCGCCCCCGGGCCCGCATCCGGGCCGCGACGTCGGTGAGCACCGCGACCTGCGCGACGTAGTCGGTGTGCACGACCGCCGCGGCGTGGGCCGGGTCGCGTTCGGCCCGGGCCTGGTCGCCGAGCACGCCGAACGCGAGGACGACGGTGTCCGGCGTCCCGTGCTCGGCCTCGACGGCGTCCAGCACCGCGCCCTGGGCGGCGAGGTCGTCGGCGTCGAACTCGACGGTCGCCACCGTGGCGCCGCTGCTGCGCACCGCCGCGGTCTCGGCCGCCAGGTCGTCGGCGCGGCGGGCGGCGAGCACGACCGTGCCGGCGCGGCCGGTCGTCGCGAGCCGGCACGCGAGCGCCACCCCGATCTCGCTGCGACCGCCGAGGACGAGGACGACCGGGGAGCTCTGCTCAGGCACCGCGGCAGCCTAGGGAGCGCTCGCCCCGGGGCTCGCGGGGCCGTAGCGTCACGCCGACCCGGACGAGGGAGCGCACGCGGTGAAGATGGTGCACGCGATGGTGCCGGCCCACGCGATCGACGGCGTGCGCCGGGCCCTAGAGCGGCACGCGGTGCTCGGGATGACGATCTCGGAGGTCCGCGCTCCGAGCACGGACGGTCACCGCGAGGTGCATCGCGGCGCCGTGGTCCTCGACGACCTCGCACCCTGTCTACGGATCGAGACGATCGTCCACGACGATCTCGTCGAACGGGTCCTCACCGAGGTCGCGACGGCCGTCCATCCCGAGGGACGGCTGTGGGTCGCCCCGCTGGATCTCGTCACCCGCGTCCGGACGGGAGAACGGGGCGAGGACGCCGTGTGAGGCGTGCGCCCACGGAGCGTCACCCTCGACCACAACTCGTGCGACCGTCCGCCGCACCCTCCGCCCCGCTCGGCGGAACCCGCTGTCCCCGGAGCGCATCGTCAGGACATGATCGGTCCGTCGCGGGGAAGCACCATCGGCTCGGATGGTGGTGGGGGTGAGGTCGTCGGACACGATCGGGCGTCACCGCCGTGGCTCCACAGGGTCCGGCTTCGAGCACGCGGCGCTGTTCTACGACGACGACGAGGGACTCGTCGCCGGTGTGGTGAACCACGTGCGCGCGGGCCTCGAGGCCGAGGACGTCGTCGTGGTGGTCCTGCCCGACGCGCACCTGGACCTCGTCCGTGACGGGCTCGGCGGGGACGCCTCCGGTGTCGTCCTGCAGGAGGCCCGGCGCCTCGGACGCAACCCGGCCCGGCTGGTGCCGGCGTTGCACGGGTTCGCCGACCAGCATCCCGGCCGGCGCATCCGCGCCGTCGGCGAGGGCCTGTGGCCCGGGCGGCCGGAGGACGAGCTCGCGGCGCACCTCCAGCACGACGCGCTGACGAACGTGGCCTTCGCCGACCGGCCGGTGACGATGTTGTGCCCCTATGACGCCCGCCGGCTCGACGCCGACACCGCGGCCGACGTGCGCGCCGCGCACCCGCTGCTCCTCGAGGCGGGCGACACGGTGCCGAACGCGACGTTCGCCGACCCGCTCAAGCTCGCCGAAGCCGTCGCCGGCCCCTTGCCCGACGCGCCCGACACGGGCGAGACCCTCGTCTACACCGCCCCGCACGGGCCCCGGACCGTCCGCCGGGCCGTCGCCGAGCACGCGGCCGCGGCCGGGCTGGGGGCCGACCGTCTCGCCGACCTGTGCCTGGCCGTGCACGAGGTCGCCGTCAACACGGTCGTCCACACCGAGGGGCCCGGCATCCTGTCCCTGTGGCACACCGACGACCGCGTGGTCGTCGAGGTCCAGGACTCCGGCTACATCGCGGACCCGCTCGTCGGCCGCCACCCGCCCGGGCCGGAGGACGGTCGGGGATACGGGCTGTTCCTCACCCACCGGCTCTGCGACCTGGTCCGGATGCAGAGCACGCGGGACGGCGGGACGACGGTCCGGATGACGATGTACCTGGACCAGCGGTAGCGCTAGTGTCAGCGGCTCCCGCCGATCTCCCGGGAGCACGTCGTGGACACCGCCGACCTGCAGGCCGACATCACCGCCGAGCGCCGCGGGCTCGCCGACGTCATCGACGCGCTGCGCCCGGAGCAGTGGCAGGAGCCGTCGCTGTGCACGGGCTGGACCGTGGAAATCCTGGTCGCCCACCTGACGCTGACCTCGCGCATCACCCCGTTGCAGGCGATGTGGGGCGTGGTCACCGCGGGCTTCGACATCAACACGATGATCGACCGCGCCGCACGCGCCCACGCCGCGCGGTACTCCCCCGCCGAGCTCGCGGCCCAGTTCCGTGAGTCGGTCGACTGGACGCGACGCCCGTTCGGGGCGAAGCCGCGCGATCCGCTGGTCGACATCCTCGTCCACGGGCAGGACCTGACGCGGCCGCTGGCCATCGCGCACCCGATGCCGCCCGCCCACGTCGTGCCCGCCCTCGAGTACGCGGTCGGGGCCTCGTTCTACAGCGCGCCGAAGCGCCTCCGGGGCCTGTGCCTGGTCGCCACGGACGCCGACTGGTCGTCCGGTGACGGGGACCGGGAGCTGCGTGGGCCCTCCGGCGACCTGCTCCTGGTCACCACCGGGCGCGCCACCGGCCTCGCCGCCCTCGAGGGCTCGGCCGTCGACGAGATGGCGACGCGCCTGGCCGCGTCCTGAGGGTCGACCAGTGAGCTCAGGGCCCGCCGGCCGGCCGGCGCGCCCGCTCGTACGCGTCGGCCTCCGGCCCGGGACGGTCCGACCACCCCGAGTCGGCCCAGCCCTCGAGCCAGGAACGGGCCGCGATGGTGGGCAGGAGCCCCGACCAGGTCGCCGACATGCGCTCCCAGATCGACGGTCCGTGGGGCTGTGCCTCGGCGAGCAGGTGGTGCCCCACGATCGTCGAGAGCAGCGTCGCGCTGGTCGCCGCCGGGTCGGCGCCCTCGACGAGGAATCCGGCGACGCGGGCGCGCTCGAGCAGGACCTCGCTCTCGGCGCGCCACACCTCGACCCACTTGTGGCGGTCGGTCTGTAGCCCCGGGTCCTCCCGCAGCACGCGGACACCGCCCTGGACCACGGGATCGTGCATGAGGCGCGCGATCTGGGCGTCGTAGACGACGAGCAGCGCGCGCAGCGGATCGAGATCGCGGGCCGCGATGCGCTCGGCGATGTCGTCCCAGGACGCGAGGGTCTCGTCCACGACGGCCCGGCCCAGGGCGGCCTTGGACTCGAAGTGGAAGAACAGGGCGCCCTTCGTGCGTCCGCCGTCGGCGACGACCTGGGCGAGCGTGGTCGCATGGTAGCCCTGCGTGGCGAACCGGCGGGCGGCGGCGACGACGAGCTCCCGCCGGGTCGACCGGGCCCTGACCTGCAGGTTGGCCGCGGTGACGTGGTCCGACCAGCGCGACACCGGCAGCTCGAACCAGCGAGCGTCCCCCGGCGTCATGACGGGGAGTATGCGAGCGCGGGACAACGCCGACCAGGGATCGTCGCTGATCCGAACGGTTCGTCCCCGCACGTCACCTTTGGGCTGGGCCGTCCGGCCGACGCCCGAGCACGACGACCTCCTGCCGCGCGTACCCGAGGCGCTCGTAGAACGCGACGGCCGCCCCGTTGTCGCCGCGCACCATCAGCTGGACCTTCGGCACCCGGTCGCGCAACCACGTCTCGGCCGCGCCGACCAGGGCCCGCCCCACACCGCGCCGTCGGTGCGCGTCGGCGACCGCCAGGTAGTACAGCCACCCCCGGTGCCCGTCGTGGCCGACCATCACGGTCCCGGCAAGTGTGTCGTCCCGCAGCGCCGCGAGCACCGTCGACGAGGGGCCGCCGAGCGCCCGGCGCAGGTCGGCCTCCGGGTCGTTCCACGGGCGCGTCAATCCCGCGGCGTGCCACAGGGCGATGGCCTCGTTGTGCCGGTCGGCCGGGAGGGGAACGATCACCAGAGCACGCTAGAGGCGGACGGGACCACCCCTTGTGCCGCCGAGCATGCTGACCCGATGACCACGCTGTCGGCATCGGGCCGGCTCATGGGCTTCGTCGGTGTCTCCGACCTCGACGCCGCCCAGCGCTTCTACGGCGACGTCCTGGGCCTCGCGCTCGTCGACGAGCGCCCGTTCGCCCTGGTCGCCGACGTCGGCGGGACGATGCTGCGGATCACCGCGGTCGGCGAGCCCGCCGCCGCGCCCTACACGGTGCTCGGCTGGGCGGTCGACGACATCGCCGCCACGGTCGACGAGCTCGCCGGCCGCGGCGTGACGTTCACCCGCTACGAGGGCATGGGGCAGGACGACCGCGGCGTCTGGACCGCGCCGGGCGGCGCGAAGATCGCGTGGTTCCTCGACCCCGACCGCAACAACCTCTCGCTCACGGAGCTCCCGCGATGATCACTGGTGCGCACGCGATCCTCTACACCGCCGACGCCGAGGCGGACCGGGCCGCGCTGGCCGAGATCCTGCGCGGGGCGCCCTCCGTCGACGCCGGGGGCGGATGGCTGATCCTCGGGCTGCCGCCGGCGGAGGTGGCCGTGCACCCCACCGACGGCGCCGCGCAGCACGAGCTGTACCTGATGTGCGACGACATCGAGGCCACCGTCGCCGACCTCGACGGGCGCGGCATCGCGGTCGAGGGTGGCGTGAGCGACCAAGGGTGGGGTCTGCTGACGACCATCCGTCTGCCCAGCGGTGCCGCGCTGGGGCTCTACGAGCCGCGGCACCCCGTGGCACGGTGATCGGGATCCAGCCGTCCCGATCATGAAGAAGGCCCGTTCTCGCTGTTCAGCGAAGAAACGGGCCTGGTGTGGCGGGTCCAGGATTCGAACCTGGGAAGCTTGCGCGACGGATTTACAGTCCGCTCCCTTTGGCCACTCGGGCAACCCGCCAGGGCGTGTGCCACCCCGCGGGACGGCGTCGGAGACACTACAGACCGGGGCCTACCCTCCGTGCAGGCGGGGCCCCGGTTGATCGCCGGGCCGACACGTCAGGGAGGACGACGATGGCCAACCCCTCGTTCGACGTCGTGAGCAAGGTCGACCGCCAGGAGGTGGACAACGCTCTCAACCAGGCGGGCAAGGAGCTGTCTCAGCGCTTCGACTTCCGCGGGACGGGCGCCGACGTCTCCTGGGCCGGCGAGGAGGCCATCACGATCAGCGCGGAGACCGAGGAGCGCTGCAAGGCGGCCATCGACGTCTTCAAGGAGAAGCTGATCAAGCGCGGGATCTCCATGAAGGCCTTCGACGTCGGCGACCCCGCCCTGTCGGGGAAGGCCTACAAGGTCACCGGCTCCCTGGTCCAGGGCATCAGCAAGGACAAGGGCAAGGAGATCTCGAAGGTCATCCGCGACGAGGGCCCGAAGGGGATCCAGGCCCAGATGCAGGACGACCAGCTCCGCGTCACGGGCAAGAAGAAGGACGACCTCCAGGCCGTCATCTCGCTGCTCAAGGACCGCGACTTCGAGATCGCGCTGCAGTTCGTGAACTACCGCTGAGCCGCGGTGTGACCGCGGTTCAGACTCGGCGGTGGCGCCCGACGTAGCGCACGCCGGTGGCCCCGGCCACGGCGGCTGCGCCGAGCAGGCCGTAGGTCAGGACGTCGGAGGCCGGGGACGGGGCGCTGCCGTCGCCGGCGGCCACGCCACCGACGGGGTAGTCGGACGCGGCCTGGGCCACGACGGGCGCCGGGTCGGAGTCCGACGCGACCTGATCGGAGTCGGAGTCGGAGTCGGAGTCGCTCCCGGAGTCGCCGTAGTCGAACGACTCGCACGCCTGCCCGTCGTCGTCGGCGTCGAGGCGCTCGGGGTCGCTCGGATCCGCGTCGAGGGCGTCCTGGGCCTCGTCGCGGGAGGAGAAGTCGGCGCAGCCGCGGTTCGTGGTGCCCGACGAGGTCGCCGACCCCGCCCGGTGCGAGGACCCCACCGAGACCGTCGGCGGGGTGACCTCGTGCGAGGACGAGCCGGACGAGCCGCCGGTCGACGAGCCGCCGCCGAGGTCGACGTCGGTGATCGGCGACGCGGACGAGGACCGGTGCGGCAGGCTCTCGCACGCCCGACCGTCGTTGTCCGAACCGTCGAGCTGGTTCGGGTCCGAGGTGTCCGCGCTGTAGACGTCCTGCGCGTCCTCCTGGTAGTCGAAGTCGCCGCAGTTGTGGACGTCGTTGCCGGCCGCGAAGGCCATCCCCGTCCCCGGCCCCACCACGCTCAGCAGCGTCAGCGACCCGAGGGCGGCGGCACGGGCGCGGCGGGTACGGCGGGGGGCGCGGTGAGCGGGCACGGTCGCGGTCTCCTCGTTCGACGTGGGGTGTCGGGAGGACCGTCGTCGCGGCGTTCGCGTTCGTTAGGACCAACCGCGTGAACCACTCGCGCGGACGCACTTCGTCCGTTCCACGCAACCTCGGGCCGGTCCTCGGCGTCCTGACCTGCTGCGCGAACACCGGGTCATCGCGTAGCCAGGCGACCCTCGCCGGCGGCAGACTGCCGCTGTGGATCGCAACGGGGCGTTGCGCGTCGGGTCGGCGCTGCCCGACCCGCCGTTCGAGCTCGAGGGTGCCGACGGGGTCGACGGGTTCGACCCCGCGGTGATGCGGGCCGTGGCGCAGCGGCTGGGTCGGGAGTTCGTGCTCGTCCGCTACGAGGCCGACGACTTCGACGGCATCTTCGCCGGGCTCGACCGCGGCGACTACGACGTCGTGGCGTCGGGGGCGACGATCACCGACCACCGCCGGACGCTGGCGCGCTTCTGCCGCCCCTCCGTCCGGTCGGGACAGAGCCTGGTGGTCGCCGAGGAGCACGCCGGCGAGGTCCACGGCGTCGACGACCTCGCCGGGCGGACCGTCGGCGTCCAGCACGGCAACACCTCCGAGCCGGTGGCCGACGAGCTCGCGCGCTCGGGACGCATCGCCGGGGTGCGGCGCTACGCGTACCGCGACATCCTCCGCGCCCTGGACGACGTCGAGGCCGGGACGATCGACGCGTTCATGAAGCTCGAGCCCGTCATGCGCTGGCTCACCCGCGACCGCGCGCTGACCGTCGTGGCGACCGGCATCACCCACGAGGAGCTCGGCGTGGCGGTCCGCCGCGACGACGCCGCGCTCGCCGCGCAGATCGACGGGGCGCTCGACGACCTCCGCGCCGACGGCACCCTCACCCGGCTCGGCCGGGACTGGCTCGGCACCGGCACCCCGGGCAGCACGACGTCGGTGGTCACGTGAGCCGCCTGGTCCGGCTCTGGACCGAGGTCGGGCAGTCTCGCTTCCGGGAGGAGGACGTGCTGCCGCCGGCCGCCGACGCACGTCGCGTCCACGCCGAGGAGTCGCCCGCCGGCAGCACGCTCGACTGGCACGACGCCCCGTGCCGGCAGTACGTCGTCACCCTCACCGGCACGTTGCGCTTCACGACGCGCGACGGGGGCAGCTTCGTGCTGGGTCCGGGCGACGTCCTGCTCGCCGAGGACACCGCGGGCGGCGGCCACCGCTGGGAGCTGATCGACGACCAGCCGTGGCGGCGCGTCTACGTCGAGCTCCGGTGAGCACCCCACCGTGGCGTATCCCGTGAGGCGCGGGCGGGGTAGGCAGGGCGCATGAGCGAGCGGATCGTCGTCGTGGGCGGGGGCTTCTCCGGATCGGGCGTGGCGCGACGGCTGGAGAAGCTGCTGCCGGACGCCGACATCCGCCTGGTCTGCCCCGACGACTTCATGCTCTACCTGCCCCTGCTCCCCCAGGTCGCGGCGGGGCTGCTGCCGGCACCGGCGGCCGTCGTGTCGCTGTCGCACCGGCTGCGGCGCACGGTGCTGGTGCCGGGACGGGCGACGGGGGTCGACCTCGACGCCCGCCGGGTGCTCGTCCGCAGCATCACCGGCCACGACGAGGCGCTCGCCTACGACCGGCTGGTGCTCGCCCCCGGGAGCGTCACCAAGGTCATGGACATCCCCGGCCTGCGGGAGTACGGGCGCGGCTGCAAGACGCTCGCCGAGGCGGCGTACCTGCGCGACCACGTGCTGGCCCAGCTCGAGGTCGCCAACACCTCCGACGACCCCGAGGAACGGGCCCGTCGCTGTCGGTTCGTCGTGGTGGGCGGCGGCTACGCCGGTGTCGAGACCGCGGCCAACCTGCAGCTGATGACGACGGCGCTCGCCCGCCGCTTCCCGCGGCTCGACCCCGCGCTGGTGCAGTGGCACGTCGTCCAGCACCACGACGGGCTGATGCCCGGGCTGGGCGAGCGGCTCGGCGAGGACACGCGGCGCGTGCTCGAGTCGCGCGGCGTGCACGTCGACCTCGGGATCAGCCTGACGCAGGCCGACGACGAGTCGGTGACGCTCTCCGACGGCCGCCGCCTCGCCACCTCGACCCTGATCTGGACGGCCGGCGTCTCCCCGAGCCCGCTGGTGAGCCATCTCGGCCTGGACACCGACCGCGGGCGCCTGGTGGTGGCCGCCGACCTGTCGGTGCCCGGCCGTCCCGAGGTGTTCGCGCTCGGGGACGCCGCGGCCGCTCCCGACCTCGCGACGGGGAACGGCGCGGTCTGCCCGCCGACCGCGCAGCACGCCACGCGTCAGGCGCCGGTGGCCGCCGAGAACGTCGCCGCGAGCCTGGCAGGACGGCCGACGCGCGAGTACCGCCACCGCGACCTGGGGATGGTCGTCGACCTCGGCGGCTCCGACGCCGTCGCCAAGCCGTTCGGGATCGACCTGTCGGGCGGGGTGGCCGCCGCCGTGACGAAGGCCTACCACCTCTGGGCGATCCGGGCTCCCGCGACGATGACGCGCGTCGCCAGCAACTGGGTGCTGGGCGCCCTCCACGGCGCGAGCGCGGTCCGGCTGGGCTTCCTCACCGGCGCGAGCGGACGGCTCGCGGAGTTCGAGCACACCGACGACTACCTGGACCCGGCGCAGGTCCGGGAGGCGATCGCCCGTCTCTAGCCGGCGCCCTCGAGCACGTCGAGTCGGCGGTCGAGGCGGCGCAGCAGCTCCAGGACGCGGTCGAGCTGCGACATCAGGGGCGCGGTGGCGGCGTAGGGCCGGGCGCTGCGGTCGGCGGCGAGGTCGCGGCGGGCGTCGGCGACGACGACGTCGGCGTCGACACCGAGCGCCGCCAGGGTCCGTGCCGCGTCCTCGGCGCGGTCGGCGAGGACGCCGAGCAGGAGGTGGCGGACGCCGAGGCCCGGGTCGGCGGCCTCGTCGGCGGCGCGGCCGGCGGCCTCGAGCGCGGCCACGGCACCGGGCGTGGAGGGGCGGTGGCCGGCGAGAGGGTCACCCCGCCCGGCCCGTCGGCGGCGGGCCTCCTCGCGGGCGCGGTCGATGTCCACCGCGGCGAGCACGCGGCCCCCGTGGTCGCGCTCGTCGAGGGCGAGGGCGAGCAGCAGGTGGGCGGTCCCGAGCCGGGAGTCGCCCGCGCGGGCCGCCTCCCGGTCGGCGAGGAGGAGGACGCGGATGACCCGCTCGGTCTGGCGCGACGTGAGGCTCATCCGCCCACGGTCGTCGAGGGGGAACGCCCGCACCTCGGGGTCGATCCCCGGTCCGTCTCGGGGTCTCACCACTGTCTGACGTAGTAGTAGCTCGGCTCGGCGTTGCCGGGCTCGGTGTGGCGGTAGCCGTGGGCCTCGTAGAACCGCCGGGTGTCGTGGTCCTCGCCGTCGACGTTGATCTCCAGCTCCCGCCCGCCCCGCGCGTGCGCGAGGTCCTCGACGGCCGTGAGCAGCGCGTGCCCGATCCGGTGTCCCCGCCGGTCGGGGCGCACGTAGAGCTCGTCGAGCAGCGCCACCGGGGCGTCGGACCAGGCGTTGGGGCGGAAGCTCACGACGGCGAGGGCGTCGGGCGGGTCACCGTGCAGGAGGGCGACGAGGTCGTCGTCGTCGTCGCTGCCGAGCAGGGTGCGCAGCCGCCGCGTCAGCACCGCGACGCCGGGCGTCGGGGTGTCGAACTCGGTGTTGAAGTCGTGCAGCAGGCCCGCGACGGCCGCGGCGTCGTCGGCGCCGGCCCGGCGCACCTCACCCATCGGAGCCGTAGCGGCGGGTGAGGATCTCGAAGTGGTGGCCGGCGGGGTCGTCGAAGTACAGCCCGCGTCCGCCGTGGTGGGTGTTGAACTCGCCGGGCCCGCGGTACCCGACGTCGGCCCAGAACGGAGTGTCCCGTTGCCGGAGGCGGGCGAGGATCGCGTCGAAGTCGTCGTCGCCGACGTGGAACGCGACGTGCTGGCTGGGGAACTCGAACGGCGGGGCGGCGTAGTCGATGGTGCAGGTCTCGTCGACGTCGACGGCGACGAACGGCCCCGATGGGTAGGGCGCGGGCAGGCCGAGGACGTCGGCGAGGAACTGGGCGGACGCGCGGGCGTCGTGGGCGGCGAGCGCGAGGTGGTCGATGCGAACGGCCATGGGGTGGGGCACTCCAGGGCTCCGGCGACTCCATCCGCCGGTCTGACACCGGCCCGGACGCGACGCTCGGGCCATCCGACCGCGCACCTTCGTCACCGTCAAGAGCGGATCGAGCGGGTGGATTTCCTGACACTGGACATCAGCGTGGACGCCAGGCTGACCCCACCCCGTGCGTCAGCCGCCGTTGCGGGCCATGGCCTCGAGGCGGTCGATGCGGTCGGACAGCGGCGGGTGGGTGGAGAACATCCGCGAGAGGCCCTCGCCCGGCCGGAACGGGTTGGCGATCATCAGGTGCGACTGGCTGACGAGCTGCGGCTCGGGCGGAAGCGGGGCGACGGCGGTGCCGTACTCGAGCTTGCGCAGCGCCGAGGCCAGGGCCAGCGGGTCGTGCGTCAGCGTCGCGCCGCTCGCGTCGGCCTGGTACTCGCGGGAGCGGCTGATCGACATCTGGATGATCGCCGCCGCGAACGGGCCGATGATCGCGACCGCCAGCACGGCGAGGAAGTTCCGGCTGCCGCCGAAGATCTGCGCGGCGATGACGAGGTAGGTCACGACGCTCGAGAGGGCGCCGGCCACCGACGAGATGAGGATGTCGCGGTTGTAGACGTGCGAGAGCTCGTGGCCCAGCACGCCGCGCAGCTCGCGCTCGTCGAGCAGCCGCAGGATGCCCTCGGTGGCGCACACCGCGGCGTGGCGCGGGTTGCGGCCGGTGGCGAAGGCGTTGGGCGCCTCGGTCGGGCTCACGTACAGACGGGGCATCGGCTGGTGGGCGTCGGTCGCGAGCTCGCGCACGATCCGGTACATCACCGGCTGCTCGGCTTCGCTGACCGGGCGCGCGTGCATCGCCCGCAGCGCGAGCCGGTCGCTGAAGAAGTACGAGTAGCCGTTGACGCCGAGGGCGACGACCAGGGCGATCAGCAGGCCGGTGCGTCCGAACAACGAACCGATGACCAGCACGATCGCGCTGAGCACACCCAGCAGCACCGCGGTCTTCAGGCCGTTGCGCACCGTGCTCTCCTCCTCGGGGACGTCTCCACCCGGGACAACGCGGTCACGCCGGACGCTAGTTCCCGGCGCGCGCGGCCTCGACCATCTCGCGCGGGGCGCCGAACGCCTCGAGGTCCTCGGGCCGGCCGTGCTTGAGGAAGTGCTCCGGACCGACCTTCAGGAACAGCGCCCGCGCCGTGCCCGCGAGCTCGCCGTCGAGCTCGCCGAGGAAGGCGACCCCGGAGACGTAGATCTTGCGGCCCACGACGGCGTCGACGCGCGAGCGCAGCCACAGCGTGCTGCCCACCGGGATCGGGCGGCGGAAGTCGGTCTCCAGCCGCGCCGTGACCGCGGAGCGGGCAATCTGCGTGTAGGCCGTCCCGAGGGCGTCGTCGAACGCCGTCATCAGCATCCCGCCGTGCAGCAGCCCCGGCGCGCCCTGGTGCTCCTCCAGGACGTCGAAGCGGCTGTGCACGGACACCCCGTCGTCGCCCACCCAGGTCCGGATCCGCAGGCTGCCCGGGACGTCGCCGCAGCCGCGGCAGCCCGCGTAGTGCGAGGTCGTCCGTTCACCGGGCCCGGGCGCCTTGGGGTGCTTCTGCGGCGCCTCGGCGTCGGCCGGCGGGTCGATGGAGATCGGCACGCCGTCGCACGTTACCGACGTCGAGGGCCTCCCGGACCGCGAGTCGCGTCACGTGGGAGGCATGCTGGCGCCATGCCCGAGCCCGATGTCCGCGTGGAGCGTCTCGACGGTCCCGTCGGTTCCACGGCCCTCCTCACCGTGTCCGACCCGAAGCGCCGCAACGCCATGACGACGGCGCTGTCCGACCGGCTGGTCGCCGTGCTCGCGGACATCGCCGCCGACACGTCGGTGCACGCCGTGGTGGTCACCGGCGACGACGACCCCAAGCCCGCTTTCTGCGCGGGCGGCGACCTCGACGAGCTCGCGGCGGCCGGCGAGGCCGGCCCGGACGCGCTCGAGCGCATCTACGCCGGGTTCCTGGCCCTGGCCGAGTGCCCGCTGCCGACGTTCGCCGCCGTCGACGGACCCGCGGTCGGGGCGGGCCTCAACCTGGCGCTGGCCACCGACGTGCGGATCGCGGGCGAGACGGCCCGCTTCGAGCCCGGGTTCCTGCGCCTGGGCGTCCACCCCGGCGGGGGCATGACGTGGATGGCGCAGCGGATCGTCGGGCCCCAGGTGACGACGGCGATGCTGCTCGGCGGCGAGGGCCTCGACGCCGCGCGCGCCGCCGAGCTGGGGCTGGTGCTCAAGGTCGCGACCGGCGAGGGCACCGACGGGCGGTCCGCCGCGGTGGCCGAGGCGCTGCGCATGGCGGCGACGTCGGCGGCCGCCCCCCGCGAGCTCGTCGTGCACACGAAGGCGAGCATCCGGGCCACCGGTCAGCTCGACCGCCACCGCGACGCCGTCGCCGTCGAGGTCGGTCCGCAGCTGGAGTCCCTGCGCTCGGACGGCTTCCGCGAGGGCCTCGCGCGCGTGCGCGCCGGCACCGGGAAGAGGTGAGCCCGGACGGTCCGCCACGCCGAACACCGGACGTGCGCAGCGCGCCTGTTTCGGTCCAGCCTGTGACCCACGACCAGCCGCCCGACGGTCACGGAGCGGTGAGGTTAGCCTGGGTAGTCCACTCCTCCCGGATGGATGTACCACGAGCAAGGCGAAGGGACGGAAGAGCTCGATGAGCACTGACACCGCCGTCGGGCCGTCTGGTCGGGAGGTGCGCCAGACCCATCGGGTCGTCATCCGCTTCGCGGGCGACTCCGGGGACGGCATGCAGCTGACCGGCGACCGGTTCACCTCCGAGGCCGCGGCCTTCGGGAACGACCTCGCGACGCTGCCGAACTTCCCCGCCGAGATCCGTGCCCCTGCCGGGACCCTCCCCGGGGTGTCGAGCTTCCAGCTCCACTTCGCGGACTACGACATCCTCACCCCCGGCGACCGGCCCGACGTCCTCGTCGCGATGAACCCGGCGGCGCTCAAGGCGAACCTGAAGGACCTGCCGCACGGCGGTGTCCTCATCGTCAACACCGACGAGTTCACCAAGCGCAACCTCACGAAGGTCGGCTACGAGTCCAACCCCCTCGAGGACGACTCGCTCGACCCGTACACGGTCCACCCGGTCGCGATGGCGACGCTGACCCGCGGGGCGCTCGAGCCGACGGGGATGAGCAAGAAGGACGCCGAGCGCGCGAAGAACATGTTCGCGCTCGGGCTGCTGTCGTGGATGTACCACCGCGGCACCGAGGGCACCGAGCAGTTCTTGCGCGAGAAGTTCGCGAAGAAGCCCGAGCTCGCCGAGGCCAACATCCTCGCGTTCCGGGCCGGGTGGAACTACGGCGAGACCACCGAGAGCTTCGCGGTCACCTACGAGGTCGCGCCGGCGCGGCTGGCCGAGGGCACCTACCGCCAGATCACCGGCAACCTCGCGCTCGCCTACGGCGTCGTCGCCGCCGGGCAGCAGGCGAAGCTCCCGGTCTTCCTCGGCACCTACCCGATCACTCCCGCGTCCGACGTACTGCACGAGCTCTCGAAGCACAAGGGCATGGGCGTCACGACGTTCCAGGCCGAGGACGAGATCGCGGGCATCGGCGCCGCGCTCGGGGCGTCGTTCGGCGGCTCGCTGGGCGTCACGTCGACCTCCGGGCCGGGTGTCGCGCTGAAGTCGGAGACGATCGGCCTCGCGGTGGCCCTCGAGCTGCCGCTGCTGATCCTCGACGTGCAGCGCGGCGGCCCGTCGACCGGCCTGCCGACGAAGACCGAGCAGGCCGACCTGCTGCAGGCCATGTACGGCCGCAACGGCGAGGCCCCGGTGCCGATCATCGCCCCGCAGTCGCCCGCCGACTGCTTCGACGCCGCGCTCGACGCCGTGCGGATGGCGCTGACCTACCGCACCCCGGTCTTCCTGCTCTCCGACGGCTCGATCGCCAACGGCTCCGAGCCGTGGCGCATCCCGGACGTCGACGCCCTGCCCGACCTGTCGGTCACGTTCGCCACCGAGGCCAACGCGCCGGACGGCTCCGGGGAGTTCTGGCCGTACCTGCGCGACGCCGACACCCTCGCGCGCCCCTGGGCGATCCCGGGCACCGCCGGCCTCGAGCACCGCATCGGCGGGCTGGAGAAGGCCGACGGCCCGGGCACGATCTCCTACGACCCGGACAACCACGACCGCATGGTCCGGCTGCGCCAGGCGAAGATCGACGGCATCGAGGTCCCCGACCTCACCGTCCACGACCCCGACGGTGACGCCGAGGTCCTCGTCCTGGGCTGGGGATCGTCGTACGGGCCGATCGGCGCAGCCTGCCGCCGCGTCCGGGCCGCGGGGCTCTCGGTGGCCCAGGCGCACCTGCGCCACCTCAACCCGATGCCGCGCAACCTCGGCGACGTCCTGCGCTCGTACCGCCGCGTCGTCGTGCCCGAGATGAACCTCGGGCAGCTCTCGATGCTGCTGCGCGCGCGGTTCCTCGTCGACGCGCACTCCTACACCAAGGTCGCCGGCCTGCCGTTCCAGGCCGAGGAGCTCGCCGGCGTCCTCACCGACGCCGTGAAGGGAGACCTGCCCGCATGACGGCCACCGATCTACCGACGCCCTCCGTCGGCGGTCTGGACCTCGTCCCGACCACCGACGAGCAGCAGAAGGCGAAGGACTTCACCTCCGACCAGGAGGTGCGCTGGTGCCCGGGCTGCGGCGACTACGCCGTGCTGGCCTCGGTGCGCTCGTTCCTCCCGGAGCTGGGCCTGCGCCGCGAGAACATCGTGTTCGTCTCGGGCATCGGGTGCTCGTCGCGGTTCCCGTACTACCTCGACACCTACGGCATGCACTCGATCCACGGGCGCGCGCCGACGATCGCCACCGGCCTGGCCGTGACGCGTCCGGACCTCTCGGTCTGGGTCGTCACCGGCGACGGCGACGCGCTGTCGATCGGGGGCAACCACCTGATCCACGCGCTGCGCCGCAACATGAACATCACGATCCTGCTGTTCAACAACAGGATCTACGGGCTGACCAAGGGCCAGTACTCGCCGACCTCCGAGGTCGGCAAGGTCACCAAGTCCACGCCGATGGGCTCGGTCGACGCCCCGTTCAACCCGGTGTCGCTGGCGCTGGGCGCCGAGGCGACGTTCGTGGGTCGCGCGCTGGACTCCGACCGCAAGGGCCTCACCGAGGTCCTGCGCCAGGCCGCCGCCCACCGCGGCGCCTCGCTGGTCGAGATCTTCCAGGACTGCCCGATCTTCAACGACGGGTCGTTCGACGTCCTGCGCAAGGGCGACGACGTGGCCGAGCGGCTGATCAAGCTGGTCGACGGCGAGCCGATCTTGTTCGGCAACGAGGGCGAGTACGGCGTCGTTCGCTCGGCGTCCGGCGGGCTCGAGGTCGCGCGCGTGGCCGACGTCGGCGAGGACGCCGTCGTCGTCCACCATGCCGACGAGCAGGACCCGACCCAGTCGTTCGCGCTCTCGCGGCTGTCCGACCAGGACCTCACGCACACCGTCACCGGCGTGTTCCGCAAGGTCGACCGGCCGACCTACGACGACGGCGCCCGCGCCCAGGTCGCGGCCGCGAAGGAGCAGGCGGAGGCCCGCGGCGACGACCTCGACGCCCTCCTGCGGGGCAAGGACACCTGGGCGGTGCTCCCGGAGCCCGAGAACGAGCAGTAGCACCGCGCCCGACACCGCGCCCGCCACCGCGGGCCCGGTGTCGGGGGCGGGCCGGGGCTACGCGGCCGCGGTCTCCGCGTACGTCCTCTGGGGCTTCTCGCCGGCGTTCTGGCCACTGCTGGCCCCCGCCGGCGCGCTCGAGTCGCTGGCCCACCGCGTCGCGTGGACGCTGATCGGGATGGTCGGCGTGCTGACCGTCGTGGGCCGGTGGTCGGACCTGCGCGGTCTCCCGCTCCGCACCTGGATGCTGGTCACGGCCGGGTCCGTGCTCATCGCCGCGAACTGGGGCGCGTTCATCTGGGCGGCCACGCACGGCCAGGTCGTCGACTCGTCGCTGGGCTACTACGCGACCCCGCTGGTGTCGGTGCTGCTCGCGGTCGTCGTGCTGCGCGAGCGGCTGCGCCCCGCGCAGTGGGTGGCGATCGGGCTGGCGGTGGCGGCCGTCGTCGTGCTCACCGTCGGCACGGGGCGGCTGCCCTGGATCACGATCGTGCTCGCGCTGAGCTTCGGCACCTACGGGCTGGTCAAGAAGCGGGTCCCGCTCGACCCGATCCCCGGGCTGACCGCCGAGGGCTTCCTGCTCGGGCCGCTGGCGATCGTCTTCCTGGTGGGGCTGCAGATCGCCGGCGTCGGCACGTTCGCCGGCCACGGCGTCGGGCACGCGCTGCTGCTCGCCGCGGCGGGCCCGGTCACAGCGCTGCCGCTGCTGCTCTTCGCCGCCGGCGCGAAGCGTCTGACGCTCGCGACCCTGGGCGTGCTGCAGTACATCAACCCGACGCTGCAGTTCCTCTACGGCGTCGTCGTCGACGGCGAGCCGATGCCCGCCTCCCGCTGGATCGGTGTCGCCCTCGTCTGGGCCGCCCTGCTCCTCTTCACCACCGACGCCCTCCGCCGCCGGGTCCCCATGTGAGCGAACTTTGGGGCTATAGGCCCAAAGTTCGCTCACGTAGGCCGGTCAGCCGGTGCGCTCGACCGTGTAGTCCAGCAGGGCCGCGAGGGCGTGGCGGGCGGGGCCGTCGGGCAGGGCGGCGAGCTCGGCGCGGGCGGCGTCGGCGCGGGCGTCGAGCGCCGCGCGGGCCTCGCGCAGGCCGGCGGCGCCGCGCAGGAGCTCGAGGGCCTCGCCGACCTCGTGGTCGTCGAGCTCGCGGGCGCCGACGCCGAGGGCGCGCAGCCGCGGGACCTCGGGGCCGTCGCCGGCGAGCGTGTAGAGCACCGGCAGCGTCGCGACGCCCTCGCGGAGATCGGTGCCGGGGGTCTTGCCCGAGTCGCCCGCCGGCGAGGCGATGTCGATGATGTCGTCGGAGACCTGGAACGCGGTCCCGATGATCTCCCCGAACCGGCTCATCGCCGACACGTGCTCGGGGGGCGCGCCCGCGAACATGGCCCCGAAGCGCCCCGAGGTCGCGATCAGCGAGCCGGTCTTCTCGGCCACCACGGCGAGGTAGTGCTCCACCGCGTCCTCGCCGTCGTGCGGCCCGCGGGTCTCGCGCATCTGGCCCGTCACGAGCTCGGCGAACGTCTCCGCGATGATCCGGACGGCCTCCGGACCCAGCTGGGAGACCAGGCGGGAGGCGTGGGCGAACAGGTAGTCGCCGGTGAGGATCGCGATCGAGTTGTCCCACCGCGCGTTGGCGCTCTCGGCGCCCCGGCGCATCACGGCCTCGTCCATGACGTCGTCGTGGTACAGCGTCGCGAGGTGCACGAGCTCCACCGACGTCGCCGCCACGACCACGTCGTCCGAGGTCCCCCCGGCGAGCTGGGCGGCGAGCAGCGTCAGCAGCGGGCGGAACCGCTTGCCGCCGGCCTCGATGAGGTGCAGCGAGGTGTCGGTGACGAAGCGGTAGTCGCTGTACACCTCGCGGCGCAGGAGCTCCTCGACGCGGTCGAGGCCCTCGCTGACCGCGGCGGCGAGGCCGGGGTCGGCGATGGGCAGGCCCGCGACCTGGGTCAGAGCGGGGTTGGGTCCGGACACGGTCCTCAGCCCAGGAAGGACAGGCCGTCGGCCCATCCCAGGACGGCGGTCGGCACGACACCGAGCAGCAGGGTCACCACGACCCCCAGTGTGATCGCCACCGTCGTGAACGGGCCAGGCACGCTGACGGTCGGACCGTCGGCGGCGGGCTCCGAGAAGTACATGAGGACGATCAGCCGCAGGTAGAAGAACGCCGCCACCGCGCTGACCACCAGGGCCACGATGACCAGCGGCGTCATCCCGTCGGCCAGGGCTGCCGAGAACACCGCGAACTTGGCCGTGAAGCCACTGGTGAGCGGGATCCCGGCCAGGGCCAGCATGAGGAACGTCACCGCGGCCGCGACCACCGGCGAGCGCTTCCCGAGCCCTGCCCAGGCCGAGAGGTGCGTCGCCTCGCCGTCGGGGCCGCGCACCAGCGAGACCAGCCCGAACAGCGCGACCGTCGTGAACCCGTAGGCGAGCAGGTAGAACAACGTGGCCGAGAGCCCGGCCGGGGTGACGGCCATCGCGCCGAGCAGCAGGAAGCCCGCGTGCGCGACCGACGAGTACGCGATCATGCGCTTGACGTCGGTCTGGGTCAGGCCGAGCACGGCGCCGACCACCATCGACACGATCGCGACGATCCAGAGCACGCCGCGCCACTCCCAGACCGTGGAGCCGAACGCGACGGTGAACACCCGCAGGATCGCCCCGAACGCCGCGACCTTGGTGCACGCGGCCATGAAGGCCGTCACCGAGGTCGGGGCCCCCTGGTAGACGTCCGGGGTCCACGTGTGGAATGGGCCCACCGAGGCCTTGAACAACAGGCCCACCACCAGCAGCGCCAGCCCGCCGAACAGCAGCGAGTCCGGGCGCAGCGATCCCGCCGCGGCCAGCGAGATGTCCGAGAGCTTCACCGAGTCCGCGTAGCCGTAGAGCAGCGCGAGGCCGTAGAGGAAGAACGCCGACGAGAAGGCACCGAGCAGGAAGTACTTGACCGCCGACTCCTGGCTCATCAGCCGGCGCCGGCGGGCGAGCCCGCAGAGCAGGTAGAGCGGCAGGCTGAGCACCTCGAGCGCGACGAACATGGTCAGCAGGTCGTCGGCGGCACAGAAGACGATCATCCCGCCGAGCGCGAAGAGCACGAGCGGGTAGATCTCGGTGTGGCCCTCGACGGCGTCGGTGCCGCGGCCGGCGCGACCCGACCCGCCCGAGCCGCCGGAACGACCGCCCCCGCCGCGGGTCCCCACGGAGACGCGCTCCCGGCTCTCCGCCTCGGCGAGCGCCACCGGGTCGGCCACGAAGGCGCCGCCGGGCTCGATCGACCGGTCGGCGAGCAGCAGCACGCTCGGCACGGACAGCGCGAGCAGCGTGCCCCAGAGGAACAGCGAGGGCCCGTCGACGGCGAGGGCGCCCGCGAGCGTCGTCACCGCCGGCGCGCCGGAGGTCGCGCGCACGACCACCGCGAGGAACGCGGCGACGATCGCGACGAGGGTCAGGGTGAGCTGCGCCCGCCCCCGTCCGCGCAGCGGCAGGAGCGCCTCGAGCAGCACCGACACGCACGCCGCCCCGAGAATGATCAACATGGGCGCGAGGGCGCCGTAGTCGACCGTCGGGAACGCAGGACCGGTCATCGCGGCACTCCGTTGGTCGGGGCGGCCGGGGCCACCGGGTCGGCGGTGCCGACCTCGGACATGGTCGCCGACACCGCCGGGTCGAGGACGTCGAGGACCGGCCCGGGGAAGAACCCGAGCACGAGGACGAGGGCCACCAGCGGGGTCATGATGGCGATCTCGCCGCGGGTCAGGTCGCCGAAGCGGGCCGTGGTGCGGCGGGCCCAGGAGCCCCCGGTGTCGTCGGTGTCGTCCCCGGAGCCCATCGTCGCCGCCGACGCCGCGCCGGGCCCGTCACCGACCACGGCCGTGCCGCGCAGCGGGCCGGTGAAGACCCGCTGGTAGACCCACAGCACGTAGAGCGCCGCGAAGACGATCCCGACGGTGGCGATCACGGTGAAGACCGGACGGGTCGGGAACGCGCCGATCAGCACGAGGAACTCGCTGATGAACGAGTTCGTGCCGGGCAGCGAGAGCGTCGACAGCCCGGCGATGAGGAACATCCCCGCCAGCAGCGGCGCCGCGCGCCCGACGCCGCCGTACTCGGTCATCGACGCCGTCCCGCCGCGGCGGATGAGCATGCCGACCGCGAGGAAGAGCATCGCGGTCGAGATGCCGTGGTTGACCATGTAGAGCGCCGACCCGGCGATCGCCTGCGAGGTGAAGGCGAAGATGCCGAGCGCGATGTAGCCGAAGTGAGCGATCGAGGTGTAGGCGACGAAGCGCTTCATGTCGGTCTGCGCCGCCGCGAGCAGCGCCCCGTAGATCACGCCGATCACCGCGAGCGTCAGCACCAGCGGCGCCAGCTCCCGCGACGCCGCCGGGAACAGCGGCAGCGTGTAGCGCAGGAACCCGAACACGCCGACCTTGTCGAGCAGGCCGACGAGGATCACGCCACCCGCGACGGGCGCCTCGGCACCGGCGTCGGGCAGCCACGTGTGCAGCGGCACCAGCGGCGCCTTGATGGCGAACGCGGCGAAGAACCCGAGGAAGAGCGGGATCTGCGTGGACAGCGGCAGCTGCCCGGCCATCTGCTGCAGCGCCGCCCAGTCGAACGTGCCCTGCCCGAGGCGGGACTCGCTGGCGACGAACAGCCCGATCACCGACGCCAGCATGATCAGGCCGCCGAGGAACGAGTACAGGAAGAACTTCACCGCGGCGTACTGGCGGCGCGGCCCGCCGAAGCGCCCGATGAGGAAGTACATCGGGATGAGCATCGCCTCGAACAGGACGTAGAACAGGAACACGTCGGTCGCGGCGAAGACGCCGACGAGCACGCCCTGGGTGGCCAGCATCAGCGCGGTGAACCCGGCGCCGGTGCGCCCCGCGGGGAGCTTGTCGCTCCACGCGAAGCCCAGCACGATCGGCACGAGGACCGCGAGCAGCGCGATCATCGTCAGCGCGATGCCGTCGATCCCGAGCGCGAAGCGGGTGCCGAACGCGGGGATCCAGTCGACGGCGAGCTCGCCCTGGAACCGCGGCGTGCCCGGGCCGGTCCGGAACATGGCCCAGACCGCGACGACGAGCACCAGCGAGACCGCGGCGACGCCGAGGCCGACGGCCTTGCCCGCCCGGTCGAGGTGCTCACGGGTCGCCATGGCGCCGCAGACGGCCGCCCCGATCAACGGGACCAGCAGCAGGGCCAGCAGCAGCGCGCTCACGATCCGAACCCGCCGACGACGAGGAGTGCCGCGACGAGCACGACGGAGCCTCCGAGGATGGTCAGGGCGTAGGAGCGGACGAAGCCGGTCTGCGTGCGCCGCAGCCGGCCCGACGTCCCGCCGAGCAGCGCGGCGGTGCCGTTGACCGCGCCGTCCACGCCGCGGTTGTCGAGGTAGACCAGCGCCCGGGACAGCCAGATGCCCGGCCGCGCGAGGACGCTCTCGTTGATCGTGTTGGCGTACAGGTCGGCCCGCGCCGCCCGCACCGGCAGGCTCACGCGCTGCGGCCGCTCGACCGGCACCTCACGGCGTCCGATCAGCAGGTAGGCCGTGCCCGCGCCGACGACCATGAGGAGCGAGGCGAACAGCGGGACCAGGCCGACCGGGAACGCGGTCGGGAGCGTGTCGGGCTCGATCGTGGGGCCGATCGAGGCCTCGAGGTAGTCGGCCAGGTGCTCGCCGAGGACGAGGAAGGCACCGGCGCCGATCGAGCCGATCGCCAGCAGCACCATCGGCGCCGTCATCGCGGCCACCGACTCGTGGGGGTGGTAGTGCTCGGGCGGGTCCTCGAGGTCGGCCGCGTCGATGCGCCGTGGATGCAGATCCTTCCACCGCTCGGGGCCGAAGAAGGTCATGAGCATCAGGCGGGTCATGTAGAACGCCGTCAGGCCGGCCGCGAGCAGCGCCGCGAGCCCGAAGATCCAGCCACCGACCGGCCCGGCGGTCAGCGAGGCCTCGATGATCAGGTCCTTCGTGTAGAAGCCCGAGAGGAACGGGAAGCCGATCAGGGCCAGGTAGCCGAACGTGAACGTCCAGAACGTCACCGGCATGTGGCGCCAGAGCCCGCCGAAGCGGCGCATGTCGGTCTCGTCGGCCATCCCGTGCATCACCGAACCGGCCCCGAGGAAGAGCCCGGCCTTGAAGAAGCCGTGGGCGAGCAGGTGCGCCAGCGCCGCCGCGTAGCCGACCGGCCCGAGGCCGACGGCCAGCATCATGTAGCCGATCTGGCTCACCGTGGAGTACGCCAGCACCTTCTTGATGTCGTCGTAGGCGCACCCGATGATCGCGCCGATCACGAGCGTGATCGCGCCGACGATCGTCACCAGCAGCCGCCCGACCGGCGCGAGGTCGTAGAGCGGGCTGGCCCGCGCGATGAGGTAGACGCCGGCGGTGACCATCGTCGCGGCGTGGATGAGCGCCGACACCGGCGTCGGGCCCTCCATGGCGTCGGGCAGCCACGCCTGCAGCGGGAACTGGCCGGACTTGCCGCAGGCGCCGAGCAGGAGCAGCAGGGTGATCGCGGTCAGGGCACCGGGGGAGATCTCGCCGGCGCGGGCGAACACCTCGCCGTACTGCGTGGTGCCCAGCTCCAGGAACAGCAGGAAGATCGCCAGCGCGAGCCCGACGTCGCCGACGCGGTTCATGAGGAACGCCTTCTTCGCGGCGCTGCCCGCCGACCGGCGTCCGGTGTAGAAGCCGATGAGCAGGTAGGACGCGAGGCCCACGCCCTCCCACCCGAGGTAGAGCGTCACGAAGCCGTTGCCGAGGACCAGCACCAGCATCGACGCCACGAACAGGTTGAGCTGGGCGAAGAACTTCCGGCGGTGCGGATCGTGGTCCATGTAGCCCACCGAGTAGATGTGGATCAGCGATCCGACACCGGTGATGAGCAGCGCGAACGTGATCGACAGCGGGTCGATGCGCAGGCCGAACTCGACGTTCAGCGCGCCGACGGCGAACCAGTCGTAGAGGCCCAGCTCGCGCACCCGCTCCTCGGCGGGCAGCCCGAGCGACTGGACGAACAGCAGGACGGCGACGACGAACGACGCGACCACGGTCGCCACGCCGAGGACGTGACCCCAGCGATCGGTCCGGCGCCCGCCCACGAACAGCACGAGCGCGCCGAGCGCGGGGAAGGCGACGAGCAGCCAGGCCGCCCCCGCGGCGCCCTCGACGGGGAGGACCGGGGGGAGCGGGGCGGCGGCCGTCACCGCCTGGGTCAGGACCACGGATCCCCCTAGTACTTCAGCAGGTTGGCGTCGTCGACCGAGGTCGACCGGCGGGAGCGGAAGATCGCCATGATGATCGAGAGGCCGACGACGACCTCGGCCGCGGCGACGACCATGACGAAGAAGGCCATGATCTGGCCGCCGAGCGAGCCGTTGATGCGGGCGAACGTGACGAGCGTCAGGTTCACGGCGTTGAGCATCAGCTCGATGCACATGAACACGACGATGGCGTTGCGCCGCACGAGCACCCCGACCGCGCCGATGGCGAAGAGCAGCGCGGAGAGCAGCAGGTAGACCGTCGGGCTCATCGGGCGCCCTCACCCTCGCTGAGGCGGTCGTGGGTGCTGCCGGCGCCGTGACCGTCGCCGTCACCGCCCCGCAGCGCCCGCGCGTCGACCTCACCGGCCGGCCCGCTGTCCGACTGCACGTCGGCGATGTCGGCGTCGAGACGCTCGCGGCGGGTCGACTCGATGATCTGCGACAACGACGCCGGGGCGACCGAGCCGTCGGGCAGCAGGGCCGGGGTGGCGACCGAGTCGGCGGTCGCGAACACGCCCGGGCCGGACCGCGAGCCGTAGCCCGCCAGCGGGCCGCGCAGCCGTTCGACGACGCGCTCGCGCTGGCTCGCCTGCTTGCGGCGGGCCTGCCCGGCGAACGTGTAGACCATCGCGCCCACCGCGGCGGTGATCAGCAGCGCCGAGGTCAGCTCGAAGGGCAGCAGGTAGTCGCGGAAGATGCTCGTGCCCAGTGCCTGGACGTTGCCGCGGGCCTCCGGGCCGTAGCCCGGGCCGAGGCCGACCGGACCGACGGTGGTGAGCGTCTCGGCGACCGCCGCCACCGCGAGCCCGCCGAGGCCGACACCGAGGACCGCGGCGGCGAGCCGCTGCCCCCGCAGCACCTCGACCACCGAGTCCGAGGCGTCGCGTCCGACCATCATCAGCACGAACACGAACAGCATCATGATCGCGCCGGTGTAGACGATGATCTGCGTGAAGCCGAGGAACGGCGCCTGCTGGACCATGTAGAGCACGCCGAGGCTCAGCATCGTGAGCACCAGCCACAGCGCCGAGTGCACGGCGTTCCGCGAGAAGATCATCCCGAGGCCGCCGGCGAGCGCGACCGGGCCGAGGATCCAGAAGACCACCGACTCGCCGGTGCTCATCTCCCCGCCGCCCGTCATCGGCGCGGCGCTCGCCAGCAGGGCGCTCACCGGGCCTCCCCGGGCACGGCCTCGGGCGTCATCGGGATCTCCTCACGGACCTGGTCCTGGACGTCGGGCCGGCGCGCCATCTCCGGGCCCTGCACGTAGTAGTCCTGCTCGTCCTCGCCCAGTCGCATCGGGTGGGGCGGCTGCTCCATGCCCGGCAGCAGCGGCGCGAGCAGGCGCTCCTTGTCGTAGATCAGGTCCTGGCGGTCGTCGTCGGCGAGCTCGTACTCGTTGGTCATCGTCAGCGACCGCGTCGGGCACGCCTCGATGCACAGGCCGCAGCCGATGCAGCGCAGGTAGTTGATCTGGTAGATCGCGCCGTAGCGCTCGCCCGGCGAGTAGCGCTCCTCGTCGGTGTTGTCGCCGCCCTCGACGTAGATCGCGTCGGCCGGGCAGGCCCAGGCGCACAGCTCGCAGCCGACGCACTTCTCGAGGCCGTCGGGATGGCGGTTGAGCTGGTGGCGCCCGTGGTAGCGCGGGGCGGTCACCTTCTTCACCCGCGGGTAGTCCTCGGTGACGACCTTGCGGAACATCGTCGAGAAGGTCACGCCGAACCCGGCGAGCCCGTCGAACATGCCCATCAGCGGTCTCCTTCCTGTCCAGCGCCCGCGCCGACCGTCTCGCCGTCCTTCTCCTTCTCCTTGTCCCGCGACCCCGCGACCGCGCGGCGGCGGCGTTTCGGGGTCGGCGGGACGGCGAGGTCGAGCGGTGGCACGGGGTAGTCCGCGACGACCGGCGGCTCCGGGTCCTCCTCCGGCGGCGCCTGGTCGGGGATGAGCAGGGCGGCGCCGACCAGCAGCACCAGCACCACGCCGCCCACGATGAGGATCTGGCCGGTGGTCAGCTCGCTGCGCAGCACGCGCAGCGTGGCCACGAGCACCACCCAGAGCAGGCTGATCGGGATCAGCAGCTTCCAGCCCAGGCGCATGAACTGGTCGTAGCGCTGGCGGGGCAGCGTGCCTCGCAGCCAGACGTAGACGAACAGGAACGCCAGCGTCTTGCCGAAGAACCAGAGCAGCGGCCACCAGCCCTCGTTCGCCCCGGCCCACAGCGACAGGGGCCACGGGGCGCGCCAGCCGCCGAGGAACAGCGTCGTGGCGACCGCGGAGAGGGTGACCATGTTGACGTACTCGGCGAGGAAGAACAGCGCGAACTTCAGCGACGAGTACTCGGTGTGGAAGCCGCCGACCAGCTCGGACTCGGCCTCGGGGAGGTCGAACGGCGCGCGGTTCGTCTCCCCGACCATCGACACCGCGAAGATCACGAAGCTGACCGGGAGCAGCCAGATGTACCAGCCGCCCTCCTGCGCGGACACGATGTCGGCGGTCGAGAGCGACCCGGAGTAGAGCACCACCGCGATGATCGAGAGGCCGAGCGCGAGCTCGTAGGAGATCACCTGGGCGGCGCTGCGCAGGCTGCCGAGCAGCGGGTACGGCGAGCCGGACGCCCAGCCCGCCAGCACGATGCCGTAGACGCCGATCGACGAGCAGGCGAGGACCACCAGCACGCCGACGGGCAGGTCGGTCAGCTGGAGCGCGGTCTGCTCACCGAAGATCGAGACCTGCGGGCCGAGCGGGATCACCGACCAGGCGACGAACGCCGGCACCACCGAGAGCACCGGCGCGATGAAGAAGACCGCCTTGTCGGCGAGGACCGGGCGGATGTCCTCCTTGAACGCCAGCTTTAGCCCGTCGGCCAGCGACTGGAGCAGCCCGAACGGCCCGTTCCAGTTCGGCCCCGGGCGCTGCTGCATCCGCCCCACGACCCGGCGCTCGAACCAGATCATGAACAGCGTGATCAGCATCAGCAGGACGAAGATCACGAGGACCTTGATCAGCGTCAGCCAGAACGGGTCGTCCGCGATCAGGGTCTGGTAGTACCCCGGCGGGGGGACTGGGTTCACCTCTGGCTCCCGTCAACGGTCCGGCTCCGCTGCGCTGCGCGTCCGGCGTCGCGCGAGCCCGTCACACGGACCGGCCCTCCGTGGGTGAGACCGAGGCCGGCCAGGGTGACGGGGCCACCCGGCTCGACCACGCGGGCCGGGGCCCAGACGACGTCGAGGGGCAGGTCGGCGAGCTCCACCTCGAGGTGCAGCTCCCCGCGCGGGCCCGCCAGCGTCGCGACGTCGTCCTCGTGCAGGCCCAGCCGCTGCGCCGTCGCGGTCGACACGCGGATCTTCGGCGGGCGGGCCGTGCCGGCGAGCTCGGGCTCGTCGACGAGCAGCGAGCCGCCGTCGAGGAGCTGGCGCCAGGTGGCGAGCCGGAGGCCGGGGTCCTCGTCCTTGGACGTCGTCCCCTGGTCGGGGTCGGCGTCGGCATCGTCCACGTCGTCGGTGTCCACCTCGACCACCGACACGACGTCGACCTCGGCGAGCCCCTCCGGCGTCACCACGAGGTACTCCTCCTCGGTGACGACCAGCGCGGCGTGGTGCCCCTCGGGGCGGTCCGGGTGGTCGGGACCGCGCACCGGCGCCGGCTGCGCCGGGCGGGCGACGCCGAGGCGCTCGAGCTCCGCCGCGGCGACCTCCGGGGTCTGGGTGAACAGGTCGACGTCCATCTCGACGGCGAGGGTGTCGAGCACCCGGCAGTCCGGCAGCGTGATCGCCGCGGTGCCGCCGACCCGGCCCGACGACCCGCCGGACGGGTCGATGGTGGTGGCGAAGCGGCGATCGCGGCCCTCCCAGTTGCGGAAGGTGCCCGACTTGTTGACCACCGGCGCCACGGGCAGGACGACGTCGGCGTACCGCGTCACCTCGGAGTGGGCCTGCTCGAGGCTCACGACCACGTCGGCCGCGCGCAGCGCCTCGCGCGCGAGCACGGGGTCCGGGAGGTCGGCGATCTCGACGCCGCCGACCACGAGGCCGGCGAGCTCACCGGCCGCGGCCGCCCGCAGGATCGCCGCGGCGTCGCGGCCCGGGGCCGCGGGCAGCTCCGTCACGCCCCAGCTCGACGCGAGCTGGGCGCGGGCGACGTCGTCGATCGGGCGGCCGCCCGGTAGCAGGGTCGGCAGGGCGCCGGCGTCCACCGCGCCGCGCTCACCGGCGCGGCGGGGGATCCACGCGACCGTCGCGCCGCTGCGGTCCGCCAGGGCCGAGACCGCGGCGTAGAGGCCCGGCACCTCGGCCGCACGCTCGCCGACGAGCACGACGGCGCCGGGACGGGTGAGCGCCGCGGCGAGGGCGTCGGGCAGCGCGTCGAGCGCGGCGGGCTCGCCGCCGGGTGCGCAGGGCACGAGGTGGCCGCCGGTCTTGACGACCGCCGGCGTCGACCACTGGCCGAGGTGGTGCACGGCCGTGCCCTGACGCGCCGCCTTGCGCAGCCGCAGGAAGACGACCGGCGCCTCCTCCTCGACCTCGAGGGCGACGGTGAGGACGGTCGAGGCCTCCTCGAGGTCGGCGTAGGTGACGCCGAGACCGGTGCCGGCGACGTGCGCGGCGAGGAAGTCGAGCTCCTCGCCCGAGTGCGCGCGGGCGCGGGCGTCGATGTCGTTGGTGCCCAGCGCCAGGCGCGCGAACTTCGCGTAGGCGTAGGCGTCCTCGACGGTCAGACGCCCGCCGGGCAGGACGCCGACGCCGCGCTTGGGCTCACGCTCCGCGTCCTCGTCCTCGGCGTCCTCGGTGATCGACGTCCCGTTACGGACGCTGAGTGTCTGCGACGGCACTTCGCTGACCACCTCGCCGTCACGCGCAGCGACGAGGAGGGAGGCGGCGCGCTCGAGGGCGTCGGTCCACGACGCCTCGTGCAGCTCGCCGTCGTCGCCGCGCACCAGCGGGCGCGTGATCCGTCCCTCGGCCTGCGCGTAGCGGAAGGCGAAGCGGGTCTTGTCGTCGATCCACTCCTCGTTGACCTCGGGGTCGTCGCCGGCGAGGACGCGGGTGACCGCGCCCCGGCGCCAGTCGCGGCGCACCGCGGCGCCCGAGCTGTCGTGCTCGGCCACGCCGGCGGTGGAGACGAGGTCGAACGGGCGCGACCGGAAGCGGTACGACGCCGAGGTCAGCGCGCCGACCGGGCAGATCTGGATGGTGTTGCCCGAGAAGTAGGACTGGAAGTCCTCGCCCTCGCCGAACGCGGTCTCCTCGGTGCCGATCTGCTGGTGCGCGCCGCGCTCGAGCAGCTCGATGAACTGGTCGCCCGCGATCTGGCGCGAGAACCGGGTGCAGCGCTGACAGAGCACGCAGCGCTCGCGGTCGAGCAGCACCTCGTCGGAGATCGGCAGCGGCTTGGCGAAGGTCCGCTTCTCCTCGACGAACCGCGACTCCGCCCGGCCCGAGGACATCGCCTGGTTCTGCAGGGGGCACTCGCCGCCCTTGTCGCAGATCGGGCAGTCCAGCGGGTGGTTGATCAGCAGCAGCTCCATGACGCCCTGCTGCGCCTTGTCGGCGACCGGCGAGGTCATCTGGGTGTTGACGACCATGTCCTGGGCCACGGTCATCGTGCAGCTGGCCTGCGGCTTGGGCATCTTGCGCCCGCCCATCTCCACCTCGACCAGGCACTGGCGGCACGCGCCGGCCGGGTCGAGCAAGGGGTGGTCGCAGAAGCGCGGGACGACGATGCCGAGCCGCTCGCACGTGCGGATGATCAGCTCGCCCTGCGGGGCGTCGACGACATGGTCGTCGATCGTGAGCCGGACGTGACCCTCCGGGATCGGGGGGCCCTCGGCGTCCGTCTTCTCCGGTGCCTGTGTCACGCGCTGGCTCCGCTCAGCTCGACGATCCTCTCGACTTCCGGGTGCCGGGTCTGCGCCGCACAGAGCGCGACGAACTCCTCGCGGAAGTACTTGATGCCGCTGGTGATCGGGGAGACCGCGCCGTCGCCGAGGGCGCAGAACGAGCGGCCGAGGACGTTGTCGCAGACGTCGAGCAGCGTGTCGATGTCGGCCTCGGTGCCGTTGCCCTCGACCATCCGGCGCAGGATCCCGGCGAGCCAGTAGCAGCCCTCGCGGCACGGCGTGCACTTGCCGCAGGACTCGTGCTCGTAGAACTCGGTCCACTTCATGACCGCCCACGGCACGGACACGGTCTCGTTGAAGATCATGAGCGCCGTGGTCCCGAGCATCGAGCCGGCCTCGGTGGCGCCCTCGAAGTCCAGCGGGACGTCGAGGTGCTCGGCGGTCAGCAGCGGCGTCGACGACCCGCCCGGCGTCCAGAACTTCAGCGGGATGCCGTCCTTCATGCCGCCGGCCAGCTCCAGGAGCTCGCGCAGCGTGGTGCCGAGCGGCGCCTCGTACTGCCCGGGCCGCTCGACGTGCCCGGACAGCGAGAAGATCTTCGGGCCGGGCGAGCGCTCGCGGCCCATCGTGCGGAACCAGTCCTTGCCGCCCGACACGATCGCCGGGACGGTCGCGATGGTCTCGACGTTGTTGACGACGGTCGGCGCGGCGTAGAGGCCCGCGGTCGCCGGGAACGGCGGCTTGAGGCGCGGCTGGCCGCGGCGCCCCTCGAGCGAGTCGAGCAGCGCGGTCTCCTCGCCGCAGATGTAGGCCCCGGCGCCCGCGTGCACGACGATGTCGAGGTCGAAGCCGGTGCCGTGGATGTCCCGCCCCAGGTGCCCGGCCTCGTAGGCCTCGCGCACCGCGGCGTGCAGGCGCCGGACGCAGTGCACGACCTCGCCCCGCACGTAGATCGCGCAGTAGTGCGCGCGGATCGCCCAGCTGGTGATGATGCAGCCCTCGATGAGCGAGTGCGGGTCGGCCATCATCAGCGGGACGTCCTTGCAGGTGCCCGGCTCGCCCTCGTCGGCGTTGATGACGAGGTACTTGGGCTTCGCCGCCGGGCCGGTCGGCTCCTCGCCCGGCTTGGCCTGCGGGATGAAGCTCCACTTCATGCCCGTCGGGAAGCCGGCACCGCCGCGTCCGCGCAGCCCGGAGTCCTTGATCAGGGCGATGAGGTCGTCGGCCGGGGTGTTCAGCGCCGTCGTCAGCGCCTCGTAGCCGCCGAGCTCGGTGTAGTGGCGCAGCGTCCACGACTCGGGTCCCAGCCAGTGCTTGGTCAGGACCGGGGTCAACGGGTCGGTCATGACGAACTCCCCTCGTCCGGCACGGGCGGCGCCGTCCACCCGCGCTCCTCGGCGAGCCGGGCGCCGCGCAGGCTCTCCTCGGCCGCCGACGGGCCCGCGACGGCGTCGAGACCGCCGACCGCCGGGTCGTCGAAGAACCCGGCCAGCAGCAGCTCCACCGACCGGAAGTCGGTCAGCGGGGCCCCGCGCGTCGGGTGCGGCTTCTCCCCGCGCCGCAGCGCGTCGACGATCTCGACCGCCGAGTCGACGGTCTGCTTGTCGAAGAACTCGTAGTCGACGGTCAGCACGGGCGCGAGGTCGCACGCGGCTAGGCACTCGGCGTGCTCGATCGTCATCGAGCCGTCCGCGGCCGTCTGCTCGTGACCGATGCCGTCGAGACGCTCGCGCACCGCGGCGTAGATGTCGTCGCCGCCCAGCGCCGCGCACAGCGTGTTGGTGCAGACGCTGACGAGGTGGCGGCCCACGGGCTCGCGCTTGTACATCGTGTAGAAGGTCGCGACCGCCGACACCTCGGCCGTCGTGATCCCCAGGACCTCCGCGCAGAACGCGATGCCGGCCCGGGAGACGTGGCCCTCGACGTGCTGGGTGAGGTGCAGCAGCGGCAGCAGCGCCGAGCGCGGCTCGGGGTAGCGCAGCAGGATCGCCGCGGCGCGCTCGCGCACGCCGTCGAACACCGTGGTGTCGACCGACGCGAGCTCACCGTGCTGGGCGACCGTGCCGCCGGCCTCGTCGATGGCGTGCGCGGCGTCCACCGGCGGGGCCTGCGGCGGCGCCTCGGGCGGCAGCGGGCTCAACGGTCACACCCCCCCATCACGGGATCCAGCGAGGCCAGCGCGGCGATGACGTCGGAGACCATGCCGCCCTCCGACATCGCCGGCGCGGACTGCAGGTTCACGAAGCTGGGGTCGCGCATGTGCACGCGCAGGGGGCGGGTGCCGCCGTCGGACACCAGGTGCGCGCCCATCTCGCCGCGGGGCGACTCGATCGGCACGTAGGCCTGGCCCGGCGGGACCTTGAAGCCCTCGGTGACCAGCTTGAAGTGGTGGATCAGGGACTCCATCGACTGGCCCATGATCTGGCGGACGTGCTCGAGGGAGTTGCCCATGCCGTCCGCACCGATCGACAGCTTCGCGGGCCAGGCGATCTTCGCGTCCTGGATCATGACCGGGCCCGGCTCGAGACGGTCGAGGGCCTGCTCGATGATCCGCAGCGACTGGTTCATCTCCTCGACCCGCAGCAGGTAGCGGGCGAAGCTGTCGGCGGCGGTCTCGGTGGGCACCTCGAAGTCGTAGTGCTCGTAGCCGAGGTACGGGTCCACCTCGCGGAGATCCCAGGCCAGCCCCGCCGACCGCAGGATCGGCCCGGTGACGCCGAGGGCGAGGCAGCCGTCGACCGGCAGGTAGCCGACGCCCTCGAGGCGCTGGCGCCAGATGCGGTTGCCGGTGAGCAGCTTGTGGAAGCCGGGCAGCCGCTCGCGCATGACCGAGATGAACGACCGGATGCGCTCCTCGTAGCCCTCGGGCAGGTCCTGCACGACCCCGCCGGGGCGGATGAACGCGTGGTTCATGCGCAGGCCGGTGAGGAACTCGAGCAGGTGCAGGACCTCCTCGCGCTCCCGGAAGCCGTTGGTCATGCCGGTCAGGGCCCCGAGCTCCATGCCGCCCGTGGCGAGGGCGACCAGGTGCGAGCCGATCCGGTTGATCTCCATGAGGAGCACGCGGATCGTCGCGGCGCGCTCGGGCACCTCGATGCCGAGCAGGCGCTCGGTCGAGAGGCAGTAGGCCGTCTCGTTGAAGATCGGCGCGAGGTAGTCCGCCCGCGTCACGAAGGTGACGCCCTGGGTCCAGGTGCGGTACTCGCAGTTCTTCTCGATGCCGGTGTGCAGGTAGCCGATGACCAGGCGCGCGTCGGTGACGACCTCGCCCTGCAGCTCCAGCACGAGGCGCAGCACGCCGTGCGTCGACGGGTGCTGCGGACCCATGTTGATGACGATGCGCTCGTCGCCCGCGGTCTGGTCGACCATCTCGTCCCAGTCGCCACCGGTGACCGTGTAGACGGTGCCCTCGGTGGTCTCGCGGCTGGTGGCGGCGTAGGGGTCGTCGTGTGTGGTGCTCACGTGTAGGCCCTCCGCTGGTCGGGCGGCGGGATCTCCGCGTCGTGGTACTCCACGGGGATGCCGCCGAGCGGGTAGCTCTTGAGCTGCGGGTGGCCGTTCCAGTCGTCCGGCATGAGGATCCGGGTCAGGCTCGGGTGGCCGTCGAAGACGATGCCGAACATGTCCCAGGTCTCGCGCTCGTGCCAGTCGGCCGTCGGGTAGACGTCGACCAGGGACGGGCAGTGCGCGTCGTCGAGCTCGAGGGCGACCTCGAGGCGCAGCCGGCGCCGGTAGGTCATCGACAGCAGGTGGACCACGACGTGCAGCTGCTGCGGCACGCCCTCGCCGTAGTCGACGCCCGAGACCCCGGAGCAGAACTCGAAGCGCAGCGCGGGGTCGTCGCGCAGGGTGCGGGCGAGCTTCACGAGGTGCTCGCGGTCGACGTACCAGGTCATCTCGCCGCGGTCGACGGTCACCTGGTGGACGCACGTGTCGAAGTCGACGCCGGGGGCGTCGGCGTCGTCGGCGAGCGCCGCGGCGGCCTCGTCGGCGACCTCGTCGAACCAGCCGCCGTAGGGGCGCTCGGCCGGGGCCGGGGCGTAGCCGGGCAGGCGCAGGCCGCCGAAGCCCGTCGTGTCGCCCGAGCCCTGGATGCCGAACATCCCCTCGCGGGCCCGGCCGGCGGCGGAACCGCTGACGTCGCGGCGCGCGATCTCCTGGGGGCCGAACGCCGTGCCGGCCGAGCCGGGGTTCGACGCGCCCGTCGGCCCGCTCGCGCCGCCGGCGCCGGTGCCGGGGGTCTCGGGCTTCTCGTCCTTGCCGGGATCACCAGACATGCTCGGCCTTCGCCTCCCCCGTCTTGCGGTCCTTCTTCGCGTACTTCTCCGACGACGGCAGCAGCTCGAGCTTCTCGCCCTGGGCGCGGCGCTCGGCGGCCAGCTCGGCGCGCACCGGGCCGAGCGGCTCGGCCTGGATCTTCTGGTGCAGCTTGAGGATGGCGTCGATGAGCATCTCCGGGCGCGGCGGGCAGCCCGGCAGGTACATGTCGACGGGCACGACGTGGTCGACGCCCTGCACGACGGCGTAGTTGTTGAACATGCCGCCCGACGAGGCGCAGACGCCCATGGCGAGCACCCAGCGGGGCTCGGCCATCTGGTCGTAGATCTGGCGCAGGACCGGGGCCATCTTGTTGGTCACGCGGCCCGCGACGATCATCAGGTCGGCCTGGCGGGGGCTCGGTCGGAAGACCTCCATGCCGAAGCGGCCGAGGTCGTAGCGCGGGGCGCCCGAGGTCATCATCTCGATCGCGCAGCACGCCAGCCCGAAGGTGGCGGGCCACAGCGACGCCTTGCGGGTCCAGTTGACCAGGCTCTCGACGCTGGCCAGCACGATCCCGTTCGGGAGCTTCTCTTCCAGTCCCATGTCTAGCTCCAGTCCAGCCCGCCGCGACGCCACACGTAGGCGTAGGCGAACGCGACGGTGGCCACGAACAGCACGATCTCGACGAGGCCGAACAACCCGAGCGCGTCGATGTTCACCGCGAACGGGTAGAGGAAGACCATCTCGATGTCGAAGAGGATGAACAGCATCGCCGTGAGGTAGTAGGCCACCGGGATGCGACCGCCGCCGGCGACCGGCTGCGGTGAGGGTTCGATGCCGCACTCGTAGGAGTCGAGCTTCGCGCGGTTGTAGCGGTGGGGTCCGATGAACGGCGCGGCGGTCACCGAGAACAGCCCGAACGCCGCCGCGAGCGCGAACATGACGATGAGCGGGACGTAGGGGTCCAGCATCGTCGCTCCTTCCCTCCTGAGGTGCTGCGCATCGGGAGTCACGTGGTGGGTGGCCCGGCCCACGCCGGGGGCCGTGCCGCGGATCACGCTCGACGGGCGAGGGCGACCCTAATGAGGACGCCCGCCCGGTGATCCGATGAGGGCGTCCTAACCTCGGCGGCCGCGTCAGGCCGCCCGCGACACCTCCTTCGCGCGTCGACCCGTGCTCTCGGGCGGGGGTGCGTCCCGCAGCGGCGGCACCATCCGCAGGGCGAGCTCGAGCACGCGGTCGCCCGCGTCCCCGTCACGGCCGTCGGTCAGACCGGCGAAGAGCTTGAGCGCGGCACCCATGACCCGCCGCCGCGGCAGGCCGAGCCGCAGGGCGTGGTGCATGAACCGCGGGCGCCCCAGCGCTCCCGCCGCCCGGTTGCCGACGCGGTAGTAGCTGCCCAGCGCGTGGCGCACCGCCGCCGGGTACGCGGCCAGGGCGCGTTCGCGGCCGGGCCCCTCGGGCCGGGCCATCGCCTGCACGACGCACTCGGCGGCGAGCGCCGCGGACTGCAGCGCGTAGGCGATGCCCTCGCCGCTGAAGGGGTTGACCATGCCGCCTGCGTCGCCGACGAGCACGAGGCCGTCGCGGTAGAGCGGGGTGCGGCTCATCCCCATCGGCAGCGCGGCGCCGCCGATCGGGCCGGTGGCGTTGTCCTCGGTCAGGCCCCACGCCGCGGGCAGGCCGTCGAGCCAGGAGCGCAGCATCGCCCGGTAGTCGCGCTTGTCGCCCTGCTGCGTCGCGAGGACGCCGAGCCCGACGTTGGCGGTGCCGTCGCCCATCCCGAAGATCCAGCCGTAGCCGCCGTGCAGGTCGGCGCCGACGCCGGGCCGGTCGTGGAGCCCGAGGTGGGTCTCGAGGTAGGCGTCGTCGTGGCGCGGGCTCGTGTAGTACCGGCGGACCGCGACGCCGAGCGGGCGGTCGTCGCGCTTGGCGATGCCGAGGCTCAGGGCGGTGCGCGCGCCGACGCCGTCGCAGGCGACGACGAGGGGGGCGGTGACGGTGGCGGGCGTGCGCTCCGGCCCGCGGCGCGCCTCCACGCCGGTGACCCGCCCGGTGCGCTCGTCGACCGTCGTGCCGGCGACCGAGACGCCCTCCTCGACGCGCGCACCGGCGGCGCGGGCGTGGTCGGCGAGCATCTGGTCGAAGTCGCGGCGGGTGCGCACGAGGCCGTAGGCGGGGTAGCTGGCGAGCTCGGGCCAGTCGAGCTCGACGCTCGCGCCGCCGCCGACGACCCGCAGCCCGCGCTGGTGGCGCCAGCCGGCCTCCTCGCGGGTGTCGACGCCGAGGTCGACGAGCTGCTTGACCCCGCGCGGGGTGACGCCGTCGCCGCAGACCTTCTCCCGCGGGAACGTGGCCTTCTCCAGCACGAGGACGTCGAGGCCGGCGCGCGCCAGGTACGTGGCCACCGTGGAGCCCGCGGGACCGGCACCCACGACCACGACGTCGGCGTCGCTGTCGGGGCTGCGGCGCGCTCCGGTGGTGGCGGACACGGCGACTGGCTCCCTTGTGAATTCGTTCACTAGCTCGGCACCCGGGAGTGTAGGGATCGTGTGTCGAGATCGCCCGCCGAGGGTGGTGTGGATCCGGTGTCGGGAGGCCGGCGAACACGCCGCGTCCGGGGGTCGGCGGGTGCCAGCCCGGCGTCCACGGGCGGCACGCAGCGAAGCGGAGCTGCCGCGCCGGAGGCGAAGCACTGACGTTGGTCGTCAGGAAATCCACCAGCTCGAGCCGGAGGCCGTCCACGGCCGGGGGCCGCGTGATCGTGGCGGGAATACTGACGTTGAGTGTCAGCGTGGACGCCAGGCTGACACCACCCCGTGCGTCAGGTCAGGGGCGGGTGGCGGTGTGGAGGGCGACGATGCCGCCGGTGAGGTCGCGCCAGGCCACCGAGCGCCAGCCCGCCGCGGCGATCCGCTCGGCGAGGGCGGCCTGGTCGGGCCAGGCGCGGATCGACTCGGCGAGGTAGACGTACGCGTCGGGGTTCGAGCTCACCGCGCGGGCCACGCGGGGCAGCGCGCGCATGAGGTAATCGGTGTAGACGCGGCGGAACGGCGCCCAGACCGGGCGGGAGAACTCGCAGACCGCGAGGGTCCCGCCGGGCTTCGTGACGCGGGCGAACTCGGCGAGCGCGGCGTCCGGGTCGACGGTGTTGCGCAGCCCGAAGGAGATGACGACCGCGTCGACCGAGGCGTCGGGCACCGGCAGGTGCAGGGCGTCCGCGGCGACGAACGGCAGCCCGGCCGTCGCGGCCCGCGAGCGCCCGGTGCGCAGCATGCCCAGCGAGAAGTCGGTGGCGAGGCAGCGGGCGCCGGTGCGGGCCAGCTCCACGGTCGACACGCCGGTGCCGGCGGCGACGTCGACGACCGTGTCGCCGGGACCGACGGCGAGCGCCTCCCGCGTGGCACGGCGCCAGCGGACGTCCTGGGCGAACGACAGCACGGTGTTGGTGAGGTCGTAGCGCGCGGCGACGCCGTCGAACATCCGGGCGACGGCGCTCGGGTCCCGGTCGAGCTGCGCGCGGGTGCCCGCCGCGCTCACCGCGAGCCCGCCCCGGCCATCTCCGGCTCGCCGTCCTCACGCTCGTCGGCGGACCCGGCGCCCGACGGCACCGGGGACCCGTGCCACCGCGCGCGGGCCTCGGCGTCGCGGCGGCGCCGGCGGTCGCGGGCGAGCAGCCACGCGGACGGCGCGAGCACGGCCCACAGGACGACCAGCCCGAGCGCGACGGGCACGAGGCCCTCGGACCAGGTGCGGCCGGCGACGCGGACGAGCTCGGGGTCGGTGCGGTCGTACTCGACGCGGACGAGCTGGCCCGGCTGGAGCCCGCGCGGGTAGAACACGCCCTTCTCCGGGGTGAGCACGGCGCCGTCGTCGGCGGTGAACCGGACGAAGGTGTGCGGGCGCGACCCGCCCTCGAGCACCTCGGCGACCGCCCGGCCCTCGTTCGCGTCGATGTGCGCGTCGTTGCGGGCCGCGGCGACGAGCACGAGCCCCAGCAGGACGGTGACGACCAGGCCGACGACGACCACGATCTCGGGCGCGCGGCGCCCGGCCGGGCGGACGATCTCGCGGGCGGCGACGAGCACCGGCACGACCCGCTCCCGGGCCTGCCGCACCAGCTCGCGCAGCCACGTCATCCTCCCGAGTCTAGGGAGGCGGCTCATCGCGGCCCGCCGTCGGGCCCGGTCCGTGCGGTGTCCGGTCCCGGGTCGGCGACGTCCGGGCTGTCGTCGAGCTCGTCGACGTAGAGCAGGTCCCGCCGCACCCCGTCGCCGCGGTGGGCGAGCCGCCCGACGACGTGCGCGGTGACCGGCGCGGTGACGAGCTGGAACGCACCGACCAGCACGAGCATCCACACGTCGACGCTCGTGCGCAGGTGCAGAGCGCCCCCGACGACGACGAGCAGCAGCCCGACGACCTGCGGCTTCGTGGCCGCGTGCATCCGGCTCAGCACGTCGGGCAGCGAGAGCAGGCCCACCGACGCGACGAGGGTCAGCAGCACCCCGAGCACGATCAGGACGGTGCCGACGGTGTCGAGCGTGATCTCGAGGCCGGTCTCGGCGGGCCCGGTCACCGGCCGGTCCCCCGCCGCACGAAGCGGGCCACGGTGGTGGAGCCCAGGAACCCGACCAGACTGATCGCCACGACCACCGGCACGAGGGCGGAGTCGCCGGTCAGGGCCGCGTAGGCCACGAGCCCGCAGAGGAACTCGGCGACGAGCACGTCGAGGGCGACCAGGCGGTCGAGACCCGTCGGGCCCCGCAGCAGCCGGATCACGACGAGGACCGCGGACAGCCCGAGCAGCACCAGCGACACGACCAGCACCGCGTCGAGCAGGGAGAGCAGGGTGCTCACGTCACCTCCTCCTCACCGATGTCACCGGCGGCACCGACGGCCGGCGCCGCCGGCCGCCCGAGCGCCGCGACGATGTCGGCCTCGAGCCGGCGCACCTGCGCGCGGAACGCCGCGACGGCCTCCGCGTCGTCGGCGCCGAGCACGTGGGCGTAGACCGCGCGCTCCTCGGGCCGTGCCTCGATCACGACGCTGCCCGGCACGAGCGAGAGCGTCTCGACCACCATCGCCATGACGAACTCCGAGGACGACGCGAGACGCACCGCGACGACCGAGCTGCGGATCGGCGGCCCCGGCAGCACCGCCTGCAGCGACTGCCATGCCACCTGCAGGCTCGACACCACGAGGTCGGCGGTGAAGCGCCCGACGGCGCGCAGCGCGGCGAGCGGGTGCAGCCAGCCCCGTCCCGGCGCGGGGGGCAGCGGGAACACGGCGAGGACGAGGAGCGCGACGGCGAGCCCGCCGAGCACGTTGGCCCACGAGAACGTGCCCCACAGCAGCACCCACACCAGCACGAGCCACACGACGGGGACCGCGCGGCGGAGCAGCCCCGCGGTGTCGGGCGGGGTCGGGCGGCTCACCGGGCGACCCGGTCGTCGACGGTCTGCGCGAAGACCGCCGAGATGTAGGGCGTGCGGCTGACGAGGTCGTCGGCGGCCTGGTCGGCGACCGCGTACAGCGGACCCGCGACGACGGTGAGCGCCAGCCCGAGCGCCACCAGCGCGCCGGTGGCCCCGGCCATCACCACGGGCAGCCGCGACGACACCCGGTCGTTCGGGGTGCCGAGGAACCGGCCGGTGAGCACGGGCCCGCCGTCCGCCGGGGCCATCCGCGCCACCGGCCAGTCGACCTCCGCGCCGCTGTTGGCCCCCGCGTCCGCGATCGTGCGGGCCGTGCCCGGCGCGACCCCGGTGAGGACCCCGCTGCGCGGCGCCGGGGCGCCGGGCAGGCGACCGGTCGCCTCGGCGGCGTCGTCCTCGTCCGGGTCCGCCGGTGACTCCTCCTCGTCGGCGTCGGCGGGCTCCGGCACCGGGATCTGGTCGGCCGGGCGCCAGAACGCCAGCACCCAGACCTTGGTGACCGCGTAGAGCGTCAGCAGGCTCGTGAGCACCGAGATCACCACGAGCACCCAGGCCAGCGCGGAGCCGTCGGCGACGCCGGCCTGCACCAGGCCGAGCTTGCCGACGAAGCCCGACAGCGGCGGGATGCCGCCGAGGTTCATGGCGGGCACGAACCACAGGATCGCGAGCAGCGGCGACGCGCGGGCGAGACCGCCCAGCCTGCTGACCGACGTCGAGCCCCCGACGCCCTCGATCAGCCCGACCACGCAGAAGAGCGTGGCCTGCACGGTGATGTGGTGGACGACGTAGAACACGGCGCCGCCCACGCCCATCGGTGTCGCGAGCGCGATCCCGAAGATCATGTAGCCGATGTGGCTGACGAGCGTGAACGACAGGACGCGCTTGATGTCGTACTGGGCGATGGCCCCGAGCGCGCCGATGACCATCGTCAGCGCGGCCGCCACCAGCAGGATGGTGTGCGTGACCTCCGAGCCCGGGAACAGCAGCGTCTCGGTGCGGATGATCGAGTAGACGCCGACCTTGGTGAGCAGGCCGGCGAACACCGCGGTCACCGGCGCGGCGGCGGTCGGGTAGCTGTCGGGCAGCCACGCCGACAGCGGGAACACCGCGGCCTTGATCCCGAACGCCGTGAGCAGCACGAGGTGGATCGCGAGCGCGGTGCCGGGCGGCACCGCGGCCATGCGCACCGAGATCTGGGCCAGGTTCAGCGTGCCGACCGCGGCGTAGACGAGGGCGATGCCCACGAGGAAGACCAGCGAGGACACCACGTTGACGACGACGTAGGTGACGCCCGCGCGGACCCGCGAGCGGCTCCCGCCGAGGGTCAGCAGCACGTAGCTGGCCATCAGCAGGACCTCGAACCCGACGTACAGGTTGAACAGGTCCCCGGACAGGAACGCGTTCGCCACGCCCGCGGCGAGGATCAGGTAGGTCGGGTGGAAGATCGTGATCGGGGTGGCCTCGTCGCGGTCGTAGACGCCCTGCCCGATCGCGTAGACCAGCACGGCGAGCGTCACCGTCATCGAGGTCAGCAGCATCAGCGCCGACAGCGGGTCGACCACGAGCGTGATGCCCAGCGGCACCGGCCACGACCCGACCGTCACCACGATCGGCCCCGACAGGGCGGCCGCCACGAGCAGCAGCGCCGCGATGACGACCACGACCGACAGCACGGCGACGCTCACGGCGCGCTGCAGCGTGGGGCGGCGCGAGAGCACGAGCGTCAGGCCCGCTCCCAGCAGCGGGAGCAGCGTCGGGAGCGGGATGAGGGTCGCGAGCAGGCTGGAGCCGGGGTTCACCGCGGGCCCTCCCCGCGTCCGGCGGCCGCGTGCGCCGGGTCGGGCAGCGACTCGGTGTCGTCGGGGTCGGTGTCGGAGGTGTTCTCGCACCCGGCGGTGTCGAGCTCCTCCTCGTCCTCCTGCTCCCCGCGGGCCAGGCGGCGCCGCACCGAGCGGTCCTCGACGTCCTCGGTGAGGTCGTCCTCGCGCTCGAGGGTCCACGCGCGGTGGATCAGGGCGAGCAGGAACGCGGTCACCCCGAGCGTGATGACGATGGCGGTGAGCACCAGGGCCTGGACCAGCGCGTCGCTCATCGCCGCGTCGGGGGCGCGGCCGACCAGCGGGGCCTCGCCCGCGCGGCCGCCCGCGATGACGACGAGCACGTTCGTGGCGTTGCCGAGCACCAGGATGCCCAGCAGCACGCGCGTGAGGCTGCGCTCGAGGATGAGGTAGACGCCGGCGGTGTAGAGCACGCCGACCAGGGCGAGCAGGACGATCGGCGAGGTCACGAAGGCACCTCCTCGCGCTGGAGGGTGGCGGTCCGACGCCGGTCGAGCTCGGCGCCGAGGCTGCGCAGGATGTCGAGCACGAGCCCGATGACGATGAGGTAGACGCCCACGTCGAAGATCAGCGACGTCACGAACTTGACGTGGCCGAGCACGGGGACGTCGGCCTCGAGCACGGCGGTCTGCAGGACCTCGCCGCCGAGCAGCAGCGCCCCGAGGCCCGTTCCTCCCGCGCAGAGCAGCCCGATCCCGAGCAGCACGCCGGCGTCGACGGGGACGGCCTCCCCGAGCTCGTAGCGCCCGCCCGCGACGTAGCGCACGACGAGCGCGAGGCCCGCGACGAGTCCGCCGGCGAACCCGCCGCCCGGCGCGTTGTGGCCGGCGAACAGGAAGTACAGCGAGACCACCATCATCGTCGGGAAGACCAGCCGGGTGATCACCTCGAGGAGCAGCACGCGGTCGCCGTCGCCGCGGCGGGCCGAGCGCAGCCACCCGCCCGCCCGCGTCGACGGGGTGACCGCGGGCTGCTCCTCCGCGCGGGGCGGGGCGCCCGAGCGGCGGTGCAGGAACACCAGGCTCGCGACGCCGGTCGCGGCGGCGACGATCACCGAGAGCTCGCCCATGGTGTCCCAGGCGCGGATGTCGACCAGGGTCACGTTGACGACGTTCGCGCCCGCGCCGAAGTCGTAGGCCTGGGTCGGGTAGGCCGCCGACACCGGCGGGACGCGGCGCGCGGCGAGCGCCACCGCGCCGAGGCCGGTCATGAGCAGCCCGACCGGCACGGCGACGAGCAGGCGGCGCACCCGCTGGCGCGGGGTGTTCCGGTCGGCGATGTCGCGCGGCAGCGTGCGCAGCACCAGCACGACGACCACGAGCGTCGCCGTCTCGACCAGGGCCTGGGTCAGCGCGACGTCCGGCGCCCCGGCCAGCGCGAAGAACAGCGCCGTCGCGTAGCCGAGCCCGCCGACGACGAGCACGGCGCCGAGACGGCGGCGCACGCGCGTGGCCGTGATCGCGCACGCGGCGCCGACGGCCGCCGCGAGGAGCTGGAACGGGGAGTCGACGAGGCGGTCGACCCGGACCTCGCCGAGGTCCGCGGACAGCAGCAGCGCGAGTCCGGGGCCCAGCACGAGCACCGAGAAGACCGTCGTGAGGATCCAGGGCAGCGACCCGCGCTGGGTGAGCGCCGTGACCCGCAGCGAGGTGTTCTCCAGGGCGTGCACCACGCCCCGCCAGGTGATCTCCGCGCGGACGCCGGCCAGCGGGTGGCGGGCCGTGAGGCGCGCGCTGACGGCGGGCACGCCGGCGGCGAACCCGAGCACCAGCGCGACCACCGAGAGCCCGAGGGCGACGCCGACCGACGGCACCACGACCAGCTCCAGCAGCGCCGGGTAGCTGACGGGCAACGTGTCGGCGTAGGCGGTGAGCAGCGGCGCCAGCCCGGCGACGCCCAGGCCGGCGACCAGGCCCGCGACCCCGAGCACCACCGGCGGCGCCGGGAACAGGGGGCCGGGCTCGGACCAGGCCACCGCGTCCACCCCGGGCTTGCGCCAGAACGCGCCCCACACGAACCGCGTGCTGTAGGCGACGGTGAGCACCGAGCCGAGCACGACCAGGGCCAGCAGCGGGACGGCCCAGTCGCCGTAGGCGTCGTGCAGGAACGCCTCGAAGGCGCCCTCCTTGGTGACGAAGCCGAGCAGCGGCGGCGCCCCGGCCATCGAGGCGGCGCCGAGGATTCCCGCCGTCGCGAGCACGGGCGCGCGCCGCCCGAGGCCCGACAGCTCGCGCAGGTCGCGGGTGCCCGCGCGACGGTCGATCACCCCGACGACGAGGAACAGGCACGCCTTGAACAGCGCGTGCGCGACCACGAGCCCGATCGCGGCGAGCGCCGCGTCGCGGGTGCCCGCGCCCGCCAGGAGGATCATGAAACCGAGCTGGGAGACGGTGCCGTACGCGAGCAGCAGCTTCAGGTCGTGCTGGCGCAGCGCCTGGAGGCCGCCGAGCAGCAGGGTCGCGATCGCGAGCACGGCGATCAGCGGGCGCCAGGGCGGGACGTCGGCGAGCCCGGGCGCGAGGCGCAGGACGAGGTAGACGCCGGCCTTCACCATCGCCGCGGCGTGCAGGTAGGCGGACACCGGGGTCGGCGCGGCCATGGCCGAGGGCAGCCAGAAGTGGAACGGGACCAGGGCCGACTTGGTGATCGCGCCGACCAGCACGCACACGACACCCGCGGTCAGGGCGGCCGGGGTGGCCGCGGGGCCGGCGTAGTACGCGACGAGCTCCGAGAGGCGCGTGGTGCCCGCGCCGCCGGCGAGGACCACGAGACCGACCAGCATCGTCAGCCCGCCCGCCGCCGTGACGACGAGGGCCTGCACCGCCGCCGCGCGGCTCGCCCGCTTGTGGGCGTCCTGCCCCACGAGCAGGAACGAGAAGACGGTGGTCAGCTCCCAGCAGACGTAGAGCACGAAGACGTCGTCGGACCAGACCAGCGCGAGCATCGCGCCGGCGAAGGCGACCAGGACGCCCGCGAACCGGCCCATGCCCCGCGCGCCCGGCGCGAAGTAGCGCGCGCAGTAGACGAGCACCAGCGCCCCGACGCCGGTGACCAGCAGCGACACGGTCGCGGCGAGCGCGTCGAGACGGAACGCGATGGCGACGTCGAGCGCCGGGATCCACGGGACGCTCTGCTCGGGCACCTGCCCGGCCAGCACCCCGGGCAGCTCGGCGAGGATCCAGGCGAACGCCGCGGCCGGCACGAGCGCCAGCAGCAGGAACGCGCGCCGGTCGAGCGCCCGGACGAGCAGGGGTGCGACGAGCGCGGCCACCGCGTGCGCCACCACCAGCACCAGCACGCCCGCTGCACTCCTGTCCTCGTCGCTACGGCCGCAGCATCATCCAGGATCCCCCGTGGTGGTCGCGTGCGGTGACGACACGGGTCACTCGCCGGGGCCGTCGGCGGCCACCGCGGCCCGCACCGCCGCCGCCGTGTCCTCCCCCGCCGTCCGCCGCCGGGTGCGGTCGACCGCGACCTCGACCACCCGCGTCCCCGGCCGTCCCGTCGGCGCGAGCGCCGCGGGCAGGTCGACGGGCTCCGCATGTCGGTGGGGGACGTGGTGGGCCGCGCACAGGGCGGCCAGGTCGGTGCCGTGTGGCGTGCCGAACACGCGCTCGAAGGCGGCGCTGTAGCGCGGCGCGCCCTGCTCGAGGGTGGTGAAGATGCCGCCGCCGTCGTCGTTCGCGACCACGACGGTCAGCTCGCCGCGGGGCTCGTCCGGCCCGACGAGCAGCCCGTTGGTGTCGTGCAGGAACGTCAGGTCCCCGAGCAGCGCGTACGTCGGCCCGGGATGGGCGAGCGCCACCCCGACCGCCAGCGACACCGCGCCGTCGATGCCCGACACACCGCGGGCCGAGTGGACGGTGACGTCCCCGCGCGGGGTCGCCGCGAGCGCGACGTCGCGGATCGGGGCGGACGCGCCGACCACGAGGTGCGCCCCGGACGGCAGCGCGGCCACGGTCGCGGCGGCCAGCGCGGGTCCGTCCACGGCGCCGCCCGCGCGGCCGGCCGCCCGCTGCCCCGCGTCGCCGACGAGCGCCGCGGCGGCCCGGTCGTCGGCGACGGCCCAGGCCCGGGCGAACGCGGCGTCGGGCTTCCAGTCGTCGGGGTCCGGCAGCGCGCCGACCGCGGAGACCGCGCCGGCCACGTCGGTCCACCCGGGGCGCGGGCGCCCGCCCGTGGGGGCGACCGCGGGCACCGCGAGGACCTCGACGCCCGGATCGGCGAGCAGGCGGGACACCGCGCGGTGCAGGGTCGGGCGGCCGAGCACGACGACCTGCTCGGGCCGCAGGTCGTCACGGACGCCGTCGAGCGCGGCGGGCAGCACCCAGGTCCCGGCGTGCAGCGTCCGCCCACCGCGCGGGTCCGACCACAGCGGCGACGTGGGCTCGGCGAGCACCGGTACGCCGTCGGGCAGCCGGGTCCCCGCGGGCACCGCGGCGCCCCCGTGGCCGGCGACGACGAGCGTGCGCACGCCGGCCCGCAGCGCCAGCGGCGCGAGCGCCGAGGACGGCGGGGCCGCGGCCGTCCGGGTCCAGGCCGCGCCGTCGGGACGCCCGGCGAGCGTGGGGTCGGGCTCGCCCGGAGCGTCGTCGGCCGGGTCGAGCAACGGCTCGCGCAGCGGGACGTTCAGCTGCACCGGACCGGGATCGCCGCCGCTGACGCCGCCGGCGCGGTCCAGGGCGCGGGTCACCACGGCCCGCCAGGTGCGTGCGGCCCCGGGCCGGTCCTCGGCCAGCGGCATCACCATCGACGCGCGCGCCGCCTCGCCGTAGAGGCCGACCTGGTCGACGGTCTGGTTGGCGCCGCTGCCCACGAGGTCGACGGGCCGGTCGGCGCTCACGACGAGCAGCCCCACCCCGGCGCGGGAGGCCTCGAGCACCGCGGGGTGCAGGTTCGCCACCGCCGTCCCGGAGGTGACCACGACGGGCACCACCCGCCCGGACACCGCGCCGAGACCGAGGGCGAGGAAGCCCGCGCCGCGTTCGTCGATGCGCACGTGCAGGCGCAGGCGGCCGTCACGGTCGGCGGCGTCGAGGGCGACGAGCAGGGGCGCGTTGCGCGACCCGGGACACGCGACGGCGTCGGTCACCCCGGCGCGTACCCACTCGTCGACGACGACGTGGGCCTGCGCCGTCGAGGGAATCACGCATCCCGAGGGTAGAGACGCGACCGCGCTCGCACCCGCCGGCCGACGCCGGACGGGCGATCCGGGCCCCCATCGCGACGCATCTCACGCACCGGGGCACCCGGCGCTCAGGTGCCGGGCAGCGCGTCGGTCGTCGTGGTCGTCGTCGTCGGGGTCGTCGTGGTGGTCGTGGTGGTGGTCGTCGTGGTGGTCGTGCTGCTGGTGGTGGACGACGTCGGTCCCGCGGTCGACTCGCAGGTCGGGGGCGCCGTGGCGGCCCCGCCCTGGGTGTCGCCCGGGTCGGTGCGCGCCCCGCCCGCCTCGGCCCCGCCGCTGGGGATGAGCCCGCCGCCGACCGAACCCCCGCCGGCCGGGCACTCCTGGGTGCCCGGACCGGGGTCACCGGGGGCCCCGGTGCCCGGCAGGTCCGCCGGCCCGGGCTGCCGGTAACCGGGCGGGACGCTCGTGGTGGTCGTCGTGGTCGAGGTGGTCGTGCTGCTCGTCGGGTCGTCCGCGGGGTCGCTCGAGCTCCCCTCGTCGTCCGGCGGCCCGGAGACCTGGCCGTACCACCAGGGCGGCGGGGTCACGACGTAGGTGTTGTTCGTGACCACGTCGACGATCGTGAAGTTGTTGACGACCACCGGCGCGGGGTGGACGACCACGACGTCGACGTGGACGAAGGTCGGCCACGGTGTGCCCTCGTAGTGCCACGAGAGGCGGTGCGGGGCCGCGGCGAGCGGGTTGCCGCAGTAGCACTTCACCCGCGGGGAGCCGTAGCCGTCGACCAGCACGGCCGTGCCGCTCTGGAGGACCGCGGTGCGGCTGGTGAGCTCCCCGTCGGCATAGCCGTAGTTCGTCACCGCGGTGTCCGCCCGCAGGACCACGGGGCTGAGGTGCTGCAGGAAGTCGACGGTCTCCCCCGCCGCGATCCCCTGGGCCTCGGCCCACGCCGCGTTGAGGTCGGGGTGCCCGGCCAGGAAGCTCGCCATCGCGTCGCGGTCGCAGGTGTTGCTGCCGGTGCCGCCGAACAGGCCCGGCGTGGCCCCCGAGTGCGACCCGGCCGCTCCGGAGGGCGGCGTGACGCCGGAGGCGTCGGTCCCCCCGGGCGCCGGGAGGAACGGGTTCTCCTGCGGGGTGTTGACCGGCTCGAGCGACGTCTCGTCCGCGGCGGCGGTCCCCGAGGTCAGCATGACGACGGCCGACCCCGTGACCACGAGGGCGATGGCGGCGACGATCGCCCCGGTGGTGATCAGCCATCGCCGCGACACCGTGACGGTCGCCGGGGTCGGGGGCCGCGGCGGCGGTGCAGGCTCCGTCATCGGTCGTCGAACCCACCTGGTCAGGACCCGGAGCGGTGACACCACACCGCGGTGCCGCCCGCCTCCGACGTCATCCCCGACCTCATCCCCGACCTCGGCACCGACTGTGACACAGGTCGCACGTTCGCCCGCAGTCAGTTCAGCCGATCGGCGCAACCGACGGCGACGATGAGTGGCCGCATGCGCGGCAGCGATGCCGACGGACGTCCCTGCCCGGCACGGCATGCCCCGGGGAGCTTCGTCCGGAATCACCCAGGTCGTCACACTTCGCAGCGACGTGATCGCCGCGGCGACCGGCCCCCCGCTGATCGATCACCCGTCCGTGTCATGCTCCCCGCGTCGCACGCTCCACCGCGACGGTGTGTCACCAAATACTTGTATGTACCAACCAGCGGGGAGGCCTGGTGGCGGTCAGCACCACCCGAGTCGGCCTGTGGGCGGCCACGGCCGTCTCGACGGTCGCCGCGAGCGCCGTGCTCGCCGGCTGCGGTTCGTCGACGACGTCGGCCCCGCGCACCGTGCCCGTCGAGCGCGCCTCGGTGAGCACCTCGGTGTCGGCCGTCGGCTCGGTGTCGGCGGGGCAGCTCAACGTCGGCTTCGCCCAGGGCGGGGAGCTCACGTCCGTGCGCGTGGCCGTCGGCGACCGCGTCACGCGCGGCCAGGTCCTGGCCACCGTGGACGACTACGCCGCCCGGCAGGCGCTGCGCCAGGCCCAGGCGCAGCTCGACGGGCAGGAGGCGAGCCTCGAGCAGGCCGAGGACTCGACGTCCGTCGAGGGCGCGCGGGCCGCCCTCGACCAGGCCAACCGCATCCTGGACGCGACCGAGCGCGCGGCGTCCTCCGGGGGCGGGGCGGCGGCGGGCGGCGCGGGGGCGTCCGGCGCCTCGGGAGCGTCCGGCGCCTCGGGAGCGTCCGGCGCCTCGGGCGCCTCCGGCTCGTCCGGCGGCGGGAGCTCCGCCGCCGGCGACCTCCAGGTCGAGCAGGCCCGCCAGGGTGTCGTCAGCGCGCAGAACAACCTCGACGCCGCCGAGGCGCAGCGCCCGCACGCCCTCGACGGCGCGGAGGCCGCGGTCGACGGCGCCCGCGCGGCGGTGAACACCGCCCGCCGGAACCTCGAGAACACCACGCTGGAGGCGCCGTCCGACGGCGTCGTCACCGCCCTCAACGGGGCCGTCGGCGAGTACGTCGGCGCGAGCTCCGGGACCACGGCCCAGGCGCCCGGCAGCGACGCCGCCATCCCGGGCGCGCCCGCCGCGAGCAGCGCCGGGGGCGCCGCAGGGGCGGCGGGAGCCGCGGGCGCCTCGGCCGGGGCGAGCCCGACCCGTCCCGGCGGCGCCCAGTTCATCGTGCTGGACGACCCGGCCACCCTCCAGGTGGTCGTGCCCTTCCAGGAGGAGGACGCCGCCGCCATCAGCGCGGGCCAGCACGTCGACGTCAGCGTCGACGCGATCCCGGACGTCCCGCTGCAGGGCACGGTCCAGGCGGTCGCGCCGTCGGGGGCGGCGATCTCCAACGTCGTCAACTACTACGTCACGGTCGCCCTGACCACGCCCGACCCCCGCCTGCGGGAGGGCCAGACCGCGCGGGCCTCGGTCGTCACCGGCCGGGTCGACGGCTCGCTGACGGTCCCGAACAGCGCGGTGCGTCGCCAGGGCAGCGCGACCTCGGTGACCGTCGTGGCCCCGGACGGCCACCAGCAGCCGACCCGCTTCCAGGCCGGGCTCGTCGGCGCCGACCGCACCCAGGTCCTCGGCGGGCTGTCGCCGAACCAGCAGGTCCTCGTCACCGGAGGCAGGTGAGCACCCCATGACCGAGCAGACCGAGCACGACGACCCCACGACCGGACCGGTCGCCACGGCGCAGGCCACGGACGGCGACGGCGGCAGCGACGAGGCCGCTCCGCCGAGCGGGCGCCGGCCGCTGAAGCGCTCCACCCGCATCGCGCTGATCGTCATCGCGGCCGTCGCGGTGCTCGCCGCGATCGCGTTCCTCGTGAACTACCTCGCGGTCTCGAGCCGCATCGTGTCCACCGACAACGCGCAGATCGACGGCACCCAGATCCCGATCGTCGCCCCGGCCAGCGGGACGCTCGTGGACTGGTCGGCGACGCAGGGGACCGTGCTGCGCCGTGACGAGGCCGTGGGGCGGGTCCAGCTGCAGGGCGCGTTCGTGCAGCCGCAGCTGACGATCCGCGCCCCCGCCGCCGGCACGGTCGCCACCGACGACACGACCGAGGGCGCGTTCGTCACCGCGGGCACGCAGCTCGCGGTCGCCTACGACCTGTCCGACCTCACCGTCACCGCGCGCGTCGACGAGACCGACATCGACGCCGTGCGCGTCGGCGCACCCGTGGACATCACCGTGGACGCCTACCCGGGCGTCGACCTGACGGGATCGGTCCGCGAGATCCAGGGCGGCGCCGCCGGGGTGTTCTCCCCGCTCCCGCAGTCCAACAGCTCCGGGAACTTCCAGAAGGTCACCCAGGTGATCCCCGTGAAGATCACGATCGACGATCCCCGCGGTCTCGACCTCATCCCGGGCATGAACGTCACGGCGGACATCCACAAGGACGAGCGATGACCGGAATGCGCGAGAACGAGCCGTTCGTGACCCTTTCTCCGGAAATGGAGAACGAGCCCCGGCCGCCCTCCGCTGCGACACTCTAGAAATGTCGACCGAGACGCCGGCCCAGACGTCGGTGGAGCCCCGCGACGCCACCGCGGATCCGCCGACGGCGGTCGCCGCACCGGCCCGGCCGGCACCGACGGCACCGACGGCACCGCCCGAGCCCCCGAGCGCCCCGACTCCGACCCCGCGGCCGGCACCGGCCGCGCCGCCCACCCCGGCGTCCTCCGGGCCGTGGGTGGTGTCCCTGATCGTCCTGGTCGTCGGCATGTTCATGTCGGTGCTCGACGTCAGCATCGTCAACGTCGCGATCCCGGCCATGCAGAAGGACTTCGGGGCGACCACCGAGGACATCCAGTGGGTGGCGACGTCCTACTCGCTCGCGCTCGGCGTGATCGTCCCGGCCAGTGCGTGGCTCGGCGAGAAGATCGGCCTCAACCGGGCCTACATCCTGTCGCTGCTCGGCTTCGCCGCCGGGTCCGCGCTGTGCGGGCTCGCGTGGGACCTCAACAGCATGATCGCCTTCCGGATCCTGCAGGCGATCCCGGGCGGCGTCATCCCGGTCGTGGCGCTCTCGATGGTCTATCGGATCGTGCCGCGGGAGCGGATCGGCGCGGCGATGGGGATGTACGGGCTCGGCATCATCGTCGCCCCCGCCGTCGGCCCGACCCTCGGCGGCTACCTCGTGGAGTACGTCGACTGGCGGCTGATCTTCTTCATCAACGTCCCGATCGGCATCATCGGCGCGATCGCGGCCGTCGCGCTCCTGCCCGCCTTCACGGGCGGGCTCGCCAAGCGGTTCGACCTGCCCGGCTTCCTCGCGATCGCCGCCGGCCTGTTCTCCCTGCTGCTCGCGCTCTCGGAGGGCGAGTCGTGGGGGTGGACCGGCTACCGGGTCCTGATCCTGCTGACGTTCGGGACGCTGTGCCTCGCCCTGTTCGTGGTCATCGAGCTCGAGGTCGACCATCCGCTGCTCGACGTGCGCGTCTTCCGCTTCTGGCCGTTCACCAATTCGCTGATCCTCATCGCGATCATCTCGATCGGCCTGTTCGGGGTGCTCTTCTACATCCCGGTCTATCTCCAGCAGTTCCAGGGGATGGGCGCGTTCGATTCCGGCATCCTGCTGCTGCCGCAGGCGGCGGTCATGGCGGTGATGATGCCGCTGGCCGGGCGGATCTACGACCGGTTCGGGGCCAAGTGGCCCGCGGTCATCGGCCTGTCGGTGATGGCGATCGGCACCTACCTGCTGCACGACATCACGGTGGAGACCTCGCACACCCACCTGCAGTGGATCCTGGCCTTCCGTGCCGGCGGCATCGGGCTGGCGATGATGCCGATCATGACCAACGGCCTGTCCGCCGTCCCGCCCGCGAACACCAGCGGCGCGAGCGCGTTCAACAACCTCGTCCAGCGGACGTCCTCGGCGATGGGCCTGGCCGCCATGACCGCCCTGATGACCGCCCAGCAGGCCCAGGGCTCGAGCGACATGGGCGGGCTGATGGGCGCCCAGGAGTCCGCGGCGAGCGCGGGGGCCGCCGCCGGCACGGCGGGCTCCGGCGGTGCGGGGAGCGGCGCCACGAGCGCGATCCTCCAGCAGTACTCGCTGGACCAGGCCGCCACCGGGCAGGTGTTCACCAACGCCTTCGACGACCTCATGCTGGTCACGACCGTCCTCAGCGCCGTCGCGGTCGGCTTCGCCCTCCTGCTGAAGAGCAAGAAGCCCGCCGCGGGCGGCGAGAAGGTCGTGGCGGAGGCCTGACGGTCAAGCGCGGGCCCGCAGCCGGCGCAGGGTCGCCTCCCGGCCCGTCGCGCGGGTGAACAGGTACTCGGCCCGCTCGTAGGACAGCCGCGTGCGGCCGGTGTCGGGGCAGCGGTCGGCGGTCCCCGGGGTGCGCGCGGGACCGGGCCGCCGGTCGGCGAGGAAGACCGGCCCGCGCGTGCGCCCGTCCAGCAGGTCGTCGAGCAGGCGGGCGGTGCGCGACCGCCAGCTCACCGCGCCGTCGTGGGTGCGGCGGTCGTCGCGGTCGAGGTCGGTGACGTCGAGGGCGAGCACGGCGCGGACCGGCGCCCGGGACTCGTGCAGCAGCGACCACAGGGCCCGCTCGCGGACCGGCACGGCGGGGTCCGCGCACAGGGCCGCGACGCGGTCGGGGGCGACGGGCGCGGTGGGCGGGGTGCCCGCGGCGCGGCGGGACAGGCCGTCGGCGAGCTCGGCCCGCCCGGACCACGCGGCGAACGAGCGGACCGCGGCACGGTGCCGGTTCCAGGTCGTCGCGGCGGCCCCGTCCCAGGAGGTGCGGACCACGCGGGCGACGTCGTCGGCGCCCACCCCGGCGAGCGGCGTCGCCGCGCCGAGGTCGCGCACCAGCCGGCCCAGCGTCTGGGCGTAGGCGCGCCGGGCCGGTGCGGCGAGCCCGGCGAGGAAGCCGTCGGCGAGGTCCCCGAGCGTCGGTCCCGCCGTCGGGACCTCGGGGGCGGCGTCGGCCGCCCGCGCGTCGAGGAACGCGCGCTCGGCGTCGTTGCGCGTCAGGGCCGCCGCGCGGGCGTACTCCCGGCGCGCCTCCTCGCCGCGGCCGAGCCGGCGCAGGAGGTCGGCGCGGACGCCGGGCAGCAGGTGGTAGTCGCGCAGGCGGGGGTCGTCCCGGAGGGCGTCGACGAGGGCGAGCCCCTCGGCCGGGCCGCGGGCGCGGGCGACGGCGACGGCGCGGTTCAGCGCGACGACCGGGGTGGGCCGGAGGGCCGCGAGGCGGTCGTACAGCGCGGCGATCGCCGCCCAGTCGGTGTCCTCGGGGCGGCGGGCCTGGGCGTGGCAGACGGCGATGGCGGCCTGCAGGACGTAGGGGCCGGGCGCGCCACCGAGGTCGCGGGCCCGCAGCATCGCCGTGAACCCGCGGCGCACGTGGACCGGGTCCCACCGACCGCGGTCCTGCTCGTGCAGCGGTATCGGCGCGCCGTCCGGGGCCGTGCGGGCCGCCGTGCGCGAGGCCTGCAGCTCCATGAGCGCGACCAGGCCGTGCACCTCGGGCTCCGACGGCGCGAGGGCCGCCAGCCGGTGCCCGAGGCGCAGGGCCTGCCCGCAGAGGTCCGCGCGGACCAGCTCCCGGCCCGAGGTGGCCGCGTAGCCCTCGTTGAACACGAGGTACACGACCTCGAGCACCGACCGCAGGCGCGCGGCCAGCTCCTCGCGTCCGGGCATCGCGAGCTCGGCGCCCGCCGCGGCGAGGGCCCGCTTCGCGTCGGCGATGCGCCGGCTGACCGTCGTCTCGTCGACGAGGAAGGCGCGCGCGATCTCGGCGGCCGACAGGCCGCCGAGCAGCCGCAGGGTCAGCGCCAGGCGTCCCTCGGTGGGCAGCACCGGGTGGCACGACAGGAACATGAGCCGCAGGACGTCCGCGTCCTCGTCGGGCCGGTCCGCGTCGTCGGCGCCGTCGGCGGCCTCGGCGACCGCGGCCGTCCCGGCCGCCGCCCGCTCGTGCGCCCGCTCCGCGCGCTGCTCACGCCGCAGGTGATCGATCGCGCGGCGCTTGGCGACGGCGGTGAGCCACGCCCCGGGGTTGTCGGGCACACCCTCGGCGGGCCACTGCTCGAGCGCCGCGACGAGGGCGTCCTGGGCGAGCTCCTCGGCCAGCCCGACGTCGTGGACCATGCGCGTGAGGGCGGCGACGACGCGGGCGGCCTCGAGCTTCCAGACCGCGTCGACGCGGGCGCGCGACTCCTCGCCGCCCCCACGCGCGGACGTCACGGGCCCATCACCCGCCGCAGCACGCTGTCGCCGTCACCGACGATCCGGCGGAAGCGGCGGGAGACCTCGAGCGCCTCCTCGTGCGAGGAGACCTCGACCAGCGCGAAGCCGAGGATCGCCTCCTTGGCCTCGACGAAGGGCCCGTCGGTCACGGTGATCTCGTCGCCGTGCGAGGTCATCGTCGTGCCGCCGGGCTCCAGGCCGCCGGTGGCGATGAGGATGCCGGCGGCGGTCATCTCCTCGATGAACGCGCCCATCTCCGCGAAGAGGGCCTCGTCGGGCCGGCGGCTGTTCTCCCCGGTGGTCATCAGGTAGCGCATCTCGAACTCCTCGGTCTCGGGTGATGACGGCTTCCGGCTCCCCGTCGACCGGGGCGATGCGACAGGGAACGGGCGCGTTCCCTGTCATATCAGCCCGGTCGACGTCCTGGCGAGCGTCCGACGAGGACCCGACGAGAGGAACCCGAGATGAGCACCCCGACCCGCACCCCGGCCCGCACCCCGGCCGCCACCGCCGTGTCCGAGCCCGACACCCGCGCCCGGCTGGGCCTCCTCGCCGCCGGTCTCATCGGGTGGGCGGTGGTCTCCACCGTGCAGGCGGCCACCCGCGCGGGGTTCGACATCCTCGTCCACCCGCTGAGCCTGCTGTCCACGGGCGACCTCGGATGGCTGCAGATCGCCAACTTCGTCGTCGCCGGCGTGCTGACGGTCGCCGGCGCCCGCGGGCTCCGGCAGGCCCTGCGCGGCACACCCGGCGGCGTGTGGGCGCCCCGCCTCGTCGCGGCCTCGGGGGTCGGTCTCGTCCTCGCGGGCGCCATGGTGATGGACCCGGGCGCGAACTTCCCCGTCGGCGCCCCGGCGGACCTCCCCCTCGTGACCTGGCACGCCTACGGCCACATGGTCGCCGGCACGCTCACGTTCACGACGCTGATCGCCGCCTGCTGCGTCCTCGGCCGCCACTTCTCCCGCGGCGGGCGCCGCGACCTCGCCGCGGCCTCCCGCGTCGCGGGGCTCGCCCTGGTCGCCGGCTGGGGCTGGGCGATGGTCGGCGGTGCCAGCGGCACGCTGACCCTCGCGATCGGGGCGATCACCGCGATGGTGTGGGTCGCGACCGTGGCGCTGCGCCTGCGCCGGACCGCCTGACGCCGTGCGGCACGAGCCCCTCGGGTGCACCGGCACCCGAGGGGCTCGTGGCGTGCTCACCCACAGGAGCCCCGTGGACCCCGCGCGTCAGCACGACGTACGCGGCGCCGTCGAGACGGCGCGCCGGACGGGTGGCGAAACACTCGACGGGATGACAACCCATCGAGCGGATCTCCGTCGCCACCGGTACCCCGGGCCCGCGGTCGCGCCGTTGACTGCGGCGTGCGCTCCGACACGACTGGCCCCGCGTCCCCGACACGGGCCGTGCGGGCGCGACGGACGCGACGGGCGGGACTCGTCGTGGCCGCCGCCCTGACGACGGCCCTGACCCTGACCGCCCCGGTGGGCGCCCCCGCGGCGCTCGCCGACCCGGGCCCGCCCCCGACCGGCCCGTCCGGCCCGCTCCCGCGCGACACCCCGTCCGCGGCGGCCGACGAGGGTCCCCAGCGCTGGGCCCCGCCGCTGGCCGGCACGTCGACCGGCGTCGAGGTCACCGAGGGCACCGCCCGGCTCTCCACCACCCGCGACGGCACCGAGACAGGCCCCGCCTCGCTGCGCGGCGCGCAGCGCCAGGGCCTGCTCGACCTGGGCGCGCACCAGTTCGCCGAGCCCGTCAACCGCATCGACGCGCCGGTCGTGGGCGACGTCCCGCCCGGCGGACAGGTGGCCGTCGACGTCCGCGGCCAGGGCGACGACGGGCAGTGGACCGAGTGGATCCCCGCCGAGCCCGGGGCGCCGGCGACGCTGCCGGAACCGACGAGGACCGTCGCCGTGCGCCTCGCGCTGCTCGCGCCCACCGGCTCGGCCGGACCGTCGGTCCGCAGCCTCGAGGTGCTCGCCGACGAGGTGCCGACCGGGCCGCGCGCCATCACGCCGCGCGCCAGCTACCGCGTGTTCGCGACGCGCGAGGGCCTCGTCGGCGGGACCACCGCCAACGGGCACCGGATCGCCCCGGAGGACCAGTTCGTCGCGCTGCCCTCGCGGCGCGCGCTCTCGCCCGACGGCAAGGGCGACTACAGCGTGCGCGTCTGCACCGACGCCGGGCGCTGCGCGACCGTGCCGGTGTGGGACGTCGGGCCCTGGAACACCAAGGACGACTACTGGAACCCCGCCGACCAGCGCGAGCAGTGGAAGGACCTGCCCCAGGGCCGGCCGATGGCCCAGGCCGCCTACGAGGACCGGTACAACGGCGGCAACGACGGCTTCGGCCGCCCGATCAAGAACCCGGCGGGCATCGACCTCGCCGACGGGACCTTCCACGGCCTCGGGCTCACCACCAACAGCTTCGTCACGGTCGACTACCTGTGGACCGCGCGCTCCGCGGCGCTCGGTCGTGCCGTGACCGTCGGCGCCGGACCGGTGCAGGAGCGCGCCACCCCGGACGCCGCGGCGCCGGAGGCCGGCGTCGTCGGGGACGGCGCCCAGGTCGAGGTGCAGTGCCAGCGCGCGGGCACACCGGTCACGGGCAGCCAGGGCACCAGCAACCTGTGGCTGCAGACCCGCCCGGAGCGGTACGTCCCGGCGGCCTGGATCCAGGGCGCCCCGCCCGTCCCGCCGTGCCAGTGACCCGCTGACACCGTGAGGAAGCGCTCTGACGGGTGACACGGCCGGGCCACTAGGCTCGCCCGGCGTGGCGACCGTGGCGGAGTGGGTGGAAGGAGCGCGGCCGCGCACGCTGCCCACGGCGGTCGCGCCGGTGCTGGCGGGGTGTGGGGCCGCGGCCGGGGTGGCCGGGTTCGATCTGGTCGCCGCGGTGCTCGCGATGATCGTCTCGGTCGGCCTGGTCATCGGCGTGAACTACGCCAACGACTATTCGGACGGCATCCGCGGCACCGACGACGACCGGGTGGGGCCGTTGCGCCTCGTCGGCTCGGGCGTCGCGCAGCCGTACAAGGTCCGCCGCGCCGCCGTCGCCTGTCTCGGCACCGCCGCCGTCGCCGGCGTCGCCCTCTCGCTCTACAGCGGGCACTGGTGGCTGATCCTCGTCGGCGCCGCGTGCCTGCTGGGGGCGTGGTTCTACACCGGCGGCTCGCGGCCCTACGGCTACCGCGGGTTCGGCGAGGTCGCGGTGTTCGTGTTCTTCGGCCCCGTCGCCGTGCTCGGCACCGAGTTCGTGCAGACGGGGCGCGCGAGCGGGCTGGGCATCGGGGCGTCGGTGGGCGTCGGGCTGCTCGCCTGCGCCGTGCTCGTGGCCAACAACCTGCGCGACATCTCCTCCGACGTCGAGACCGGCAAGCGCACGCTCGCGGTGGTGCTCGGCGACCGCGACACCCGCGTCCTCTACGCCGCCCTGGTGGTCGTGCCGCTCGGGATGACACTCGTGCTGAGCCTGCGCGCGTGGGGCGCGCTCGCGGGCCTGCTCGCCCTGGTCCTGCTGGTGCCCAGCCTGCGCCGCGTGCTCGCGGGCTCGACCGGCCCGCAGCTCATCCCCGTGCTGCGCGACACCGCGCTCGGGCTGCTGGTGTGGTCGGCGGCGACGGCCCTCGGCCTGGCGCTGACCTGACCGTCACTCCGGGCTGTCGACGTCGCCCCGCAGCTCCGCGCGCAGCTGCTCCCGGCGGGCACGGCGCGACGCGGTCGCCGCGTCGATCTCGCCCGTGAGCCGGGCCCGCAGCCCGCGGAACAGGTACAGCGACAGCGGCAGCGCCACGACGATGGCCACCAGCAGCGCCAGGAGCAGCGGCAGGCCGACCGCGACGAGCACGCCGCCGATCACCGCGACGACGAGCAGGCGCGCGCCGACGTAGAGCAGGACGGCCAGGGCCACGGCGCCCGGCGTCCCGGTCGGGGCCGGTCCGGTGGGGCCCGCGGGGGGCGCGGCGTCGGTCCGGACGCCCTCGCCGGGCCCGGGATCCTCGGTGCTCACGACCCCAGGGTAGGCCCGCGGCGAGCCGGCCGTGCGACCCGGCGACGGACGTCGGACACGTCCCTTTTCGCCCTTTATGAACCCTTTACCTGGATACAAGCGTTCGAGTACGTACGGGGTCCGGTGTCACGATTCGCCGTGTTGTGTCCGCTCCGCTCTTCCGCGGGGCGGACCGGTTGTGTGTGGCGATAGGGAAGGTGGAGTGACATGACCATCGCTCACGAGGCCAGCGAGCGGCTCATGACCCCGGGCGAGGTCGCCGCGATGTTCCGCGTCGACCCCAAGACCGTGACCCGCTGGGCCTCTGCGGGCCGCATCGGCTCCATCCGCACCCCGGGCGGCCACCGCCGCTTCCGTGAGTCCGAGGTGCGCACGCTGCTCGACGGCCTCACCAGCGAGGCGCACCACTAGCGATCCCGCACGACCGGCGGCCCCGCGCCGCCGGTCGGCGGCGCTCGGTCCGCAGCAGGGGTCGTGCCCGGCGGCCGGCGGAGATCCGGCCGCCGTCCACGATCCCGCTCGTCCCGGGCACCCGACCGTCACCCGACGGCAACCTCTCGCACGCCACGCGGACTCCCCGCGCGACCGGTAGCGTGGGTCCTGCCCGGCCCGCGGAACCGCCCGCGGCCGGAGACGTCGAGATGCTGGAGGCGTCCGAGTGATCGCGTTCCTCGTGGCCGTGCTGGTCCTGGTCGTCGTGGGGACGTTGCTGTGGAAGGTGATGGCCGCCCAGGCGGCGCAGGCCGGACACGACGGCGCCCCCGGAGGCATGGTCGAGGACGCCCCCACCGGGCCCACCCGGCAGGCGACCCCGCGGCGCCCCCAGCGCCCGCGCCGGCCCGTCGCCCCGGACGACGACCCCGAGTTCCTGCGCTCCCTCGACGAGAAGATCCAGCGCGAGGACCCGCCGTCCTCCTCCTGAGCTCCTGACGGCCCCTCAGCGGGGGATCATCGGCAGGCGCACCCGCGATCCGGCGCGACCGAAGTCGTCGGCCACCGTGGCCGCCAGCTCCAGCAGCGCCGCGCGCGTGGGCGAGCTGAGCTTCTCCAGCTCGATCTCCGCACCCTCCTCGAGGTGCGGGTCGAACGGCAGGCGGACGACCGCCCGGCAGCGCGCGGCGAAGTGGTCCGAGACCCGGTCGAGGTCGACGTTGCCCGAGGAGCGGCGCACGTAGTTGATGACCGCCACCGAGCGCGACACGAGGTCGCGGTATCCGTGCGCGTCCAGCCAGTCCAGGGTCGCCGACGCGCTGCGCGCCCCGTCGATCGAGGCCGACGACACGATGAGCAGCGAGTCGGCGACGTCGAGCACGCCCTTCATCGCCGAGTGCATCAGGCCGGTGCCGCAGTCGGTGAGCACGACGTTGTAGAAGTGCTCGAGCAGCGTCACCGTGCGCCGGTAGTCGACCTCGCTGAAAGCCTCGGACACGGCCGGGTCCTGCTCGCTGGCGAGGATCTCCAGGCGTGACGGGCCCTGGGACGTGTACGCACGGACGTCGGAGTAGCGGCGCACGCGGTTGGCGTCGCGCAGCAGGTGCCGCACCGTCGCCGTGGTCTCGAGCGGGATCTTCTGGCTCAGCGTCCCGCGGTCCGGGTTGGCGTCGACGGCGATCACCCGGTCGCCGCGCAGCGACGCGAACGTCGACCCGAGCGTCGTGGTCATCGTCGTCTTGCCCACGCCGCCCTTGAGGCTCAGCATCGCGATCTTGTAGCAGCCGTGCAGCGGCTGGTTGACGCGGGCGATGAGCTCGCGGCGGGCGGCGTCGCCGGGGCTCTCCCCCGGGTTGACCAGGCCACCGGTGCCGACGAACAGCGCGCGCCGCCAGCCCGTCTGCGGCGGCCGCTTGCTGGGCCGCAGAAGCTGGGCGGACGACAGGTCGTAGGACGCGGGCCCGGCGGCCTGCGGGGCGCCGGCGCCGCGGCCGGGCGTGGTGAACCGGCCCGAGACCGGGGCGCGGTCACCCGACGGCGGCACCGGGGGCGCCCCCGCGGCGCGTCCCGCCGGGGCCGTGCCGGCGCGCGGGTCGAACGCGGCGTGCCGTGGCTGCGCGGCGTCGCCGCGGGCGGCCTCGGCGGTGTCGACGCGCCGGGTGGTCTCCGGGGAATCCGGGGGCGCCGCGACGCCGGCCGGATCGGCGGCCCCGTTGGCCGCCGGTGCGCCGGTGGCGGGCCCCGACGAGGCACTCGTCGCGGACTCACCGGCCGGGGCGTGATCCGTGTCGGGCGGGGCGGCACCGGCCGCGCCCTCGCGCTCGGCGCCGGTGTCGTCCCTGGATTCCATCGCCACGGTCCTCCCTCGTCGCGGTGCGCGCGCCGCACCGTATCGGAGTCGGGAGATCCGAACGACCGGAGGCGATCAGCCCGGTCGATCAGCCCGGCAGGCCCGCGTACGAGTGCAGCCCCGTGACCACGATGTTGACGAAGAAGAGGTTGAACACCATCACCGCGAACCCGATCACGTTGATCGTCGCGGCCGGCCTGCCCCGCCACCCGGCGGTCGACCGCGCGTGCAGGTAGCAGGCGTAGACGATCCAGGCGATGAACGCCGTGGTCTCCTTGGGGTCCCAGCCCCAGTAGCGGCCCCAGGCCGCCTCCGCCCAGATCGCCCCGGTGATCACCGCGAACGTCCAGATCGGGAACGCGATGGCCGTGGCGCGGTAGGCGGTCCGGTCGAGGGCGTCGGCGCCGGGCAGGCGCGCGGTCCACGCGAACCGGGCCGGGTTGCCGTCGTGCACCCGGCGCAGCAGGTACAGGACGCTGGCGACGCCGGCGAGCAGCAGGATGCCCGAGGCGATCACCGCGGCCGTGACGTGGATGGCGAGCCAGTAGGAGCGCAGCGCGGGGACCACCGGCGCGGTCTGCGTGTAGAGCACCGTGCCGGCCAGGAACATCAGCACGATCACCGGGAGCAGCACGAACGCGCCGAGGCGGCGCAGTTCGGGGCGGCGGTACAGCACGACCAGCCAGGCCCCGACCGCGACGAGGCAGATCGCCGCGGTGAACTCGTACATGTTGCCCCACGGCACGCGCTCGGCCGCGAGACCGCGCACGACGAGCATCGCGAGGTGCAGCCCGAAGCCCAGCACGGTCAGCGACACCCCGGTGCGCCCGCACCGCTCGGCGCGGCTGCGGGGCGGTCGCGGGACGTCGGCGCCGGTCGGTCCCGTGCTGCCGGTGGTGCCGGTGACGTCCGACGACGATCCGGCGCCGGCGGCGACGGGCACGCGTGCGTACTCCTCGACCGGGGCGAGGTTCCGCGAGAGCGCGTACTCGACGGCGTGCAGGATCATCGCCAGCACGTAGACCGCCAGGGCGGACCCGAACAGCAGGTCGCCGTAGGAGCCCAGCTGCGCGTCAACGACCATCGTCGTCCTTCCCGTCGTCGTCCGGCCCGGGCTCCGCGTCGACGTCGGTGTCGACGTCCTGGTCGGCGTCGGTGACCTCGGCGGCGTCGGGCGGCACCTCCGGGTCGGGTCGTGCCCGTCCCGCAGCGCCCTCGGCACCGTCGGCACCGACCTCGTCCGCACGCGGCGGGGCCAGCTCCGCGGCGAGCCGCCCGAACTCCTCGCCGTAGCCGGCGCGGTCGGTGCGGGCGAGCCCTCCGAGCACGACCACCGTACGACCACCCGTCGTAGACGGCAGGGCGGGGGTCGCGCGGACCCAGAACCGGCGCCGGCGCACCGTCAGCGACAGGGTCAGCCCGCCGAGCAGCGCGATCGCGGCGATGAGGACGGCGGTCTGGGCGGGGTCGTGGGACACCTGCAGCGACACCCAGTTCTCGACGCCGTCGAAGTGGATCCGGGTGCCGTCGTCGAGCGTGATCTCGCCGCCGGGCTTGATGTTCTCGCGGGCCACGCGCACCAGCCGACCCTGGTCGATCATGCCCTGGTCCACCGTGAAGATCGACTGGGCGCGGCCCGAGTCGAGGCCGAGATCGCCGCGCAGGACGTCGACGGCGACCTCGGGGTTGTCCAGCGCGGGGAACACCGAGGTGACCAGCCCGCCGCCGGAGGACGTCGGCGCGAACAGACCGGTGATCGCGAGCTGCGAGCGGCGGCGTTCCGCCTCGTCGGTGACACCCGGCGGGTCGATCTTCGTGGCGCCCTCGGAGAGCAGCGTCGCCTGGTCGACCGGACGCCACTGCACGAGCCCGGTGCGCTGCTGTCCGTTCGGGAACGTCACCGTGAACCGCGGCGCGTAGCCGTGCCCGAGCAGGTAGACCCGCTCGCCGTCGACGCGCAGCGGGTCGTTGACCGCGAGGGCGTGCGGCTGCCAGGTCGGGTCGCCGTCCTGCACGGCGTCGGCGTCCTGGTAGCGCACGTTCGCGCCGAAGGAGTCCGGCTGGCCGTCCGGGCGGAACGTCGCGCGGAAGGAGTCGACGGTGAAGCAGAACGGGTCGAGCCCGGTGCCGTCGACGTCGAGACCGGGACGGAACGAGTCGTAGGCGTAGATCCCGGAGTTGCAGAACTCGCTGCCGTCGGCCATGACGATGACCTGGCCCTCGTAGCCGAAGATCTTGCCGATGGCGACGCCGAGCAGCAGGGCGACGAGGCTGAGGTGGAAGACGAGGTTGCCCACCTCGCGCAGGGCGCCCTTCTCCGCCGAGAGCGTCCGGACGCCGTCGGGCTCCTCGCGCACCGCGACCCGCCAGCCCCGCAGGCGCCGGCGCGCGGCGTCGACGACGGCGTCGGGGTCGTCGTCGGACGTGCTCTGCGCGTGGTGGGGCAGCCGCGCCAGGTTGCGCGGCACCGACACCGGCTCCGCGCGCAGGCCCCGCACGTGCTCGAACGAGCGCGGCACGAGGCAGCCGATGAGCGAGATGAACAGGAGCAGGTAGATCGCCGCGAACCACGGCGTCGCGAAGACGTCGAAGAACCCGAGCTCGTCCAGGAACGGGCCGAGGGTCGGGTGCTGCGCGAGGTAGTCGTCGACGGCGTTGGGGCTCGGCGTGCGCTGGGGCAGCAGCGCGCCGGGCAGGGCGGCGACGGCGAGCAGGAACAGCAGGATCAGCGCCGTGCGCATGCTGGTCAGCGCGCGCCAGGTGTTGCGGGCCAGGGCCAGGGCGCGGCGCACCCGGCTCGGGCCCGCCGGCGGCGGACCGGCGTCCCCAGCAGGGGCCTGCGGCAGCGTGGTGGTCATCGATGAGGGCCTAGAGGGGCTAGAGAGGAGTGGTGAAGCCGGCGACGGGGCCACGGAGCAGGGCGACGATCTCGGCCCACAGGCCGGTGGCGAGCAGGAGGCCGACGATCACGAGGGCGACCCCGCCGACCACCTGGATGCGGCGGGTGTGGGTGCGCAGCCACGCCTGGGCGCGCACCGCGCGCCCCGCGCCGAGGGCGATGAGGACGAACGGCACGCCGAGCCCGACGCAGTAGGCGAGCAGCAGGACGACACCCCGGACCCCGGCGGCGCCCGCGTCCGTGCCGCTGGCCAGGGCGACCACGCCGGCGAGCGTCGGCCCGAGGCAGGGCGTCCACCCCAGCCCGAACGTCGCCCCCAGCAGCGGCGCGCCGACCAGCCCGGCCCGCGGGACCCGGTGCGGCCGGGTGTCGCGCTGCAGGGCCGGGACCCAGCCGAGGAAGACCAGGCCCATCGCCACGGTGACGACGCCACCGATCCGCTGCAGCAGCGCCTCGTTGATCAGCAGCGCGTCGGCCAGCCACACGATCGACCCGAGCCCGACCACGAACACGACCGTGAACCCGAGCACGAACAGGCCCGCGGCGCCGGCGATGCGCCAGCGCCGCAGCCGTCGGGGGGTCGCCGTGGCGGTCCCGGCGGCCGGGAGCTCGCCGGTCACCGCGGCCCGGCGCTCGGCGGACTGGGCGCGGACCTCCTCCTCGGTGACCGCCGGCGCGTCGGCACCGACCAGCCCGGCGAGGTAGGCGAGGTAGCCCGGCACGAGCGGCACCACGCACGGGGACGCGAAGCTGACCGCTCCCGCCGCCACCGACAGCAGCACGGCGAGCAGGACGGGGCCGGACGTGGCCACCTCGGTCAGGTTCATGGCGCGTCCAGGGTAGGACGCGCCGGTCGGACGCGCGTGAGCGCGGCCCCCGATCTCCGACGATGTGTCGTAGGAGACCGGTGGAGCGGCTCGTCCGGGACGCGACACCGCCGGCCTCGCGAGGAGATCAGGAGCACCTCATCGACCCGCGGACGCGTCGTCGGGGGCATGACGCGCTCGTGATCTCCCGACGTTGCCTGTCGATCACCGGACCGCGCGGGGAATTCGGTGGCGCCCCGCGCGGCCCGGCTCCTACCGTGCCCGCTCGTGGACATCGACTCCTGACGGCGCCGGGACCCGACGGTCCCGCGTCTCCCGCTGACCCTCCCGCCGCCCGGTGCGGTGCCTCGCACCCCGGGTGTGATCAGGGGGCCGCGCGCGGTCGATGTCGCTGGGCGAACCCCGCGGCGGCTCCGCCGCGGTGCGTGCCGCAGCCCGGCCGCGCGCGCCCCCTGGTCTGCCGGCGCCGGCGGCGTCCGCCCTTCCCCACCAGGAGGTCCCGCATGCGAACCACCGATCCCGCACCCCGCCCGGCCAACCGCGCCGAGCGCCGGGCCGCCGCGCGGGGCCGCACGACCGGCGGGAGCCCGCAGCCCGCCGCGCCACGGCACACCGGTCCGCGCGAGCACACGAAGGCCGTGCACGCCCGCACGGACTTCGCCGCCCGTCGCAGCGGCTGAGCGACGACGGCCCGCCCGGGATCGGCGACGGTGCCGGGCGGGTCAGTTCCAGGCGTTCGGGTGCTGGCCCGGCGCCGGCTGCCAGGGCTGCTGCGGGAGCGGCTGCCCGGGGAACTGCTGGCCCGGGAACTGCGGCGGCGCCCCGGCGGGCGGGGCCGCCGCCAGCTGCTCGGCCTGAGCCTTCTCGATCCACATCAGGAAGCCGCACGCGGTGCACTGGTGGGCGTACCGCGTGCGCACCGGGAAGAGCGGGATGAAGAACAGCGTGAACTTCGTGACCGCCTTGAGCACCGCGTGCGCGGCCGAGCGGTGGCAGTTGCCGCACGTCAGCACGATCATCGCGAGCTGGGCGACGGTGCGGCGGGTGCCGAAGATGATCACGTCACAACCCCCGGAGAGCGGTCCTGGACCGAGCTTCGCAGATCGGGCGCCCGCCCGGGAGGTGATCAGCTCGCCGGCGCCGGCTCCGCCCCGAGACGGTCGACCACGGGCTGCAGGTCCGAGGCCAGCACCGCGGTGAGGAAGACCGCCGCGACGCGGTGGGACCGGTCGAGCACGATCGTCGAGGGCACCGCGTTGCGCGGGTAGCCGCGCAACACGAGCAGCGAACGGCCCGGCGGGTCGAAGATCGACGGGTAGACCACGCCGCGGTCGCGGACGAAGTCGGCGGCGGCGTCGCGCTGGTCGCGGACGTCGATCCCGAGGAACTGCACGCCGCGCGGGGCGGACGCCGACGCCACCTGGTCCAACGCGTCGGCCTCGGCGCGGCACGGCCCGCACCAGGAGCCCCAGACGTTGAGGACGACGACCTGCCCCCGGTAGGCGTCGGTGGAGAGCACTCGTCCGGGCTCGAGCAGGCTGTCGCCGCTCACGGCGGGCAGCACCCCCCGGCTCTCCGGCGGGTCGTAGGTCACCGTCGTGCCCCCGCCGGTGCCCCCGAAGGTGAAGTTCCCGTCCGACGACCCCGACGAGCACCCGGCGAGCAGGAGCAGCGTGGCCAGCGCGAGGAGGGCGGCGCGCACCGTCACGCCCCGGTCACCGTCGGGTCGGAGGCACCGCCGGGCTCGGCGTAGGCGATGTCGACGAGGCTCTCGTCGTCGAACACGAAGCTCGTCACCGAGCCCAGCGCGCACTGGCGGTGCCGCGGGTCGTGCCAGAGGCGCTGTCCGGCCATGAACCGGCGCAGCGTCCAGATCGGCAGCTGGTGCGAGACGCACACCGCCTCGTGGCCCGCCGCGAGCGCGCGCGCCCGGTGCGCGGCGCCGAGCATCCGGTGCGCGATCTCGAGGTACGGCTCGCCCCACGACGGGCGGAACGGGTTGCGCAGCAGCGGCCAGTACTCCGGCTTGCGCAGCGCCCCGTCGCCGACCCCGACGGTCAGGCCCTCGAACTCGTTGGCGGCCTCGATGAGCCGGTCGTCGGTGACGGGGTCGAGACCGAGCGCCGCGGCCACGGGTTCGGCGGTCTCCTGCGCGCGCTGCATCGGCGACACGAGCAGCGCCGTCGCGTCCGCCCCGGCGAGGTGCTCGGCGACCCGCTTGGCCTGGACCCGCCCGGTCTCGGAGAGCCCGTAGCCGGGCAGCCGGCCGTAGAGGACCTTCTCCGGGTTGTGGACCTCGCCGTGGCGCACGAGGTGCACCGTGGTGCGCACCGGACGGGTCGGGGTCACGGGGCCTCCGCCGCGGCTGCGGCCCGGGCGGCGTGCGGCAGCGCGTCGGCGATCACGGAGAACGCCTCGTCGTCGAGGGCCGCGGAGATGAAGCAGGCCTCGAACACGCTCGGCGGGGCGTACACGCCGCGGTCGAGCAGGGCGTGGAACCACGGCGGGAACCGCCAGGTCTCCGCGGCCTTCATGTCGTCGTAGTTGCGCCCGGCCTCGCCCGCGAAGCGGATCGAGATCAGCGAGCCCGCCCGCTGGATCGTGTGCACGACGCCGGCCTCGCCCAGGGCGTCGGTGAACAGCCCGTGCAGCCGGTCGGCGTTCGCGTCGAGGGCCCGGTAGACGTCGTCGGTGGCGTGCCGCAGCGTCGTGAGCCCGGCCGCCGTGGCGACGGGGTTCCCGGCCAGCGTCCCCGCCTGGTAGACGGGCCCGGCCGGGGCGAGCTGGGCCATGACGTCGGCGCGCCCGCCGAACGCGGCCGCGGGCAGCCCGCCGGACATGACCTTGCCGAAGCAGTAGAGGTCGCCGGGGACGCCCTCGAGCCCATACCAGCCCGCGGGCGAGACCCGGAACCCCGTCATCACCTCGTCGATCACCAGCAGCGCGCCGTGGGCCTGGCAGAGACGCTTGAGCCCGGCGTTGAAGCCGTCGTTGGGCGGGACGGCACCCATGTTGCCCGCGGCCGCCTCGGTGATCACGCACGCGATCTCCTGGCCGCGCTCGGCGAACACCTGGGCCACGGCGTCGAGGTCGTTGTAGGGCAGCACGACGGTGTCGGTCGCCTGGGCGCCGGTGACGCCGGGGGTCGACGGCAGCCCGAACGTCGCGACGCCCGAGCCCGCCTCGGCGAGCAGCGCGTCGACGTGGCCGTGGTAGCAGCCCGCGAACTTGACCACCACGCTGCGCCCGGTGAACCCGCGGGCCAGCCGGACCGCGCTCATGGTCGCCTCGGTGCCGGAGTTGACCAGCCGCACCTGCTCGACCGGCTCGACGCGGCGCACGATCTCCTCGGCGAGCTCGACCTCGCCCCCGGTCGGTGTGCCGAACGACAGCCCGGCCGACGCCGCCTCGCGCACGGCCTCGACGACCGCGGGGTGCGCGTGCCCGAGGATCATCGGGCCCCAGGAGCTGACGAGGTCGACGTACCGGTTGCCGTCGGCGTCGGTCAGCCAGGGCCCGGAGCCGGAGACCATGAACCGGGGGGTGCCGCCGACCGACCGGAACGCGCGCACCGGGGAGTTGACCCCGCCCGGGACGACCTCCTCCGCGCGGGCGAAGAGCTCGGCGCTGCGCCCGACGCCGGCCGTCGCGGCACCCGTCATCGCTGTGCTGGTCACGCCGGCCAGTCTCCCAGCCCGACCGTGACGGCGCCGTCGGCGGGAGCCGTCGACGTCATGCCGGCAGCGAGTCGGCAGGCGGTGGGGCGAGGGCGGCCACGGCCCGGTCGACGACGTCGCAGTCAGTGCCGACGACCTCGGCCGCATAGGCGGCGGCGTCGTACCCGAGGAGGGTTCGGCACTGCCCGTCCCGCTCGTCCTGGACCGCGGGACCCACGCGAGGGCCACCGGGAGCGTTCCAGGAGGTGGCGCCGCCACCGGCCCTTGTCGACCGCGCGTTCACCTCGGCGACCACCTGGTCGGCGCTGCCCCAGCGGGACCACGCCACGGTCGTCCCCTCGGGCCCGCCGCACTGGCGCACCTGCCGCGGGGCTGCGCGCGCCGTACCCGGTGTCGGTGTCCCGTCACCGCACCCCGCCGCTCCCGGGATGGCCCGCGCCGGCGAGCGCAGTTCCTCGTTGCGGGGGAACGTCACGGTGGCGAAGGTCGCGTCGACGTCGGCGCAGCGGTCGGCCGGCGCCGAGATCTGGACCACGTACGGCAACCCCGTGTAGGCCAGGACCGCCGTGCACTGCCCGGCCGCGAGCGTCTGGTGGTAAGGGCCCTGCTCGACATCGTCGGCCGACCAGGTCGCGAAGCCGTCCGTCGACGGGGTGGCGCGGGAGGCCGCGACACGCTCCTGACCGTCGGACGGCGAGGGGTAACGGAGGTACGCGACGGCGGTCGCGCCCCGCACGCACCCGACGGCGGACTCCGGCGCGGCGCCCGTCGGCAGGACGTACGCGGCGTTGTCGCCCGCCACGCAGCCGTCGCCCGCGCTGTCGGGGAAGGCGCGCGTGAGGGAGACCGGAGGTCCGAGGGCGATCGTGTCCGGGGTGTCGTCGGGCGGTGCGAGGACCACGAGCAGGGTCACCAGCGTCACCGCGACGAGGACCAATGCGGCCGCGACGACGCCGGCCACCCGGACACGGCGGCGGGGCGCCGGGGCGCCCGGACCCTCCGGCGCGTTCGGGGAGCCGGGCGTCGGAGCGGCGCTGTCCCACCGCACGGAGCCGCCGACCGGCGGTCCTCCGCCCGGGTGGGGAGCCGACCTGCGCGTCGGCGGTGGCACGGCGTGACCCACCCGGTCCACGGGGCCCACCCAGGTCTCGCTGAACCGCTCGCGGCGCGGCGCGGGACCGGGAGTGGCCGGCCCCGCGGGGTCGGTCGCCGCGACCCCGTCGGCGAGCGCGGCGCGGGCGGCCTCGGCCAGGTCGCCGGCCCTGGCGTAGCGGTCACCTGGCACCTTCGCCATCCCCCGCGCCACCACGGCGTCCAGCACCGGCGGAAGTCCCGGCCGACAGCGGGACGGCCGCTCCGGGACGGCAGTGAGGTGCTGGTGCATGAGCGACGGCAGGTCGCCGCCGAACGGCGGGCGTCCGACCAGGAGCTCGTGGAGGACGACCGCGAGCGCGTAGACGTCGGCGCGCCGGTCGATCGTCGCAGCCCCGTCGAACTGCTCGGGAGCCATGTAGGTGAACGTGCCGAGCACCGTGCCGGCGTCCGTGAGCGCGGTCCCCTCGGCCAGGCGCACGATCCCGAAGTCCACGAGCTGCACGAAGTCCGGCCCGCGCCCGCTGGTCACCAGGACGTTGGCCGGCTTGACATCGCGGTGCACCAGGTCGTGGGCGTGGGCGTCGTCGAGCGCGTCCGCGACCTGCTCGACGATCCCGACGGCGCGGGCCGGCTCGAGCGGGCCGTCCTCGCGGAGCAACCGGGCGAGGTCGCGGCCCTCCACGAGGCGCATGTCGAGGTACAGGCGGCCGTCGATGACGCCGAAGTCGTGGATCGGGATGACGTGCGGGGAGAAGAGGCGCGCCGCCGTGCGGCACTCGCGGTCGAAGCGCTCGCGTATCCCGGGGTCGTCGGCCAGGTCCGCGGCGAGCCGCTTGAGCGCGACCTCACGGTCGCGGCGCGTGTCGTGCGCCCGGTGCACCTCGCCCATCCCGCCCCGGCCGAGGCGTCGTAGCAGGCGGTAGTGCCCGAACGCCTCGCCCGGCCCCGGCGGTTCTGCCATCAGACTCCCTCGACGACTCCGATCGGACACCCTGCCGACGCCCGGACGGAGGATAGGAGGGGATGGTCAGGCCGGCAGCGCCTCCACCGGCGGCGGGGCGAGCGCGGCCACGGCCCGGTCGACGACGTCGCAGTCGGTGCCGACGACCTCGACGCCGTAGCCCGCGCGGTCCCACCCGAGCAGGGCGCGGCAGGTGCTGCCGTCCTCGCCGCGCAGGTAGGGGCCCAGCCGCGGCCCGCCCGGCGCGCTCCACGAGGTCACCTCGCCGCCCGCGCGCGACGCCCGCGCGTTCGCCTCCGTGGCGACCTCGCCGGGGCCGTTCCAGCGCGTGAAGCTCACGGTCGTGCCCTCGGGGCCGCCGCAGATGCGCACCTGGCGCGGCGTGATCCCGGAGGTGCCCGGGGCGGCCGTCGCCTGGTTGCACCCGGGACGCGTCGCCGCCGGGAACACGCGCTCGACGGCACGCAGGTCCTCGCCCCCGGGCAGGCCGATGGCGTTGAGCGACGCGGTGACGTCGGCGCAGTTGGTGGTCGTCGTGTAGCCCTGGACCATCTGGCGCACGCCGGTGTACGCGGCGACCGTCGTGCACTGCCCGGCGACGTTGGTCTGGTAGTACGGGCCCTGCGGGACGCCGTCGAGGTTCCAGGTGCTGTTGCCGTCGACCGACGGCGACGACTGGTACGACTGCACCCGGGCCACGGCGTCCTGCGGGGTCTCCCAGTCGATGTAGGCGATCGAGGACGCCCCGCGCGTGCACTGGGTCACCGCCAGGGGTCGGACGTTGGTGGTCGACACGATGTACGCCGTCACGTCGCCGGCCAGGCAGTTCGCCCCGGCGCTGTCCGGGAAGGTCTGGGCCAGCGACGCGGCCGGACCGATCGCCACGACGGCCGGGGAGCTGTCCGTGCGCCCGACGACGAGCAGGACGGCGACCACCGCGACCACCAGCAGCACGGCGACCGCGACGAGCCCGATCACCAGACCGCGCCGCCTGCGCTTCGGCGGCTCGGGGGTGCCGTACCCGGGATGGCCGCCGGGAGGTCCCCAGGACCCGGGCGGGCCGGGGGCGCCGGGGCCGCCCGGCGGACCGGGAGCCATCGGTGAGGTGGGCGCCCAGTTCCCGCCCGTGCCCGAGCCGGCGTCCCAGCGGATGTGGCCACCGGACGGGGGCGGGCCGGTCGGGTGCGGGTATCCGGGTGCGGCGTACTGCGGGGGCGGCGTGCGCTGCCCCGGGGGCGGCGACGGGGGGCCGCTCGGCCCGACCCACGTCTCGCGGTGGTGCTCGGGGCCCGGGTGGGGGCCTGCCGGCGGGTCCGGGACGGGAGCGCCCGACCGCCCGCCGAGGACCGCCCGCGCCGCCTCGGCCAGCTCGCCGGCCTCGCCGTAGCGCTCGGCCGGGTTCTTGGCCAGGCCGCGCGCGACGACGGCGTCGAGGACCGTGCCGAGGCCCGGGCGACGGCTCGACGGCGGCTCGGGGGCGACGTTGAGGTGCTGGTGGAGCATCGCGGGCATGTCGCCCTCGAAGGGCGGGCGCCCGACGAGGATCTCGTGCAGGACCACGGCCAGCGCGTACACGTCGGCGCGGCGGTCGACCGCGGCGCCCTCGAACTGCTCGGGGGCCATGTAGGCGAGCGTCCCGAGGGTGGTGCCCGTGCCGGTGAGCGCGCGCCCGTGGGTCGTGGACTCGCCGAGGCGGACGATGCCGAAGTCGACGAGGTGCACGAAGTCCTGGCCGCGGCCCGTGGTGACGAGGACGTTGCCCGGCTTCACGTCGCGGTGGACGAGGTCGTGGGCGTGGGCGTCGTCGAGCGCGTCGGCGACCTGCTCGACGATGCCCACCGCGCGCACCGGGTCGAGCGGGCCGTCGTCGTGCAGGAGCCGCGCGAGGTCGCGGCCCTCGACGAGTCGCATGTCGAGGTAGAGGCGGCCGTCGATCACGCCGAAGTCGTGGATCGGGACGACGTGCGGCGAGGACAGGCGGGCCGCGGTGCGGCACTCGCGCTCGAACCGCTCACGGATCTCGGCGTCGTCGGCGAGCTCGGGCGCCAGGCGCTTGAGCGCGACCTCGCGGTCGCGGCGCGTGTCGTACGCCCGGTGCACCTCGCCCATCCCGCCGCGGCCGAGGCGGCGGTCCAGGCGGTACGGCCCGAACATCTCGCTCGAGGTCCCGGGCGGCCCCGCCCCCGCTCCGGACGACTCCGACGTCCCCGCCATACCGACCTCCCCCAGGGGGCCGCGGTCCGTCGCAGCGCCGGAGCCCGGACGGAGGATACGGCCGGGACGCCCGTGGGGCGATCACGAACGTTGATCGGATCCCGGCGAGACGGCGGCGGTCTCCGATTCCCCGTCCGGGCCGGCGACGGGGTCGTCCGACCCGGTGGCCGGGACGTCCTCCACCGGCGCGGGCCGGGGGCGGCGGGCACGCCGCACGGCGGGCACGGCCGAGAGCGCCACGATCACCGCGGCGACACCCGCGGCCGTGCCGCCGAGCAGGAAGCCCCCCACGAGGTGCAGCTGGCGGATCGGCTCGACGAGCAGGCCACCGGTCGTCTCGCGGACCTGCACACCGGCGACGAGCAGCGCGACCGCGGCGATCGCGAGCACCACGGCCGCGGCGGCGAGCACGACCGCCCGGCGGCGCGTCACGACGACCGCGCCGTCAGGAGATCCGTGAGCGCGCGGCGCAGCGCCGGTCCGTCGCTCGCCCAGGCGACGGCGCGGGTGCCGTCGCTCAGCCGCAGCACCACGGGCCGGCACCGCCGCGGCACGACCGGCCCGTCGCCGAGCACGCGCAGGCCGTGGTGCTCCTCGTCGGCCGGACGCAGCGAGGTCACCTGCGACATCGGCAGGCTCGTGGTGCCCTGCACGAGCACCGAGGGGGTGAGCTCCACCCGCCGGAACCGCCGCCGGCTGCGCACGAGCACCAGCGTGTAGAGGAACACCAGCAGGCCGACCCCGAGCCACAGCCCGACCGCCGCCCCGCCGGGGGCGAGGCTGTCGAGGCCGATGCCCACGACGGCCAGCACCGGGCCGAACACCAGGATCCAGGGCCGGGTGCCGGACTCCGCGAAGAGCACCGGCTCGTCGGTGCGGTCCGGGGTCCCCGGAGCCCCGGAGGTCACCGGGGTCACGCGAACCGGCCGAACCAGGCGCGGGCCGCGGGCAGGTGCAGCAGGACCGCGCCCGCGACGAAGGCGACGAACCAGACGCCGCCGACCCCGAGGAACGTCACCTGCACCAGGCCGGCCACGGCGAGCACGGCACCGAGGATCGTCAGGCCCCGCCGCGCCGAGCGCGACCCGCGCCCGAGCCGGCGTGCCGCCACGATGGTGCCGACCCCGGCGGCCGCGAGCACGATCATCGCGGCGACCACGGCGACAGGGCCGGTGCCCGGGTCCGCGCTGCCGAACACGAGGCCGACCGCGAAGAGCAGCGCGGTGCCGATCATGAGGACGCCGAGGACGGTCCAGACCACGACCGCGGCCGTGACGATCCCGGGCCGTCCCGGCTCGTCGTCGGGCGGCGTGACCGCCGGATGCTCGGCGGGCCCACCCACCGGGGGCCGGCTCCGGCCCGCGGCGCGTTCGGCGTGGTCGGCCACCTCAGCGGTCCAGCCAGGCGGCGGCCTCGGTGGCCCAGTAGGTGAGGACGACGTCGGCGCCGGCGCGGCGGATACCGGTGAGGGACTCGAGGATCGTGCGCTCGCGGTCGAGCCAGCCGCGCTCCACGGCGGCCGAGATCATCGCGTACTCCCCGGACACCTGGTACGCGGCGACCGGGACGTCGGACGAGTCGGCGACCCGCCGCAGGACGTCGAGGTAGCCCATCGCCGGCTTGACCATGACCATGTCGGCGCCCTCGTCGAGGTCGAGCGCCGTCTCGCGCGCCGCCTCGCGGGCGTTGGCCGGGTCCTGCTGGTAGGTGCGCCGGTCGCCCTGGAGCTGGGAGTCGACGGCTTCGCGGAACGGGCCGTAGAACGCCGACGCGTACTTCGCGGAGTAGGCGAGGATCGCGGTGTCGCGGAACCCCGCGTCGTCCAGCGCGGCCCGGATGACGCCGACCTGGCCGTCCATCATCCCGCTGGGCGCCACGACGTGGGCGCCGGCACGGGCCTGGGCCACGGCCATCTCGCCGTAGATCGGCAGCGTCGCGTCGTTGTCGACCGCGCCGGACGCGTCCAGCACGCCGCAGTGCCCGTGGTCGGTGAACTCGTCGAGGCACGTGTCGGCCATGACCGGCAGCGCGTCGCCGACCTCGGCCCGCACGTCGCCGAGCGCCACGTTGAGGATGCCCTCGGGGTCGGTCGCCCCGGAGCCCACGGCGTCGTGGCGGGCCGGGACACCGAACAGCATGATCCCGCCGACACCGGCGGCCGCCGCCTCCGCGGCCGCCTTGCGCACGGAGTCGCGGGTGTGCTGGACGACGCCGGGCATCGACGAGATCGGGCGCGGCGCGTCCAGCCCCTCGGCGACGAACACGGGCAGCACCAGGTGCCGCGGGCGCACGTCGGTCTCGGCGACCAGGCGCCGCATCCCGGGGTTCGCCCGCAGCCGGCGGGGACGGTCAGTAGGGAACATCGACCTTCGTCCTTCGAGCGCGCTGAGCCCCCAAGTTAGCGCTTGCGGGCCTTCGTCTTGCGCGGCGGGGGCAGGGCGCCCTCGGCGCGCAGCTTCGCCGCGTGCGCGGCCAGGGCCTCGACGAGCGCGGGCACGTCGGCCGTGTCGGGCTTCACGTCGACGCGCAGCCCGAACTCGACGGCGGTCTCGGCGGTCTTCGGGCCGATGCACGCGACGATCGTGCGCGCGTGCGGCTTCCCGGCGATCCCGACGAGGTTGCGCACCGTCGACGACGACGTGAAGCAGACCGCGTCGAACCCGCCGGTCTTGATCGCCTCCCGCACCGGGGCGGGCGGCGGCGCCGCGCGCACGGTGCGGTACGCCGTGATGTCGTCGATCTCCCAGCCGCGCTGCTGGAGGCCCTCGGCGAGGGTCTCGGTGGCGATGTCGGCGCGCGGCAGGAGCACCCGGTCGACCGGGTCGAGCACGTCGTCGTGCGGCGGGAACACGTCGAGCAGGCCCTCGGAGGACTGCTCGGTCTCCTCGGACGGGACGAGCTCGGGGTGGATGCCGAAGGCCCGGACGACGTCGGCCGTCGCCTCGCCGACGCAGGCGATCTTGACGCCCGAGAAGGCGCGGGCGTCGAGCCCGAACTCGCCGAACTTCTCCCACACGGCGCGCACCGCGTTGGCCGACGTGAACACCACCCACTGGTAGCGCCCGTCGACCAGGCCCTTCACCGCGCGCTCCATCTGGGCGGGGCTGCGCGGGGGCTCCACCGCGATGGTCGGGACCTCCTCGGGCACCGCGCCGTGCACCCGCAGGCGGTCGCTCATCGCGCCCGCCTGGTCCTTGGTGCGCGGCACGAGCACGCGCCAGCCGTAGAGGGCGCGCGACTCCCACCAGGAGAGCGTGGCGCGGTCGGTGACGGCGTCGCCGAGGGTCACGACGAGCGGGCCGTCGAGCTCGGCGCCCTCGGCCGCGAGCTTGTCGAGGCTCGCCTCGACGGTGCGCTGCCGCGACCCCGTGCCGCCGGCGGTGATCAGTGCCGGGGTGCCGGGCTTCCAGCCGTTCTCGATGAGCGACGCCGACGCGCCGGCGAGCTCGGCGGCGGTGGCCTGCAGCACGAGCGGGCCCGGCGCGACGGCCAGCGCCGCGTAGTCGACGGCCTCGCCGGCCGTGAGGTCGACCGCGGTGTGGGCCGGGCCGAGCGCGACGCCGGCGTAGGTCGGCACCGCGGTGTCCGCGGACATGCCCGGCACGACGTCGAAGGGGACGCCGGCCGCGGCCACGGCGCGGACCTCGGTGACCACGTCGGGGCGCACCAGCGGGTCGCCGAGGCACAGGCGGACCACCGACGCGCCGCCGCGGGCCTCGCCCACCACGGTCTCGGCCAGCGCGGCCGGGTCGGCCGGCGCCGGGCCCGCGCTCGCCGACGGGTCGTCGGCGGCGAACCCGGGGGCGACGACCGCGTCGGTGACGGGTCCGCCGGCGGCCGGGTCGTCGGCGAGCCCGACGGGGCGCACGACCGTCGACGCCGGCAGCAGGGCGAGGACCTCCGCGGGCGCCCCGCGGTCGGCCACCACGAGCGTGGCCGCGGCGAGGGCGTCGCGGGCCCGGACGGTCAGCAGGCCCGGGTCACCGGGCCCGCTGCCGACGAAGGCGACGCGACCGGCGGTCGTCGAGGGTGCTGTCATGTCGTTCCGTTCCCATCAGTGGTGTCCAGGGGGCGTGCCGGGCGTCAGGCGCCGGGATCGCTCGCGCGTCTCCCGGCGGGCCCGGTCGGGACCGCCCCGTCGGCGAGCATCTCGGCGGCGAGTTCCCGCCCGAGCCGCTCGGCGTCCTCGGTCTCTCCGGCGGCGGACGCGCGCACCAGTGCGCCGTCCTCCGTGGTGGCCACCGCACGCAGCGACAGCCGTTCGACGACGTGGCCGTCGTCGTCGAGGTCCTCCACGACCTCGGCGAGCGCCCCGATCGGGGCGCTGCAGGGTGATCCCAGGGCGGTGAGCACGGCGCGCTCGGCGGTGACGGCCGCCGCGACGCCCTCGTCGTGCAGGGTGCTGCGCAGCAGCTCCGCCAGCGGTGCGTCGTCGGTGCGGCACTCGCAGGCGAGCGCCCCCTGGGCGGGGGCCGGCAGCACCTGCACCGGGTCGAGCACCTCGGTGGCCTCGCCGACCCGCCCGAGGCGGGCGAGCCCGGCCCGGGCCAGCACCACGGCGTCGAGCTCGCCGCGGGTGACCTTGGCGATGCGGGTGTCGACGTTGCCGCGGATCGGCACGAGCTGCAGACCGAGCCCGAGCGCGTCGATCTGGGCGACCCGCCGCGGCGAGCCGGTGCCGACCACCGCGCCCGGCGGGAGCTCGCCGAGCACCATGGCGTCGCGGGCGACGAGCGCGTCGCGCGGGTCCTCGCGCGCCGGCACGGCGGCCAGGGTCAGACCCGGCACCCCGGCCGTCGGGAGATCCTTGTACGAGTGCACCGCGACGTCGATCTCGTCGGCGAGCAGCGCCTCGCGCAGCGCGGTGACGAACACCCCGACGCCGCTGCCGGCGATCGGCGTGCCGGCCGCCTGGCTGCGGTCGCCGTCGGTGGACACGGTCACGATCTCGACCGTCGCGCCGGCGGCGGTGAGCGCGGAGGCGATGATGTCGGTCTGCGTGCGGGCCAGCAGGCTCGCGCGGGTGCCGAGACGGATGGTGCGGGCGCCCGCGCCGGTGAAGGACGCGTCGAGGGTGCCGGTCGTACCGGTGTCGGTGGCGGTCATCGGCGCCCCCCGCCGCTGCGGTCGGCCTCGCGGGACTCGACGGCGCCGGCTCCGCTGCGCTGCGCGTCGCGCGGGTCCACGGCCAGCGCCTGGTCGACCCGCTCGCCCGGCTCGACACGCGCGGTCTCGGTGGCGGCGAGCACGGCCGGCGTCTGCGGGTCGAGCTCGAACAGCTCGCGCAGCGCCTCGGCGTAGGTGTCGCCGCCGGGGGCCTGGGCCAGGCGCTTGACCTGCACGGTCGGCGTGTGCAGCAGCTTGTCGACCACGCGTCGCACGGTCTGGGCGACCTCGTCGCGCGAGCGGTCGTCGAGGTCGGGCAGGCGCCCGGCCAGGCGGAGCAGCTCGCCGTCGACGACCTCGGCGGCGCGGCGGCGCAGCGCGGTGACGGTGGGGGTGACCTCGGCGGTGCGCTGCGCGGCGAAGTAGGCGCGCACCTCCTCGGCGACGACCGTGCGCGCCTGCTCGACCGCGATCCCCGCCGAGGCGGAGCGCAGGCGTTCGCCGAGGGCGGCGAGGTCGACGACGGTCACGCCCTCGAGGTCGGCGACCCGGGGGTCGACGTCGCGGGGCAGGCCGAGGTCGCAGACGACCAGGGGCGCCGCCGCGGGCGCACGGCCCGCGAGCGCCCGGCGCACCGCGTCCTCACCGATCACCGTCCCGATCGCGCCGGTGCAGGCGACGACGACGTCGGCCGCCGCGATCTCGGCCGGCAGCGCGTCGAGGCCGACGGCGCGGGCCGTCGCGCCCTCGCCCCGCAGCGCCACGGCGAGGCGCTCGGCGTTCTCCTCCGAGCGGTTGGCCAGCACCAGGTCGTCGACGCCGGCGCGGCGCAGGTGCGCCGCGGAGAGCGCGCCCATCGAGCCGGCGCCGACCACGAGCGCGCGGCGCCCGGCGAGCGCCCCCGGGCCGCCGAGGGCGTCCTCGGCGTCGGCGAGGACCTCGGAGACGACCGAGGCACCGGCCGCGTCGATCCCGGTCTCGGTGTGGGCGCGCTTGCCCACCCGCAGCGCCTGCTGGGCGAGCTCGTGGAGCACCTTGCCGGCGGAGCCGAGCTCGCGGGCCTCGTTGTAGGACGCCCGCAGCTGACCGAGGATCTGGGCTTCGCCCACGACCATCGAGTCGAGCCCGGCGGCCACGGAGAAGAGGTGCTCCACCGCGGAGCCGGCGTAGTGGACGTAGAGGTGGTCGGTGAGGTCCGAGACCTCGGCGTGGGCGTGGCGGGCGAGCACGGAGGAGACCTCGGTGAGGCCGCCGTGGAAGGTCTCGACGACCGTGTAGATCTCCACCCGGTTGCAGGTGGACACGAGCATCGCCTCGGTGACGTGCTCGCCGGTGAGCAGGTCGTCGAGCACCTTGCGGGTGTCCTCGGCGGAGACGGCGACGCGCTCGAGCACCGGGACCTCGGCGGTCCGGTGCGAGACGCCGACCAGGAGCACGCTCATCGGGTGACCGCCTCTCGCGGGGTCCGGCCCGCCGCGGGGGCGGCGAGCCCGGCGGCCGGCACCGTGCCGTGCCGCTGCGCGACGTGGAACGACAGCACCTGCATCTCCACCGCGAGGTCGACCTTGCGCACCTCGACCCCGGCCGGGACGGCCAGCACGGTCGGCGCGAAGTTGAGGATGCTGCGCACGCCCGCCGCGACGAGCTGGTCGCAGACCGGCTGCGCGGCGGCGGCGGGGGTGGCGACGACGCCGATGGTGACGCCGCGCTCGGCGCACACCCGCCCGATCGCGTCCACGGGCTCGACCTCGACGCCCGCGATCGTCGTGCCGACCAGCGCGGGGTCGACGTCGAACAGCGCGGCGACCGGGAAGCCCCGCTGCGCGAACCCGCCGTACCCGGCGAGCGCGTGCCCGAGGTTGCCGACACCGACGAGCGCGACGGCGTGCGGGCGGGTCAGTCCGAGGGTGGCCTCGACCTCGGCGGTGAGCCGCGACACGTCGTAGCCGACGCCCCGCACCCCGGAGGACCCGATGAGGGAGAGGTCCTTGCGCAGCTTCGCGGAGTTGACCCCCGCCGCGGCGGCGAGCTCCTCGCTCGAGACCGTGCCGCGGCCGTCGGCGAGCAGCGAGGTCAGCACGCGCAGGTAGACCGCCAGCCGGGCCACCGTCGCGCCCGGTACGGGCCGGGCGCCGGTCTCGGCGGTGTCGTCGGTGTCGTCGTCGGGCACGGCCACGTCGGGATCCACGTCCTCCCCGGGCGGTCGGCTCGAGGGCACCGCACGGCGGGTGGGCCGGGTGCCGCGGTCGACCGTCACTTCCGGGCGCCTCCTGTCATGCCTCGCTCGTTGCCCGCGCTCGGCGGTCGCCGACGTCACGCACGTTCCGCGGACGCCACGGGGGGTGTCCGCACCCGCGGCCGTCCTCACGCGGACGTCGTCCTGACTGGCTCGCCTGACAACGCTAGCGCTCGTGAACGCACGCACAAAATCGCCGCGGGCCGTGCGGGCGTGGGCTCGACCACCCGCCGCTCCGCCGCGGACCGCGCCGGGTCGATGCGGGCGTCGTGCCGACCGGCGGTGGGCCTCCAGTCTGCCAGTCGGCGCGCCGCCGCGCCGTCGTCGCGCCGGTCCGGAGCAGGACGAGGCGGTGCGAGGGCGTCCTCGTGCGCCGTCCGGCGACACGCGGGGACGCACCGGGCGCCACGCCGGTGGCGCGCCGCTGCGGCCGGGCGGCCTCAGACGGTGAGCGCGTCGGGGCCCAGGGCGCCGGCGGTGGGATCCGCCGGTGCGGTGGGCGGGCGCCCGAGCAGGAACCCGGCCGTCGCGCCGTGCATCGCGGCGACCGGCCCGATCCCGGCGGCGAGGCTCACGGCCGACGCCCCGGTCAACTGGTCCGTCATCGCGGTGACGGTCGCGGCGACCGTGCCCGTCACGTCCGCGGCGAGCCCGAGGAGGTCGACGGGGGCCAGCGCCGCGGCGAGGCGGGCGCGCAGCGCGGGCTCGACGGTCAGCGGCGTGCCGTCGACGGCCGGACGCCCGGCGGCGACGAGCACCCGGTTCCACGCCTCGGCGTGCGCGACGTGCTGGGCCGCGGCGCCGGAGAGGAAGGCCGAGACCGCTCCCGGCACCGCGCCGTAGCGCCCCTGGCCCGCGCCGCCGGCCGCCTGTCCGAGCAGGTCGCCCGCGAGCCCGGAGACCGCGGCCCCGAGCGCGACCAGGGCCGCCTCGCCGGAGTACGTGGGCGCCGTCGTGGTGGTGGTGGTCGGCGCGGGGCCCGGTGTCGCGCCCGGCGCGGGCGGGCCCGCCGGGGCGGCGTCCGAGCACGCGGCCAGCGCGGAGAGTCCGGCGACCCCCGCGACCCCGCCGAGCCCGAGCAGGAACGCCCGCCGCGGCAGCCCGGGGCTCACAGCGCTCCCTCCGCCGACGGCGACGCCTTCTCCGTCGGGAACAGGACGTCGGGGAACCCGACCGTGCCGGCGCCCGGGGGCAGCGCCCCGAGGTCCGGCGGCACGGCGACCAGGTCTGACCGCCCGGTCGACAGGAGCGCCCCGAGGGTCAGCAGCAGCGCCTTGCGCTGGGCCGCCGCGGCGGCGTGGCCCGCCACCGTGCGCCGCACGTCGGGCGAGGTGAGGTCGACGACGTCGCGGACCAGCGTCTGGGCCAGCACGTCCTCGAGGGTCAGCGCGAGACCGACGACGTCACCCGGCCCCCGCACGGTGGGCAGCGCCTGCGCGACGACCGGCTCGTAGCGGGGGTTCGCGCCGTTCTGCACCCGCCCGCCGGCGGCGCGGGTCGCGTCGGCCAGGTCGGTGCGCGCCCGCGCCAGCGCCTCGAGCGCGGCGGCGATGAGGTCGCGGACGGGGCCGGGGGCGTTGGCGCCGCCGCCGAAGGGCAGCGCCTGCAGCGACCGGTAGGTGGTCGTGGTGAGGACGACCAGCGACGAGGCGGTCTGGAGGATCGGCACGTCGGCCGGCGCGGGCGCGGTCACCGGCCGGCCCCTCCGTCGACGGTCCGGCTCCCCGGTCCGCGGGCCGCGAGCGCGCGGACGAGGTCGTCGGGCTCGAGGCGCCACGAGCCGATCTCGACGCCGTCGACGAGGGTGACGGGGATGCGGTCGCCGTACTCGGCGCGCCACTCCGGGTCGGCGCCCGCGCCGTCGACGTCCACCACGGCGTGCTCCTCGCCGGCGCGGCCGCAGATCTCGCGCACCACGCCCTCCATGCGGTCACAGGTCCGGCAGTCGGCGCGGACGAGCACGACGACGCGGACCGGTTCGGCGTCCCCGGCGTGTTCCGACGCGGCGCCCGGCGACGGCTCGATCGGGTCACCCCGGTCACCCGGGCCGTCTCCCCGACCGCCCGCCGCACCGCCCACCGACGTCGTCGCCCGCTCGTCGGACCGTTCGCCCGCCACCGGCTCGTCGCCTCCCTCCGGCACGGCGCACCTGCGCCGCCCGGCGGCAGTCTCCCACGGTCCGCGGGGCCCCCTGCGGAGCCCCGAGATACCGCCGAACGGCCGCTCGCCGCACCGTCACCGCAGGTCGGAGAGGGTCAGACCCGTGTGAGGCGCGCCGGTGCGAGGGGGGATCTCGCCGCACGTATGCTCCGTCGGCGACGCCCCCTCGTGGGGATCCGGTCGGGAACGTCGATCGAGGGAGAGGGCATGTCCGACGCAGCCGGTCGTCTCGACCGGACGTGTGCGCGGTACGTGGTCCGCACCCTCGACGCGCCTCGTCCCGGCGCCCTCCTGTCCAACGAGCGCGGGCCCGTCGGGCTCCGCCTCCCCGTCGACGGATCGAGCGCGCTCCGGCTCCCGTCACCCCCCGGAGCGCCGTGAGGCGCGCGGCACCCGACCCCGCCGACGAGCCCGGACGCGGCCCGGCCCGGGGTGACGTCCGGCGAGGCCCCGGCGTGACCGGCGGGCGGTCGCGGGGCGCGACGGGGACGGACACGCCCCCGGAGCCCGTCCTGGACGCCCGCGACGGTCGCGGCCGCGGCACCCCGACGGCGGCGCCGCCCACGGCGCCGATCGCGTACCCCGCGCAGCGGCGCCGCGAGGACACCTGGCCGCCGCCCTCGTCGGAGCCGGCCCCGGAGACCCGGCGCCCCCGCCGCCCGACGGGCAGCCGCCCGACGCCGCCGATGGGGACCCCGGTCCCCGACGCGCCCGCGCCCCGGCACGGCACCGGCCCGCTGCCGCCCGTCCCCCCGGACCCGCCCGCGGAGGCGATGCCGGCCGAGGCGCCGCCGCTGGACGCCCCGCCGACGGCGGTCGAGCCCGGGAGCGCACCGACCACGGCGGTCCCGCTGCAGCCCCCTGGCGACCCGACGGCGTCGCACCCCGGTGGCGCGCTGGGCTCGGCGGGCCCGGCCACCGACGGCGCACTCGTCACCGGCGACCCCGGCTCCCCCGAGCCGGAGGACGCCGACGACGAGCTGGCCGACGACCTCCCCGACGACCTGCCGCAGGACGCGGCGACCGCCGAGGGCTGGGCGCTCGTCCGCGCCGCCCAGGACGGCGACACCGAGGCCTTCGGCCGGCTCTTCGACCGCTACCACGACACCGTCTTCCGGTTCGTGCTCTTCCGTCTCGGCGACCGGCCCGCGGCCGAGGACCTCACCCAGGAGACGTTCGTCCGCGCGTACCGCCGCATCACCTCGGTGAGCTACCAGGGCCGCGACATCGGTGCGTGGTTCGTCACCATCGCCCGCAACCTCGTGCTGGACCACGTGAAGTCCAGCCGCTACCGCCTCGAGAGCTCCACCGCCGAGGTCGCCGACGTCGCCCCGTCGAGCTTCCGGCCCGGGCCCGAGTCCGAGGTCATCGCCGGCGCCACCCACGCCGAGCTGCTGCGATGCGTCGCGAAGCTGGGCGACGACCAGCAGGAATGCATCGCGCTGCGCTTCCTGCAGGGCCTCTCGGTCGCCGAGACCGCGGAGATCATGGGGCGCAACGAGGGCGCCGTGAAGGCGCTGCAGCACCGTGCGGTCCGCCGTCTCGCCCAACTGTTGCCCGAGGGCCTGCGGTGAGTGACATCTCTGTAGTTCGAACCGCACACCGCATCGACGTAACCGGTCGCCCGTCCGGTCGTTTTGCCCAGCGACGAGCACGGCGCGCACGGACCGTGACGCGCGGACGATGAGGACGGACGGCATGTCGAGCGGGCACGACGCAGGCGACGAGCGGGACCCCACGGGGCGTCTTCCTCGGGCCGACCGTGCCCGGCGGGACCGCGGCGGCGAGAGCGATGCCGCGCGTCACCTCGACATCGCGTCGGCCCTCCGCGCGGCGGGACGGGACACCCCGGGGCCCGACCCCGAGGCCAGTGCCCGCATGCGCGCCGCCCTCATGGCCGAGATCGGCGGCGACCCGTCGAGCACGGCCGCACCCCGCGGGAGCACGCGGGTGCTGCGGACCCCGGACCCCGGTCCGGCCGGCGGTCGGGGGGCCGGCCGGGCCGGCGCCGGCACGCGCGGCGGCGCCCGGCGGGCGGGCACGCGCCCGGCCGACGGCCGCCCCGCGGCGGACGCCCGCCCGGGCCGCGGCGGACGGCGCTCGACACGCCTGATGTCCTCGCTCGTGACCGGCGCCTGCGCCGTGCTGCTGCTCGGTGCGCTCACCGTCCTGCTCAGCCGCGGTGCCCTGCCCGGCGAGATGCTCTACGGCATCAAGCGGGCGTCCGAGAGCGCCGAGATCGGGCTGACCAGCGGCCAGGAGGCGAAGGGGCTCAAGCACCTCGAGTTCGCCTCCAGCCGGCTCGAGGAGGTCTCCGACCTCATCAGCCGCCAGAGCACCACGGCCGCGGGGCCGGGCCCGGTGGCCGCCGGCCTCGACGCCGACCAGACCGCGCTCGTGCTGGACAACCTGCGCGCCTTCGACGACCAGGCCCGCACGGGCTCCCGGCTGATCCTGCCGCTGGCCGGGCAGCCGACCGGGCCCCCGCCGGGCGAGCTCCAGGAGTGGGCGCGCTCGCAGTCGTCCCGCCTGGACACGCTGAGCCCGTCGCTCGACACCGACGGCCGCGCCGCCGCCGCCAGCTCCCAGCAGATGCTGCAGCGCCTGGGTGACCGGGCGGCCGCGTTCGGGGGCTCCGGGAACTGCGCGACCGCCGCGGCCGACACCGACGACCTCGGGCCGGTGCCCGGTGCGGACTGCGGGTCCCCCTCGTCGTCGGAGTCCTCGGGCTCTGAGGGCGCCGGGACGTCGAGCACGGCCCCGACGAGCACCACGACCACCACGACCACCACCACGACGACCACCCACTCCACGGAGACGTCGTCGGACAGCAGCCGGGACTCGGACTCCTCGGGGTCGTCGTCCTCGCGGTCGGAGCGCACGTCGACGCCGGCGCCGGTCCAGGTGCCGCTGCCCGTGCCGCTGCTGCCGCAGGTCGACGTCCCGCCGCTGCTGCCCGGGCTGCCCGGCCTCAGCCTCGGCTGACGGGAGCCCGGTCTCCCGGCACCCCGGGACCGTGACGTCCGCCCCGCCACGGCCGCGGTCGCGGCGACGCTGACGGTCGGGGGCGGCGTCTAGGGTGGACGAGCACCACCGGAGGGGTCGTTCGTTCCGTCCCGCCCCGACGGCCTGGTCCCGGGACGGACGCGACGGGAGGCCCGGCGGTGGGACGACGGCGCGAGCGCCGGATTCAGGCGGAGCGCGACGCGGCGCGCCGTGCGGGTGAGGCGGCCGCGCAGGCGGCGCTGGAGGATCCCGACGTCGAGGCGCCCACCGCGTCCGAGCTGCTGGAGCCGGTGCCGGCGGGCTCCGGGTCCCCCGGCAGGCCCGACGCCGGCCCGGAGGTCACGGAGACCCATCCCGCCTCGGAGCTCGTCCCGGACGCCGAGTACGAGGGCGAGTTCGCGGGCGGGGCGCCCGCGGCGGCCGCCGCCGCGGCCGAGGCGCCCGACATCCACCGGGTCCCGCCGTCGTCGCGGGTGCCACCGGACCTCACGGCCGCCGCGTTCTTCGACGTCGACAACACCATGATGATGGGCGCGTCGATCTTCCACTTCGCGCGCGGGCTGGCGGCACGGAACTTCTTCTCCGGCTCGGACCTGCGCGGCTTCGTCTGGCAGCAGCTGAAGTTCCGTGTCGGGGGCGAGGGCACGCCCGAGGACGTCCGGGCCCACCGCGAGCAGGCGCTGTCGTTCGTCGCGGGGCGCTCGGTCACCGAGCTGGTCGCGCTCGGCGAGGAGATCTACGACGAGCTGATGGCCGACCGCATCTGGGAGGGCACCCGGGCCCTCGCCCAGATGCACCTCGACGCCGGCCAGCGGGTCTGGCTGGTCACCGCCACGCCGTTGGAGCTGGCCCGCATCATCGCGCGACGTCTCGGCCTCACCGGCGCGCTGGGCACGGTGGCCGAGAGCGAGGGCGGCGTGTTCACCGGCCGGCTCGTCGGCGAGCTGCTGCACGGCCCGGCCAAGGCCCACGCCGTGCGGGCGCTCGCCGCGCGCGAGGGCCTCGACCTGCGCCGGTGCGCGGCGTACTCCGACTCCGTCAACGACGCCCCGATGCTGTCGGTGGTCGGCACGGCGGTGGCGGTGAACCCCGACTCCGACCTGCGCCAGATGGCCCGGGAGCGGGGCTGGGAGATCCGCGACTTCCGGTCGGGCCGCAAGGCCGCGCGCATCGGCGTGCCCTCGGTCCTCGGCGCCGGCGCGGTCGCCGGTGCCGTGGTCGCGGGCGCGGCCTACCGCCGCCGCCTGGCCGGCTGAGCTATCCCAGGAACGCGTTCCGGCGGCCCGCGAGGAGCCGGTAGAGCGTCTGCTGGATGTTCTCCCGCACCTGGTCGGTCAGGTTGAACACCAGCATCGGGTCGTCGGCCGCCCCCGGGTCGTAGACGTCGGTCGGGATCGGCTCGCCGAACTCGATGTACCACTTCGACGGCAGCGGCACGAGGCCCAGCGGGCCGAGCAGCGGCCAGGTCGGGGTGATCGGGAAGTACGGGAAGCCGAGCAGGCGCGCCAGCGGCCCGAGGTCGGCGATCTTCGGGTAGATCTCCTCGGCGCCGACGATCGAGCACGGCACGATCGGCACGCCCGTGCGCAGCGCGGCCGACACGAAGCCGCCGCGCCCGAAGCGCTGCAGCTTGTAGCGGTCGGCGAAGTCCTTGCCGATGCCCTTGAACCCCTCGGGCCACACACCGACGAGCTCGCCGGCCGACAGCAGGGCCTCGGCGTCGGCGTTGCAGGCGAGCGTGTGCCCGGCCTTGCGGGCCACCGCGCCGACGCCGGGCAGCCCGAACACGAGGTCGGCCGCGAGCATCCGCAGGTAGCGGGGCACCGGCAGGTCGTCGTGCGCCGCCACCGTGGTCATGAGGGCGTCGAGCGGCAGGGTGCCGGAGTGGTTCGCGACGAGCAGCGCCCCGCCGGAGAGCGGCACGTTCTCGGTGCCGATGGTCTCGACGCGGAACCAGTGCTCGTAGAGCGGGCGGAGCACGGGCATGACCACGTTCTCGGTGAGATCGCGGTCGAAGCCGAAGTCGTCGACGGCGTAGCGCCCGGTGAGCCGGCGCTGCAGGAACTCGCCGACCTCCGCGACCCGCGCCTCGAGCTCGGTCGGGCCCGGCGGGGTCGGGAGCGCGGCCACCTCGCCGCCGGTCGGTCCCACGCCCGACTCCCCCGCCTCCCCGGTGTCGTGGTCGGTGCTGCCGTCGGCCGTGATCCCGCGCGCCGCCGCGGTGCGCTCCGTCAGCGAGCCCACGCCGGGCCGGCTCGCCCGCCGCGGCGCCGGCCGCGGCCGGGGCCGGCGTCCGCCCTCGGTGCCCTCCGCGTGCAGCGGGATGACACGGGCCTCGGGCATGACGTCTCCTCTCGAGGACGCTGGGGCGGGACGGCGGCGGTGCCGGGGTGGTGCTGGGGTCCTGCGGTGCGGTACTGCCGTCAGGCGCCGGAGGGCAGGGCGCGGGCGACGGCCGTGGCCGCGCCCTGCACCCGGCCGAGCGTCGCCGGGTCGATGATCGGACGCAGGCTGCGCCCGGCCACGAAGTCGTCGAAGGCCTGGACCGTGGTCCAGCGTGGCGTGAAGCCGAACTCGGTGCGCAGCTTCGTGGTGTCCACCACCCGCCCGAAGTTCAGCAGCCGCAGCTGCTCCGGGGAGAAGTCCACGAGGCGCGCGCGGCGCGTGAAGCGGCCGACCAGGGGCACGGCGGGCTGCGGGACCGGCAGCGAGAGGCGCCCGGCCCGCCGGATCGCCTGGGACAGCATGAGGACGCCGTCGGCGCCGACGTTGAACACGCCCGGCAGGTCCTCCGCCGCCGCCCGCTCGAGCACCGCGACGGCGTCCTCCTCGTGCAGCAGCTGCACCCGCGCGTCGTACCCCATGACCACGGGCACGAGCGGCAGGGAGAAGTAGCGCACGAACGACGTGTCGATCCGCGGGCCGATGAGGTTGACGAACCGCAGCGTCGTCACCGGGATGTCCGGGCGGCGTCGCGAGAAGCTGCGGACGTAGCCCTCGATCTCGACCGCGTCCTTCGCGTAGCCGCCCGGCGGGATCGCCTTCGGCTCGGTGGTCTCGGTGAACGTCGCGGGGTCCCGCGGGCTCGCCCCGTAGACCGCCGAGGTCGACTTGACCACCAACCGGCGCACCGTGTCGGAACGCTGGCAGGCCGCGAGCAGCTGCATCGTCCCGATGACGTTCATCTCCATCATCATCGAGCGGCCGCCGGACGCGCCGGGGTTGCCCGAGAGCGAGGCGTGGACGACGGTGTCGACCTTCGCCGTGGAGATGACCTTGCCGATGAGCGGGTTGCGGATGTCGACGCGCACGAACTCGGCGCGACCCATGCGCCGCCGCATCTCCCGCGACGGCGGCGTGGTGTCGACGCCGAGGACCCGCTCGATCGACGGGTCGGAGGCGAGGCGCGCCGCCAGGTGGCCGCCGAGGAAGCGGCTCACCCCCGTGACGAGGACGACGGACGGCGCCTCGGACATCCCCTGGCTTCTCCTGCGGTCGGTCTGCGCGGGCCTGCGGGCTCTGCCGGTGTCCCGACGCCCTTACTTGCCCAGTTTGCGACGCTGCACGCGGGTCTTGCGCAGCAGCTTACGGTGCTTCTTCTTCGACATCCGCTTGCGACGCTTCTTGATGACCGAACCCATAGGGAACCTCTCGTGCTGCGCTGGATGAGCTGGGGGTGGTGGCGGCCCTCCGGCCGCAGACACACCACCGTACCGGTCGCCCCGTGGGCGACCGGTGACGGAGGGGCCGATCTCCACGCGCGCCCGGCGGGCGCGCGTGGAGATCAGCCGGCGTCGAAGTAGGAGCCGCGCAGGTACTCGTGCACCGCGTCCTCGGGGACACGGAAGCTGCGGCCCACCCGGACCGCCGGCAGCTCTCCGTTGTGGACGAGTCGGTAGACGGTCATCTTCGACACGCGCATCGCGGCGGCCACCTCGGCGACCGTCAGGAACTGCACGCGAGCGAGGTTGTCCCCGTCCTTCCGCGTCCCGGAGCCCGTCGTGTTGTTGGGCATGGGTCTCACGCCTTCCGAGCACAGGCCGTGCCGCCGGGCTTCCCCTCCCGGCGGGCCGACACGCCGTGCTGTGCGGGTGAGGGTAGCGGGACGCGTGTGACGTCTGGTTCGACTCCACCCGCTCGTGCGGCAGCCGCGCGACCCGGCGCGTCAAGCGTCCACGCCGAGGCGCCCGAACACGGTCCTGTCACGACGAGCGGACGTCGAGGTCCGACCGGCGCGCGCGTGGTCCGGGGACGGAGCGAGGGCGTCCTCCGCTGCGCGGGAGGCAGCGAGGGCGTCCCTCGCTCCGCTCGGCGGGGTCAGGCGTCGCCGCGGCCCAGGGCGACCGAGCGGTCACGGGCCGCGGTGACGGCGCGCCCGAGCGCGGCGCGCAGCCCGTCCGCCTCGAGCACCCCCAGCGCGGCGGCGGTGGTCCCGCCGGGCGAGGTGACGGCCTCGCGCAGCAGGCCCGCGTGCGGCGGCTCGCCCTCGCGCCCGTCGCTGCCCGGCGTCGTCAGCAGCCCGCCCGCGCCGTCGACCGTGGTGGTGACGAGCTCGGTCGCCACGGGCCGCGGCAGCCCGAGGGCCACGCCGGCGTCGATCATGGCCTCGGCGAGCAGGAAGACGTAGGCGGGGCCGGAGCCCGACAGCGCGGTCGCGACGTCCTGTTGCGCCTCGGGCACCCGGACCGTGCGACCGACGGCGGCGAGCAGCGTCTCGGTGGCGGCCAGCTCGGCCTCGCCGGCCGCGGAGCCGGCCGAGAGCACGCACATCGCGCGGCCCACGAGCATCGGCGTGTTGGGCATGACGCGCACGACCGCGGTGCCGGCGGGCAGGTGGGCCTCGATCGTGGCGGTCGGGATGCCCGCGGCGAGGGAGACCACGGTCGGCCGGTCCTCGCGGCCCGCGACCGCCTCGTGCACCTGGTCCAGCGCGGTCGGCACCTGGGCGGGCTTCACCGCGACCACGAGGACGTCGGCGCGCCGGGCCGCCTCCGGGGCGTCGACCACGCCGACGCCGTGGCGGTCGCCGACCTCGGCCGCCCGGGCCGCGGCCGGCTCGACCACCAGCAGGCTCCCCGGCGCGTGCCCGGCGGCCACCAGACCGCCCAGCAGCGCCTCGCCGATCTTCCCGCCGCCCAGGACCGCCACCGTCTGACCCATGGCGCCGATCCTGCCCCAGGTCTCAGACGGGCGACCGCGGCAGGTCCGTGCCCAGGTGCAGCCGCGCGAACAGCAGCGCCTCGGCGAGCATGTCGAGGCGCTCGTTCCGGGAGCGCGCACGCCGGGTGCTGATCTCCACGACGACCGTGCCGTCGAACCCGGACGTCCCGAGCCGCCGGCACACCTCCGCCGTGGGCTGGGTGCCGCGGCCAGGCACGAGGTGCTCGTCGCGCTCGAGGCCGGTGCCGTCGGCGAGGTGCAGGTGCACCAGCCGGTCGCCCATGCGGTCGAGCAGCGCGAGGGCGTCGTCGCCGGCGGTCGCGGTGTGGGAGAGGTCGAGCGTGTACCAGCGCGCGCCGGGCCGGGTGGGGTCGTGGCCCGGGGTGTAGCTCGACCACCGCAGCCGCCCGCGGCGCAGTGGGAACATGTTCTCCATCGCGATCCGCACCCCGTGCGCGCGCTCGAGCTCGTCGGCCTGGCGTGCGAGCCCCTGGGCGTAGCGGCGCTGCCAGCGGAACGGGGGGTGCAGCACGACGCTCGGAGCGCCGAGGCTCGCCGCGAGCACCGCGCTGCGGCGCAGGCGCTCGGCCGGGTCGGGTGTCCAGACCCGCTGGGTGATGGCGAGGCAGGGGGCGTGCACCGCCAGCACCGGCATCCCGGTGCGCTCCGAGGCGCGCGCCACGGAGGCGAGGCGCTGGCTGTCGGGGTCGGTCCAGACCATGAGTTCGACACCGTCGTAGCCGAGCTCCGCGGCCACCTCGAACGCCGAGTCCATCGGCTCCGGGAAGACCGACGCCGTGGACATGGCGACGGGCGGGCCCCCGCGCGGGGAGGGGTGGGACGCCACGGATCAGCGGCTCAACAGCACGATCGCGGCCGGGGACACGGTGACGACCAGGCCGACGACCACCGCCAGCACCGTCGTCTGCAGGTCGTCGGAACGCCGCAGCGCCCGCACGCCGAACACCAGGCCCGTCGTGGCCACGGCGGCGAGCACGAGCGCGATGACCGGCTGCTCCTGCCACAGGTAGGAGAACACCGTCCAGAGCACGGCACCGAGCAGGGCGCCGACCACGAGCTGGCCGATCATGACCAGCCAGTCGCGCGCCGAGGAGCGGCGCTCCTCGGGCTCGTCGAGGTCGTCCTCGCCGTAGGAGTCGTCGTAGGAGTCGTACGGGTCCGCGTCGTCGACCCGGCGTCCCCGCGGGGCCCGGCCCAGCCCCGCGGGCGCGGAGTCCGGGGCGTCGTCGAGGCGGTCGTCCTCGAGGTCGTCGTGGAAGGCCTCGATCTCGCCGGAGTCGAGGTCGTCGTCGAGATCCGGTCCGGCGAACGCCGACGCCGCCGTCGGCGGGCCCCCGTCGTCAGGCCCGGCACCGCGCGGGGCGGGTGCGCCCGGCGGGCGCGCGGCAGGGCCGGCCATGGTCGAGGGCCCGGAGTCGCCGACGCGGGCGGCCGGGACGCCGGACGGGGCCGCCGGCCCGCCCGTCAGGGGCACGACGCGGGTCGGCTGCTGGGTGGGTCGCTCCGGCGGCGCCCCGGGCGGCGGGCCGGCCGGACGCGCGGGCGGGCCGCCGAAGGCCTGGGTGCCGGTGGCCGGCGGGGCCGGGGGCTGGGCCGGGGGTTGTGCCGGCGGCGCGGGCGGGGGCCCGGGCGGCGCCATCGGGGGCGGACCGGGCGGGGCGGGGGGTGCGCCGGCCCACGGGTCGCGGGAGGGCGGGTAGACCCCGCCGTCGGGGCCGGGCCCGAAGCCGTTGCGCCCGCCGCCGGGATCGCCCCCGTAGCCGGGGTCGTACGGGCCCGGGTCGTAGGAGCCCGGTGCGTAGCCGCCGTCGCGGCCGGGGCCGTGGCCACCGCCGTAGCCGGGGTCGTAACCGTGGTCGTAGCCACCGGGGTCGTAACCGGGTTCGTAGCCGGGGTCGGACCCGCGGGGGTCGTAGTAGCCCAGGTCCGAGCCACCGTCCCGGCCGCGGTCGTAGCCGCCGGTGTCGTACCCGGTGTCGTACCCGCCGGGGTAGCCGCCGCCGTGAGCGGACCGCTCGTGGCCGCCGGTGTCGTAGCCGGCACCGGGGCGGTCGTAGCCGCCGGTGTCGTAGCCACCGGGCTCGTATCCCGCGGGGGGTGGTGCGTACCCGCCGGCGGCGTCCGGCCCGGGCGCCGGCGCGTCGTCGGGCTCGGGCCGCCGGCGACGCGGCTGCTGGGACTCCGCGCTGTAGGCGGCCAAGAGCTCGGCCACGCTGCGCTGGGTGCCCGGTCGGGGCCCGTCGTCCCTGTTCACGACACCTACCGTGCCTGGTGCAGTGTCGGTCGTCCAGTCGCCAGGGGGCCGTCGACCGACGCCATCCCACCGCCCGGCTGGAGCTGGTCGAGGCGACCCAGGATGATCCCCTCGCGCAGCGCCCAGGGGCACACCTCGACCTCCTCGAGGCCCAGCGCCGCCATCGCCTCGTGGGCCACGATCGCGCCCGCGACGAGCTGGTGGGACCGGCTGGCGGACACCCCCTCGAGCTCGGCGAGGTCCGCGGAGCTCATCCGTGAGATGAACGCCACGACCTGGCGCAGGCCGGCCGCCGACAGGAACCGGCGCACCCGCGGTCCGGCGCTGCGGGGCGCGGCGCCGGTGAGCCGGGCCAGCGACCGGAAGGTCTTGGACGTCACCACCGCGCGGTCCGGCAGGCCCTCGCCGAGCAGCGTGGTCGCCGCCGGGGCCAGCACCTCGTGGGCATACTCGGTGAGCGACTTCAGCTCGCGCCGCTGCGGCGGGTCCGTGGTGAACCAGTCCCGCGTCAGCCGACCGGCCCCGAGCGGCACCGAGATCGCGTGGGTCGGGGCCTCGTCGCGGCCGACCGCCATCTCGAGCGAGCCGCCGCCGATGTCGAGCACGAGCAGGTGGCCCGCGGACCAGCCCAGCCAGCGACGGACGGCGAGGAACGTCAGCGCGGCCTCGTCCGGCCCGGAGAGCACCTGCAGGTCGACCCCGGCCTCGTCGCGCACCCGCTGCAGCACCGCCGGCGAGTTGGACGCGTCGCGCACGGCCGACGTCGCGAAGGCCAGCAGGTCCTCGCACCCCAGGTCGAGCGCCTGCTTACGCGCGTCCAGCGTGGCCTCCACCAGCGCGTCGGCGCCCGCGGGCTCGAGCCGGCCCTCGTCGGTGAGGTGCTCGGCGAGGCGCAACGCCGTCTTCGTGGAGTGGGTGGGCGTGGGGTGGCCACCGCGCTGGGCGTCCACCACCAGCAGGTGGACGGTGTTGGAACCGACGTCGAGGACCCCGAGTCGCACGGGCCGGACTCTACCGATCGTCACGCATCGAGCTTGTACCCCAGTCCCCGGACGGTGACCAGATGCCGGGGAGCGGAGGGCTCGGGCTCCAGCTTGGCCCGCAGCCGCTTGACGTGGACGTCGAGCGTCTTGGTGTCGCCCACGTAGTCCGCCCCCCAGACGCGGTCGATGAGCTGGGCGCGCGTGAGCACGCGTCCGACGTTCCGCATGAGGTACTCCAGGAGGTCGAACTCCTTGAGCGGGAGCGGGACCTCGGCGCTGCGGCCGCCCGCGTCGACGGTGACCACGTGGCGGTCGACGTCCATCCGGATCGGGCCGGCCTCGAGCAGCTGGCGCTCGCCGGTGCTCGGGGCGGGGCCGTCGCCGTCGGCGTCCTGGCCGCGGCGCAGGACCGCCCGCACCCGGGCGATGAGCTCGCGCGCCGAGTAGGGCTTGGTGACGTAGTCGTCGGCGCCGAGCTCGAGCCCCACGACCTTGTCGATCTCCGCGTCCCGGGCCGTCACCATGATCACCGGCACGGACGAGCGCTGGCGCAGGGCTTTGCAGACGTCGGTGCCGCTCATGCCGGGGAGCATGAGGTCGAGCAGGACGATGTCGGCGCCGTGGCGCTCGAAGTCGTCGAGGGCGGCCGCGCCGGTGCCGGCGACGGAGGTCTCGAAGCCCTCCTTGCGCAGCAGGTAGGCCAGCGGGTCGGCGAAGGACTCCTCGTCCTCGACGATGAGCACGCGGGTCACGGTGAACCTCCGTGGGTGGACGGGTCCGGACCGGATCCCGCGGCGGTGAGGGCCAGATCGGCGTCGAGCCCGTCCAGGTCGGCGTCGGTGTCGTCGGCGGGGGCGGCCGGCACCCGCAGGGTGAACGTGGAGCCCACCCCGACCTGGCTCCACAGCCGCACCTCGCCGCCGTGGTTGGCCGCGACGTGCTTGACGATCGCGAGCCCCAGCCCGGTGCCGCCGGTGGCGCGCGAGCGGGCGGGGTCGACGCGGAAGAACCGCTCGAACACCCGCTGCTGGTGCTCGGGCGCGATGCCGATGCCGCGGTCGGTCACGGAGATCTCGATGCGGTCGCCCTGCCGGCGACGCCGCACCGACACCGGCGCGCCCTCGGGCGAGTAGGCCAGGGCGTTCTCGAGCAGGTTGGCCAGGGCGGTGATCAGCAGGGTGCGGTCGCCCGCGACCTCGAGCCCGCTGGGCGCGTCGAGCAGGAAGCGCTCGCGGGGGTCGGCGGCGTCCTCCGTGGTGCTCGCGGCCGCCTCGGCCGGTACGCGCACGCGCTGGAGGGCCTCGCCCAGCACCTCGTCGACGTCGACGCGCACCAGCTCGGGCAGCCGGTCGGCGCCCTGCAGCCGGGAGAGCGCGATGAGCTCGGTCACCAGCGCCCCGAGCCGGTAGGACTCGTTGAGGATGCGGGTGGCGAAGTGGGCGACCTCGTCGGGGTCGTCGGCGTCCAGCACCGCCTCGGCGAGCACGGCGAGCGCCCCGACCGGGGTCTTGAGCTCGTGGCCGACGTTCGCGACGAAGTCACGGCGCACCGCCTCGAGCCGCACCGCGGCCGAGGTGTCGGTCGCCTCGACGACGACGAAGCCGTCCCCGAGCGGGCGGACCTGCGCGACGATCGTCTGCGGCGTCGAGCCGGGCGGGTGCGACCGCGGCGACAGGTCGACCTCGGCCGCGTCGCCGCCGCCGGCGACCTGCTCGGCCGCGGCGACGAGCCGCGGGTCGGGCCGGGCGTCCACGACGGCGCCGAGGGCCTCGGCGCGCTCGTTGGAGAGCACGACGTCGCCGAAGCGGTTGACCACCGCGATGCCCGCGTGGGAGCGGCGGACGAGCCGGGCGAGGAGCTCCGCCACGGTGGGGCCGCTGGCCCGGACCCGCCGGACCTCGTCGCGCTTCCAGCGCACGCCGGCGGCCCCGGCGACGGCACCGAGCGCCGCGGCCGCGAGGGCCACGACGACGGTCACCAGCACGGGGACGGTCACATCTGCCGATGGTAGGGCCGGGATGGCCGTTCCCGTGGTGTTCCCGTGAGCAGTCCAACGCCCCCGGGGGACAGGGTTGGCCTGCTGTTCAGGGGCCGTTAACCCCCGGCCTACCGCCCCTGGTTCGCCACCGCCGCGATCGCGTCCTGCGCGGCGTCGGGATCGAGGTAGGTGCCGCCCGGGTTCGTGGGGCGCAGGTCGCCGTCGGCGGTGGTCTCGAGGTCGTAGCGCAGCGGGATCCCGGTCGGGATGTTCAGCCCCGCGATCGTCTGGTCGTCGACGCCGTCGAGGTGCTTCACGACGGCCCGCAGCGAGTTGCCGTGCGCCGCGACGAGGACGGTGTGGCCGGCGCGCAGGTCCGGCACCACGGCGGCGTGCCAGTACGGGAGCAGGCGCTCGAGGACGTCGGCGAGGCACTCGGTGCGGGGCAGCGCATCGCCGAGGTCGGCGTAGCGCGGGTCGCCGGTCTGCGCGTACTCGTCATCGGGGTCGATCGGGGGCGGCGGGGTGTCGTACGAGCGGCGCCAGATCTGGAACTGCTCCTCGCCGTACTCCTCCATCGTCTGCTTCTTGTCCTTGCCCTGGAGGGCCCCGTAGTGCCGCTCGTTCAGCCGCCAGTCGCGGCGCACCGGGATCCAGTGGCGGTCGCAGACGTCGAGCGCGAGGTTCGCGGTGTTGATCGCCCGGCGCAGCAGCGAGGTGTGCAGCACGTCGGGCAGCAGGCCCGCCTCGGCGAGCAGCTGGCCGCCGCGGTGGGCCTCCTGCTCACCCTTCGGCGACAGCGCGACGTCCACCCACCCGGTGAACAGGTTCTTCTCGTTCCAGTCGCTCTGGCCGTGGCGCAGGAGCACGAGCGTGCCGACGGTTCCCTCCGGACTCATGGCCTGCAGACCCTGCCAGCGCCGGTGGTGCCGCACCACGCCACCGGGGCACCGGGCGCGTGAGATCACCCCCGGCCGGGTACGGCCTTGCGCATCGGAGCAGGCTGCTGCCGAGACCACCATCACACCGGGCGCGGGCGCAGCTACGCGGCCCGGGTCGACGACGACGGAGGATTGCTGTGGACGACGACGACATGACCACGAGCGGGCACGGCCCGGCCGACGGCGGCGCCTCCGGTGGCGGAGCCGACGGCGGTGCGGACGGGGGTGCCGACGGCGGTGCCGACGGCGGTGCCGACGGCGGAGCCGACGGTGGCGCCGACGGTGGCGCCGACGGCGGGGCCAGCCACGGCCCGGCCGACGGCGGTGCCCGCGGTGGGGGTGCTGACGGCGGCGCCGACGGGGGTGCTGACGGCGGCGCGAGTCACGGCCCGGCCGACGGCGGTGCGCGCGGTGGCGGCGCCGACGGCGGTGCGGACGGCGGCGCCGACGGCGGTGCCGACGGCGGAGCCGGCCACGGCCCGGCCGATGGCGGTGCCCGCGGTGGCGGTGCGGACGGCGGCGCCGACGGCGGCGCCGACGGCGGTGCCGACGGGAGCGCCTGAGCCCCGATGACGACGGTGACGCCCGGGACCGGGGCTCCCGAGGCCGAGGCTCCCGAGACCGGGACTCCCGAGACCGGGACTCCCGAGACCGGGACTCCCGAGACCGGGACTCTCGAGACCGGGACTCTCGAGACCGGGACTCCCGAGGCCGGCGGGTCACCGGAGGACGATCGCGGCCGCGGCGCCGGGCGGGCATCCCGCGCGGCGCTGCGGCGCCTCGTCGCCGGCGACCTCGACGAGTTCGCCGCGGCCGCCTGGGGACGTGAGGCGCGGCTCTCCCGGGCCGCGGACCTGGCCGAGCACGCGGACGCCGACCACCCGTCGGCGTTCGGCGACCTCTTCGACCTGGCGGCCGTCGACGAGCTCCTCAGCCGGCGGGGGCTCCGCACCCCGTTCCTGCGGATCGCCAAGCAGGGCACGGTCGTCGACTCCAGCCAGTTCACCGGCGAGGGCGGCGTCGGGGCCGAGGTCGCCGACCAGGTGCGGGACGACCGCGTCGCCGCGCTGTTCGCCGACGGCCACACGGTCGTGCTGCAAGGCGTGCACCGGACCTGGGCGCCCGTCGCCGACCTCGTCACCGACCTGGCCGCGGAGCTCGGCCACCCGGCGCAGACCAACGCGTACATCACCCCGGCGTCGTCCCAGGGGTTCTCCGCGCACTACGACGTGCACGACGTCTTCGTGCTCCAGGTCGCCGGCACCAAGCGCTGGCACGTGCACGCCCCCGTGCACCCGGACCCGCTGCGCTCGCAGCCGTGGAACGACCGCGCCGACGCCGTGGCCGAGCGGGCCGCCGAGGACCCGCTGATCGACGAGGTCCTCGAGCCCGGCGACGCCCTCTACCTGCCGCGCGGCTACCTGCACTCCGCGACCGCGCAGGGGGAGGTCAGCGCCCACCTGACGATCGGCGTCCACGTCGTGACCCGGTGGGCGGTGGTGGACGCGCTGGTCAACGCCCTGACCAGCGACCCGGAGCTGCGGGGCTCGCTGCCGCTGGGGATCGACGCCGCCGACCCCGCGGCGCTCGCCCCGCACGTCGAGGCCGTCGCGGCACGCCTCGCCGAGACCCTCGCCGCCCCCGACCCCGAGCGCGCCGACCGTGTCGCACGGCGTGTGCGCCGGCGGGCGTGGACGGGCAACCGCCCCGAGGCGCTCGCCCCGCTCGCCCAGGCCGCGGCCGTCTCGTCCGCCGACGACGACACCGCCGTGCGGCGCCGTCGCGGCCTGCACCACCGGCTGCGTCCGGGCGGCGACGGCGACCCCGTCGTGCTCGAGCTGGCCGACCGCTCCGTCACCCTCCCCGCCGGCACCCGCGCCGCCTGCGAGCGCCTGCTCGACGGCCGGCCCGTCCGCGCCGGGGAGCTGCCCGGGCTGGACGCGGACGACGGCGCCGTCGTCGTGCGGCGCCTGCTGCGCGAGGGCGTGCTGCTGCCGGTGTGACGCCCGTCGGGTGTCCCGTTCCGCCCGGGCCGGGTATGACGGGGAGATGACCTCGCCGCCGACGGACGCGGGCTTCCGGTGCTCGGACGCCGCGCGCGAGCGCGACGACCCGTTCGTCGCGACGGCGCCGCCCGCGCGGTGGTGGCTGCTCGTCGAGCACCCGGGCCCGTGGGGGCACCAGGCGCTGGGCGACGCGGGCTTCCCGCCCGAGGTCGTGGACGCGATCGGTGCGTTCTGCCAGGCGCGCGGCGGACGGTTCCAGCTGATCCGGCGCAGCCGGTCCCGCGGCGAGCCGACGGCCGACCGCGGCCGCTTCGCCGTCGTCGACACCACGCCCGGCTCCGAGTCGGTCCGGTGGGGACGCGTCGAGTCCCCCGCCGGACTCCCCGCCGCCCTGGCCGACGTCGAGGCCGCGACGACGCCGTCGACCGAGCCGGTCTACCTCGTCTGCGCCCACGGCCGGCACGACGCCTGCTGCGCGATGCGCGGGCGCCCGGTCGCCGCGGAGCTCACCGCCGCGTACCCGGAGCGCACCTGGGAGACGACCCACACCGGCGGGGACCGCTTCGCCGCCAACGTCGTGCTGCTGCCCCACGGTCTGGTGCTCGGCCGCGTGCCCGCCACCGAGGCCGTCGCGGTGGTCGAGCGCTATGAGGCCGGCGAGGTCGACACGGTCTGGGTGCGCGGGCGCTCCTTCCTCACGCCGCCCGCCCAGGCCGCCCAGCACCACGCCCGGCTGGCCCTGCAGGAGCCCGGCATCGACGCCCTGCGGGTGCTCGGTGTCGAGGTCCGCGAGCCGGGCCTGACCGAGGTCACCCTCGACGGGGGCGCCGCCCGCGGGCCGGTCACCGTGGTCGTGCGCGAGCGCTGGGTCGCCTCGCCGACGCCGCTGACGTGCTCCGCCGGGCGCGCGGCGTCGATGCGCGTGTTCGATCTCGTCGAGCTGACGCCGGGCGCCGACGTGTCCCGCCCGGGGACCCTCGGCGCCGTGGCCGGACGATGAACCTCGCTCGAACGCGCGTGGGGACTGGTTGAGACAGCGGATCCGGGGGAACGTGGCGGCTGCACGGCACGAACGCCTCGAACGGAGCTCGCTTCAATGATCATCTTCACCATCCTCGGATGGATCCTCTTCGGACTGATCGTCGGCTTCATCGCCCGCGCGCTGGTCCCCGGCAAGGACAACATCGGGCTCCTCGCGACGATCGGCCTCGGCATCCTCGGCTCGGTCGTCGGCGGCCTCGTGTTCTCGCTGTTCACCGGGCGGATCACGCTGTCGAACCCGGTCGGCTGGATCGGGTCGGTCATCTTCGCGATCATCCTGCTGGTGGTCTACAACAAGGTGACGGGGCGCAAGAAGATCCAGCGATAAATTGTGCACGATGTGATCGTGCGCTAGTTTCCTGGGCGTGAGCACGGGCGGCGGCGGCGCGGAGGACGACCTGCTCCTCTCCGAGCAGGCCTGCTTCGCGCTCTACTCGGCGTCCCGCGCGGTCACCGACGTCTACCGGCCCCTGCTCGCCGAGCTGGGCCTGACCTACCCGCAGTACCTCGTGCTCCTGACGCTCTGGGAGTCCGAGCCGCGGACGGTCCGGGACGTCGGTGCCGCGCTCGCGCTCGACTACGGCACCGTCTCGCCGCTGCTCAAGCGGCTGGAGGGTGCCGGCTTCGTCGAGAGGCGCCGGGCTCCGCACGACGAGCGGACCGTGTCGGTGCACCTCACCGACGCCGGTCGCGACCTGCGCGCTCGCGTGACCGACGTGCCCCGCACCGTCGGGTGCGCTCTCGGTCTCGACGACCGCGCGCGCCACGAGCTCATCGTGCTCCTCCGGACGATCACCGCCTCGACCGTCGCGTTCCGCGGTGTCGACGGCGCGTCGTCCGCCAGCTGAAACACTCCACCCTCACCAGGAGGCGACGATGCCGAGCCGCGACGCGACCACCCACTGGGAAGGCGGCCTGCAGGACGGGAAGGGTCAGGTGACCCTGGACTCGTCCAACGCCGGCCAGTTCAACGTCTCGTTCCCGACCCGCGCCGAGGACCCGAACGGCCAGACGAGCCCCGAGGAGCTCATCGCCGCGGCGCACTCGTCGTGCCTGGCCATGAACCTCTCCGGCGTGCTCGGCGGTGAGGGCCTCACCGCGAACTCGATCGACGTCAGCGCCGAGGTCACCCTCTCGCCCGCCAAGGGCGGCGGCTTCGAGATCAGCGGCATCGCGATCACTCTGCGCGCCGACGTCGACGGCCTCGACGACGCGAAGTTCAAGGAGCTGGCCTCGACCGCCGAGAAGACCTGCCCGGTCTCCAAGGCCCTGGCCGGCACCACGATCACCCTGGACGCCGCGCTCGGGAACTGAGCGCGGCGGCGGCTCGGGGACGCCCCCGGACCGCGGCGCGTCGACCGTCCGACCGTCCGAGGGGCGCCCTCGCTGCCCGTGACGCAGCGAGGGCACCCTTCGCTCGCTGAGCTCGCCGGGCTCGTCGGCGGCCCATCCCCCACCCAGCTCCCACACAGGCGGGACGCCCATCGTGGGGGCCATGGTCGCCGGAGTGCTGTGGGTCGTGCTGTCCGCGGTCACGCTCGGGCTGGGTTCGCTCGCCCAGGGCGTGGCCGCGGCCCGGCACACCGGTCCGCTCACGACCCTGCTGGTGCAGCCGCTGTTCCTGGGGGGCCTCGTCGGCGAGGCCGTCGGCTTCGCCGCCCACGTCCTCGCGCTGCACTCGGTGTCGATGGCGGTGGCGCAGGGTGCGGTCACCGGCAGCCTCGTCGTCACCGCCCTCGCCACCCGGTGGTGGCTCGGGACACGGCTGGGGCGCGGGGGCGTGCTCGCGGTCGGCGTGGTCGTCGGCGGGCTGAGCGTCCTCGGCCTCCTCTCCGGCGACACCGGGACGCCGACCGGCACCGCGGCCCTCGAGGTCGCCCTCGCGGCCGCCGCCCTCGTGCTCGCCCTCGCCGGCGGCGTCGCGGCCCTCCTCGGCACCGCCCCGCGGCGCGGCACCGCGCTCGCGGTCGTCTCCGGTCTCGGGTTCGCAGTCTGTTCGCTGGCGGTGCGCCTCGTCGACACCACGTCGGCGCTCGACGCACTGACCGATCCCGCTCTCGTCATCGCCGCCGCCGGCGGGGCGGTCGGCGGGCTCGCCTGGGCCGCGGCGCTGCGCGAGCGCGCGGTCACCACCGTGACCGCCATCGTCGTCGCGGCCGAGGTCGTCCCGCCCTCCTTGCTGGGCGCGTGGCTGCTCGGCGACACGGTGTCGGCCGCGTTCCCGTACGTCGCTCCCGTCGTGCTCCTCGCGACGGCCGCCGCGGGGATCGTGCTGGCCCGCACCCGCGACGACGCGACCCGCGCGTCGGTGTCGGTGTCGGTGTCGGAGGGCGCGGCTACGGTGGCCGCGTGCTCGGTGTCCGCCGGTCGCTGACCTCCTCGCCACCCCCTGCGCCCGGTAGCCTGGAGGGCGACGGCACCACCGGGGAGACGCCATGGCGCACGGCACAGCCGACGGACCGGCCCGCACGGGACGCACGCGGATCCTCGAGCCCGGCGAGCCGGCGGGCGACCTCGCCGCCCGGCTCCACCTCGACGATCCCGCCCTCCAGCGCCGCTACCGCGCGGACCTCGACCGCGTCCGCGACGCCGAGCTCCGCGCCGAGGTCGACACCGAGGGCGTCCGCCTGCACTGAGGTCTCGGCCGGGGCCCGCCCGTGACCTGGTCCTTCCTGGCCTGGTCGCCCGACGACTCGGCGGGTGCGGTCTACGACGTCACGGTGCCCGGTGCGTGGGAGGAGCTCGTCGACTTCTACGCCGGCGGCGCCGGGAGCCGCCCCCTCGAACGCATCGTGGCCATCGCCCGCGAGCACGGTGTGCGCAGCGTCGTCGTCGAGCAGCGCCACCTCGACCCGGACTGGCGCAGCGAGCACGGCGCGTTCCACGGGCGGCTCTTCCGCCGCCGCCCCTCGGTGTGTCACCGCTGGCACCTGTTCACCGACGACGTCCCCGCCGACCTGTCGCGGCTGCGACCCGGGGCCTACCGCGGCTACGTCGTGCTGCGCCCGCTGCCGTCCACCCCGGTCGGCCGCACCATGCTCGCGCCGCCGCCCGGTCTCGACGGCGCCATCCGGTGCGAGGCCACCGAGCGGGTGTCGCTCTTCGGCACCCCGCTGTCGATCACCGCCATGCCGTTCCTCAGCCAGGACGCCGAGTACCTGCGCTGCGCCCACGCGACGCTGTGGATGGTCCTGCGCCACGCGCACCTCGGCCACGACGTGCCCCGTCGTCTGACCGCCGAGGTCCACGACGCCACGCTCGGCGGCGTCATCGTCGGCCGCCAGATCCCCAGCGAGGGCCTCTCGGTGCAGCAGATGCTCGCCGGCGCCACTCGCCTCGGCCTCTCTCCGGGGCTCATGCACCTGCCGTCCACGCCGGAGGAGGACGCCGCCGCGGACACGGTCGCCGAGCCGGCCGATGGCGAAGCCGGCCCCGGGCGTCGCGCCGACCCGCAAGCCGGACGGCTGTCGTTGCGGGCCGTGCTGTGCCGTTACGTCAACAGCCAGCTCCCGCCGATCGTCATCTCGGCCAGCCACGCCTGGGTCGTCGTGGCCTACCGGCGCGACGCCGCCGACGACCGCCGGGTGACCCTGTGGCGCCACGACGACGCCCGCGGCCCCTACCTCGAGGTCGCCGACCCGTTCGCCGAGCCCGAGGACGCCCACCGGCCCTGGCAGACCGCGATCCTGCCCCTGCTGCCCGCCGTCTACGTGACCGCGGAGCGTGCCGAGGCCGCCGGACGCCTGTGGTTCGCCGGGTACCTGCGGCGCGCCGACGACGACGAACCCGTGGCCCGCGCCGCCGCGGCGGGCGAGCTGACCTTCCGCACCTACGTCGTCCGCAGCGACGACTTCCTCGAAGGCCTCACCGACCGCGGCGTCGACCCGGCGCTCGCCGACCTCTACCGCCTCGCTGCGCTGCCCGAACACCTCTGGGTGGTCGAGGCCGTCGACCGTGCCGCTCGCCGCGAGGCACGCCCCGACGTCGTCGGCGAGGCCCTCGTCGACGCCACCGCGTCGACCCACCACGAACCCCTGCAGGAAGGCCTCGTCGCCCTGCACGGCGGGCGCCTCGCCCACCGCATCGGGCCGGACCACGGCACCCGCCGCGACCTCCGTCTGTCCGACCCCGGCCACTACCGCACGGGACGTCCCGGCGGACGGTGAGCGGGGCCGGGCCGGAGGCTCGGCGGCCGGTGGTGTCCGGGGCCGGAGATCAGCGCCCTGTGGTGTCCGGGGCCGGAGATCAGCGCCGGTGCTGTCCGGGTGCCGGAGATCAGCGCCCGGTGCTGTCCGGGGGCACCTCGGCGATCGCCGGGCCCACGACGCCCGCGGCCGTCTCGGAGCCCGTCCCGACCTGCGTGTCGGGGGTGTCGTCCGCGGCGTCCGCGTCGGGGAGCACCGGGCCGAGGGTGAGCCGGATCCGATGCGTGTCGGTGCTCTCCCGCTCGCCCTTGGCGGAAGCATCGCCGGAGAGGACGAACCACTTCGCCCCGACCGACCCGCCGGCCTCGCGGCGGCGGCGGACCTCCACCGCGAGCTCGATCTCGACCTCCCGCACCCCGAGGCCGTAGCTCTCCCCGCGCCGGCCCCGCGCCGCGACGAGGTCTCGTCGTAGTGCGAGCAGCACCTCGTCGAGCCCGAGACCCTCGTCGGGCTCGCCGGCCGCGCCGTCCCCGGTGTCGCTCATACGCCGACCGTAGCCAGCCCGACCGACAGCCCGCGGCCAACGCCACGGCCGTGGAGACGGCGGCAGCCACAGCCTCGGCCGGTCAGTACGGGGGCTCGTCATCCGGCTCGACGGGTGCCGGAAGCGTGGGTGGTACCGGGTCCGAGCGGCTGCCGGACGACGGGTCGACGGGCGGGTCCGGGTTCGGCACCCACACAGGGAACGTGCCGTGGATCCACGCGCTCGAGGTGCGGCCCGTCGGATCGCCCTCGTCGGCGGCGAGAGCCTCGAGATCGAGCGGCGCCTCTCGCGGGCGACCGTCGGGGCGCGGGCAGGGCGGTGGGAGCTCGCGCCGGACCGGTCGAACCGGTACCGGGATCACCTGTCCGCACCGGGTCGTCCACACGAACCGACCGGGCGCGACCTGACGGAGCACCCAGCCGCCCACGTGCTTGAGGCGGTGGTCGTGCCCGCAGACCGGGTCGAGATTCGCGTCGACGGTCGCCCCGCCGTACGCATGGTCGAGCGTGTGGTCGAGGTCCGCCGCCTCTGCCGAGCACGCGCACCCGGGCCCGACGCAGTAACGGTCGCGGACGGCCACCCATCGCGCGAGAGCGGCCCGCGGGAACCGACGCAACGCGTCGCCCCCGGGCACCGGACGACCGGCGTCCTCCCACGCTCGGTGACGGGCGACGACGTCATGACAGACCCGCAGCCAAGCCGGCGCGAGCTCGCGCGCCAGTTCGACGAGACCGGCGAGCTCGGACTCCGAGACCCACATCTCGACGATGTCGCCTCGCCCGGCGGCGGCGACGTGACCGGGCCGGCGGCGGGTGAGGTCGACGAAGAGCAGGTGCCCGGCGTCGTCCACCACCACGACGCGCCACTCCGCCCGACCCCGCGCCGTCACCATCGCGCGGAACTGCCCGGGGTGGACCGGGCCCCAGCCCACGACCTCACCCGGATGCCCGGACGCACCGAGCAAGGTGATCAGCGAGCCCCGGACCTCGACGGTGCCGGTCCGCAACGCAGCCCTCGATCGCCCCGGCGGCTCGCGACCTGCCCCCGCTGGGCCGGCACCCGTTCCTGAGTCGTCGCCCTCGGGCTCCTCGGACTCCTCGGGCTCGTCGTTCGCCACGGACTGCGTCGATGCGTCGGCCTCATCGTCGTCGGCGCCCTCGTCCCGAACTTCCCACTCGGCGTCCGTGGCCGGCGGCGTCGATCCATCGTGCGCGCCGGGCTCGGCAGCGACGTCGTCGTCGGTCGGCGCAGGGTCTCCGGCAGACGCCGCCGGCGGTTGCCCGCCGTCGTCCTCCGCAGACGCAACGTCCTCCGCGGGCTCAAGGTCCTCCGCGGGCTCAACGTCCTCCGCGGGCTCGGCATCCTCCGCGGGCTCGGCATCCTGAGCCTGCTCTGCGTCCTGGGCGGACCCGGAGTCCTGGACGTCCCCGTTCTCGGCGGGACCGACAGGCTCCACCGGGTCGCCGGCGTGCTGTTCGACGAGCGCCAGGATGATCTCGTCGTCGTCGAGGCCCGCGAAGGTGCCGTCGTACACGCCCACCACGGCGTCCGCGCGCAGGGCCTCGATGCCCGCCCGGGCGCCGGCACGGCGCGCGGCCGCCGCGATGGCCTCGAAGCGGGACGTGCCGCGGACGACGCGATCGAGCGGGAGGTCGTAGCCGGCGAAGGAGCCGGTGCCCGACGGGTTGCGCCAGGCCCGCAGGCGGCGCCGCAGGCGCGCGGCCTCCTCGCGGCGGGAGGCCCAGTCGGCGTCGAAGGCGAGCAGCACCTCCTCGATGCGCGCGATGAGCGCTCCGAGGACGAGGCCGGGCGCCTCGGGGAGCACCCGCGCGCACACGAGGTGCGCGAGATGGTCGTCGGCCTCGGCCAGGGAGTCGGCGAAGGCGCGGGCGCGCGGCTCGTCGATGAGGCCCGCCTCGAGCACCGCGAGCACCTCCGGGAGACGCTCCACCAGGCGCTCGGCCAGCTGGACCCGCTTGCGCGCGCCCGCGTGGGAGAGGACGAGCGCGGCGCGGACCTCGTCGGCGCCGAACTCGTCGGTCTCGTCGGCCCGGGCAGTGGTGCTCGCGCCGACGCTGCGGGCCACCTCGTGGGTCAGGCGGAGGACCCAGGCCGCCTGACGGTTGGCCTCGCGCGTCGCCGCCTGCAGGACGGCGACGGCCTCGGAGCCCGTGAGGTCGGCGAGCGGCGGGAGCGGCCCGGAGGGAGCCGGGTCGCCGGCTCGCTGCGGGTTCGCCACCGTCGTCGTCACGGCATCAACGGTAGGCCGACGAGCCTGTGACCAGCGAGAACGCGTTCGGAACCTGTGGATGGACGGAGGGGGTGTGGACAACCGCGGGCGACGCCGAGGCCGATCCTCGTCCGGGCGGCGGGCGGGCCTGCTCCAGAGCGACCAACCTTCATGATTCCTTGACAGAATCAGGCGATATGACTCTAGGATCGGCCGATGGACCTCACCGATCGCCCCGTCGTCTCCGCCTCCGAGTGGGAGGAGGCCCGTCAGGAGCTGCTGGTGCGCGAGAAGGAGGCCACCCGCGCGAACGATGCCCTCGCTGCGGCACGGCGGCGGATGCCGATGGTGAAGCTCGAGAAGGACTACGTGGTCGAGGGTGTCGAGGGCCCGACGCGGCTGGTCGACGTGTTCGAGGGTCGCCGTCAGCTCATCGCCTACAAGTTCATGTGGGCCGACGCCGAGCACCCGTGCGAGGGCTGCTCGATGTTCGTCGACCAGTTCGGCCACCCCGCGCACCTCAACGCCCGCGACGTGACCCGGGCCGTGATCAGCTCGGGCCCACTGGCCGAGACACTGCCCTATCGCGGGCGGATGGGCTGGTCCGTTCCCTGGTACTCGTCGGTCGGCAGCGACCTCTACGACGACCTGGGCCTCGGCGGCGGCTTCGCGCTCAACGTGTTCCTGCGGGACGGAGACGACGTCTACCGCACCTACATGATCGACGGCCGAGGCACCGAGAAGCTCGGCAGCGTCTGGTCGTTCCTCGACATCACGCCGTTCGGGCGCCAGGAGGCGTGGGAGGATTCGCCGGCCGGCACCCCGCGGTCGGATCCGTACGTCTGGTGGCGCCGCCACGACGAGTACGAGACGGAGCCTGCGGGAGCTGCCGCCCGCTGACGCTGCGTCAGTCCCCGTCCGCTACGGGCAACGGCTGGGTGCCGCCGCCCAACCCGCCGCCCGGCCGACGGCCGTCCCCGGGACTCCCCTCATCGCCCCGACCGCCACCGGACCCGTCGTCCGGCCCCTCACCCAGCTCGTCATCCGGGACCGACACGTCATCCGACGCGTCGAGCCGGCGCGTCAGCGCCAGGACGCCGAGCAGGACGGCCGCGAACACGAGTCCGACGCCCAGGAACACGAGGGCGGACTCGACCGTCGGGGCACCCGCCACGGCGTAGGTCAGCCCGGCCTGGCCCGACCACGCGAGCAGGAACCGCCGGAGCGGCACGAGGACATCGCGGACGCGAGCGAGCAGCGCCACCTGGACCGCGGCGAGCAACGCCGTGACGAGGAAGGTGACGGGGCCGCTGCCCGCCACCAGCATCACCGCACCGGTCCCGAGCGCGGCGAGCACCGCGACGGCGAGGGCCATCGAACGCACCACGACCCCACGGTACGAGAGGGGGCCGACGCCCCGTCGGTCACGCGGGGGGAGGGTGACCGACGGGGCCCGGGCTGCCGACCGCATGCGGCCGCGCCGGGTGCGAGGCGCAGCTCGCGACCCGCCGAAACAGTCCTCCTACGGACGGCTTCTCGTCAAGCGCACAAGACGTGCGCTCGCCGGACGATGAGAGACGGTCGGGCACTCGGAGGGCGCGCGTCGTCCAGCCGGGTCACCACCGTTCGGCAACGGACCGGAGATGGCGCCCGAAGGAGTCGCCGGACAGGCGCGCGGTGCGCGCCACGGCGGCGAGGTCCCCGAGGTCCTGGTCGCGCAGCCACTCGGAGAACGCCGTCGGCGCCTCGGGCGGATCATCGAGGAGGGCGCTCAGCAGATCGCGTTCGGTCGACATCGGCTACCCCTGGACAACCGTCGGCGGGACGGACGACAGAGGGGCTGCGTCATCAACCCGCTCAGCACGTGATCGCGGACCGACCCGTGCACCACCGAATGGTGCACCCCCGGATGCCGGGCGGGAAGGGCTCCGTCAGGCCGGCGCGCTCTCGCGGGCCCGCAGGTCCTTGCGCAGGATCTCGGACGATCATGGCATGCAAGCGCCCTGCCTGCAGCTATTCACCGTCCACGGCTCTGTACTGGCTCCCTTGTTCCGCGGTGGTTCCGTAACTCGTCCACCGCGGACCGCTGCCGCCAGCGGACAGCACCGAGTACCGACGGACACATATCGGGCGCCTTCCAGACGATTAAGCCACGACAGGCCTGGCCCCTGGCCCGCGGGAGTTCTTCACTGTGGACCGCCTCAGAGTCCGTTGGTGAGGGCGGCCCTGTTGTCACCCGTCGCTGTCAAGTCGACTTACGACCAGCCGGGAGCTACAGCCCGCAGGCTGGGCCGTCGCCTCCGCGGTGCGCAACGTCCCGATCGCGCCCAGGAGGACGGGGGCGTCGTCCGACTCATGTTGTCGAGTCCATAGAACGAGCGCGGGAGCGCGTATCCGTCAGCCTTGATGCCCCGAAGCTCAGCGCTGGAACTCGCCGAGATGGGGAGAGTCCCCGGATTAAAGATATAAAGCGCGTGACATTGGCGTACGAGCTGGATCAAGAAGCTATCAAGTCCAATGTGAAGCCCGCCGACAATACGACGAACCCAAGCAATTTTAGATTTGCACTGGATCGAGCCAACCGCGCAGCGACGCCGGCAAGAAAGTACGTCACTAATGCGGCGATGATCGCAATCACAAGACCGATGAAGATGCCCCCGATGATCCAGCCCACAAGCAAGATAAAGATCCCGAAGATCGCGGCGGCGACAGCGGAAGGTGACATATTTGGAGGAAAGCGGGGCAGTCCACCGGCGTTAATCAGAGTGACGATCGAAAATCCAATTATCCCAACGGTGATCGAGACGTTTACGGGCCACCGACCCCGTACCAGGGGTCGATCGGCCTCCCGTATTCCTAGCATGCGCGCCCGAAGCGCCGAGCGGCCAACCTCGAAGCGATCTGAACCTACAATATCTATAACAGCGGTGAGTCCTCCGACATACTGTGAGATCTTGCCGATTCGGCCCCACGTCCGTACAGACAAGCCTAGGAAGACAGCGTTGGGGTCGTCTCCCGGCCATATGGAGAGAATCGCGCTGAGCAAGGAATCCCCCCAGAGATGGACGCGCGGCACGCAACGGTCTCCAGGTGCCGGAAGAACCCTAATCAACCTCGTGGAAGTTGTCCTAGTCCCGCGTCAACCGGTGGCTAACGGGGTCTCTCCCTCGGCGGCGCGGGCTCTGCCCTGTCGGGCCGTTCGTGCTGGTGCAAGCGCCCCTGTCGTCGATGGCCGGCGCTGGTACTCCCGGGAGGCGCTTGCGGCTGTGCGGACGGTCTGGCAGCCCTCGGGCGCGTCGTCGTGGGTGAGGCCCCGCCCCGACCACCACCCGTCCCCTGTCGTCGGCTCGGTCGTTGGTGGGGGCTCTCCTGAGGTCGGTGCCCTGGTCCAGGGCGGAGCGCCTGGCCGCCGGAGGCCCGTCCTGCTCCCCGTTGCCGCCGTGGTCCAGGTCCTCGCTGTCGCCGTCGTGGTGGTTGGCCCGTGGGCCGGCCGCGCGGCACGGGACGAAGTCAGGAGTGAGAGCGTGGCCGGCCTGGAAGGGCCGGCCACCGCCGGCGCGCCAGCGCCGGCTCTGACCGCTGGTGGTGCCCGGTGAGCGGGCGGGTTCTCGGTAAAGGGGTAGCAGCTCTTCGACCGGGACGGCGCCACCGTGAGGACCACACCCCGAACCGTCGTGGTCCTGGGCGTGCTGGTGGTGCGGGCAAGGGCGCCGAATCCGTCGAGACGCAGCGCCAGGAGCGTTCCCGGGCCCGTCGCCGGGACCGCTGGGCCCGCCGCCGCCAGCTGCGGCCGATCTCGCAGTTGAAGCGGGTCCGCGAGTGCGGCCACAAGATCGGCGGCCCCGACAGCGGCCCGACCCTCGGGGTGATCACCAACAAGGACGGGACTCGCTCCGCGGCCTACGGCGGGCTCAAGCACTGCGGGTCGGTGTGGACCTGTCCGGTGTGCGCGGTGAAGGTCGCCACTCGTCGCGCGGACGACCTGGCCGCGGTGATGCGCGCGGTCCACGGGCGCGGCGGCTCTGCGTTCATGGTGACGCTGACGATGCGCCACTCGCGCGGTGACCGCCTCGGCCTGTCCACCACCGATCGCCGCCGGCGGGACCTGCTCGAGGAGCGACGCACCGACCGGGAGGTGGCCGAGGCCAACGAGTGGGACGTCGACGAGCGCGCTGCCGAAGCCGAGGAGATCGAACTCGCCTCGATCAATGCGAAGGAAGGCTGCTGGGACGTACTCGGCTACGCCTGGGCAGCGGTCACCTCCGGCTCCACGTGGGTCAAGGACTCCCAGCTGTTCGGCGGTCTGCTGGGGTGGGCGCGGGTCGTGGAGGTCACCGACGGCGCCAACGGCTGGCACGTCCACGTCCACGCGCTGCTGTGCTTCGCCGACGACGTCTCCGCCGAGCTCGTCGCCGCCGGCGTCGGCGCGCGCATGTTCGGCCGTTGGCGCCGCGCCCTCGAGCGCAAAGGCTTCGACGCCTCCGACGAGCACGGCTGGGACCTGCGCAAGGCCCAGCTCGGCGAGGGCGACCTCGCTGACTACTTCACCAAGATGGCCCACGAAGTCACCGGCGCCGCCGGCAAGCAAGGTCGCAGCCACGGCGGCCGCACTCCCATGCAGCTCCTCGCCGAGGCAGTCGAGACGTACGAGGCAACCGCGATGGCGCGCTGGTGGGAGTGGGAGGAAGCCTCCGACGGTCGCCGCCAGCTCACGTGGTCACGGGGCAATCGGGACCTTCGAGTAGTCGCACGACTTGAGCAGGAGGCTACGGACGAGGAGATTGCCGAAGAGGACCAGGAAGCGGAGGGACGACTCGGCCTGCCTGCTGATACCTGGGATTGGCTCAGCGCAGGAAGCCGGGAGGTGGACTTACTCGAAGTTGCGGAGAGAGGTGGCCTAGCTGGCGCCCGTCGATGGCTTGACGAACACGATCTTCGCTACATTGAACAAAGTCCGCCGCAGGGTCGAATTCGGAGTGATGCCCTAGTGACGGCTTCCTCTATCGGATCAAGCGCGGGCGGCTCGCTGCGGCTCCGCCTCCTGTCTTCGACCCGGGCTGGCCGCGCGGGCACGCCCGCCACCGGCAGAAGGACGCAAGAGACCTAAGAGATGTCCTCGCCGAACAGGCAATTCTCCGGGATGGCGGGACGTACCAGCCAGGGTGCGACACATATGCGTGAGTGGTGGCGAGGTGCCATATCGACGACCTCCCGGGTGGGGGGGCTAAGACACCGCCGGCGAGCGGCAAGCCTGGCAAATCTCCTGCCCGCCGCGAACGAAGGCTGCCGCCCGCCGCCAGCGTGATCGGCTACGCCAGGTCGACGGAATGGTCATTCCGCATAGCTAGTCGAGAGTGCCCGCCGGACTAGTACTGACTCGGACGCTTCGAGAGACGTCGAGTTGAATACCTTTCCGAGCGATAGCGAATCGGAAGCTAAACGTATAGTCTCCCGCTTTACTGGCAGTGAATGGAATCTGTGCAACCGCCTGCAATCGATGCGGGAGGTCCTCGTAGGGGAACTCATTCGCCACATGAGTATTCTCCGCGAAGAACACAGTGTCCCCGTCCGGTCCCACAACATTGAAGCGGACTACGGCAGTATCCCCTACCTCGAATTGCGGGTGGTCACGGTCGCGGTCCTCGACCACGGCCACCATCACCGGATTGACAGGGTAAGGGAGCCGCTCGACTACCAGCACGTTCGGATTGTAGGAGATCAGCGTAAGATTACCGCGTGCGTCAGTCGCCGCGCCCTCCGCGATCGCAAACGAGTCGATTTCAAGAGTCATTGCTCGATCAACACCTTCTTGCCGCTAATGCCGAGGCCCTCACCGTGAAGGTCCCCCGTCTCCGTTCGAACGGCGAAGGGCGTTCCGACCTCGCTTCTCTCCCGAAGGGCGGTGCTGTGTCCCACCGACGCTCTGGCCGGACCCAGCGTGATCCTCACGACGTCGCGCCAGAACGAACTGTCGTCTACGTTGCGCTTGTCCTTGTGCTCGTCGACCGGGAGCTGTAGGGATGCCCAATCGACAGCCACATAGACCAAGCCCTTCTCAACATCGATCTCAGTGACGCGACCGGCTCCGCTAAGCCCACTCTCTTGTTCGTACACGAAGACCTCTGCATTGACAGACAGCGGCCCTCTTACGTCTTCGAAGCCCGCAAAGGTATCGTTCCCTCGAACTCTTACGTTGGGATCGATCTCAATAGTAGTTTTCATCAACGATCACGCGGCTCCACTTCGAAGGAGGAGATGAATTCCCCGATTCTCTCATCGGTGCCCTCGCCGACATCCACGGAGAAGTGCTCAGGGACGTCACCTTGCGAATCAGTCCAGAAGCTAAAGCCCCGCCGCTTCAGCTCCTCCGCCCGGGTGCAAACGAAGAACTTCTTGTTGTGAGCGCCGATTCCCTGGAGCTCCGACGCCGCCATAAGCCGCTCGACCACGTCGTCCTCCGTCTCGCCCGGGCGAGCCCGATCCGCGAAGACCGACAGTCGGCGGGCGCCGACGCGACGGTGCTCCTGGTCCGCGCGCTTACGCAGACCATCGATGGTGTTGGGCTTGAAGCGAACCACGACAGCATCGTCCGGCACCTCCTCGCGCTTCGGAACCTCCTCAGGCACGTCTACTACGCCTCATCGTAGCTGCGGAAGCCCCTCTCGGTAGCCCAAACGGACTAGTCCTCTTCGTAGGTCGAGGCCGATCGTAGCGGGAACGTGACCCCGCCCACTCGCGCTCGAACACGGTGAGGGCGGCCACCCGGCACGAGGCCGCCCGAGGTCCAGCGGACGACGCAGACCTAACGACTCAGGCGCCGGTCAGGCCATGCGAGTAGAGATCGGGTCACGTCGGGGCTCAGACGGGGCAATTGGTTGGCTTCAGGGCAGGACGCTGGAAGAGCGCACCTGACGGGCGCCACGGCGCGTCGACAGTCCGGATGTGGGACCAGCCGTGTGCCTTGTAGTAGCGGTGCAGTCCCGTATTGGAGCGGTAGCAGTCGAGGCGCACGTAGTCGTAGCCGAGTGCGCCAGCGAACTGCTCGGCCCATTGCGTCAGCTGGTCGCCGATCCCTTCGCCGGCATGGCCGCGCGTCACGATCATGCGGTGGATATATAGAGCGCTGCTCGGGTCGTCCTCAGGCCGCCAGAAGTCGGGGTCGGCGAAGGTGTCGACGGTGACGGTGGCGATGATGCGGCCGTTGTCGTCCTCGCCGACGAAGACGTTGCCGTGCTCGATGTCGCTGCGGACCTGCTCGATGCGGGGCTCCCACTGCCACTGATTCACGCCCTTGGCGGCGAGCCACGCGGTCGCTTCGCGGAAGAGGTCGAGGACGGCGTCGAGGTCGTCGAGACCGGCGCTGCGGACGATCACTGCGCGTTGTCCTTGTCGTTCTTGGTGGGGCGGGTGCGTTCGAAGGCGATGAGGTGGCGGTCTCCGGGCAGGACGTTGCGCACGACGCGCACGGGCCGCCCGTCGTCGGTGTAGCCGGTGACGCGGTGCAGAGCGACCGGCACGCCCAGCCCGATCTCGAGCCGGCTGGCTTCGTCGGGGGTGGGCATGCGGACCTCGATCTCGTCGACCGCGTGGGTCTGCTCGGCGCCGAGCTCGGCGAGGACGACGTTGGCGCCACGGCCGATGTCGGCGGGGTGCATGATCTCGCTGCCCTGCACCAGCTCGAGCGGGAAGTACGAGTCGTTGGTGTTGAACGGGGTGCCGTCGAGGTAGCGGACCCGCTTCCGGATGACGACGGTGTCGGTCTCGGTGAGCCTGAGGCGGGCGGCGACGTCGGCTGGCGGGGTGGCCAGCTCAACGGCGATGGTCTGTGAGGGCTTGCGGCCCAGCTCGACCTGCTCGTCCATGAACTGGTCCAGCTCGCGGTGCAGGGGCCGTTCGCGCCACTCCTTCTGCGGGCGGTAGGTCAGCCGCTCGATCTGGCGTACGAAGTGCCCGCGCGGGCGCTCGGACACGACCAGGCCCTCGTTGACCAGCACCTGCATGGCCTGACGCACGGTGGCACGGGTCACTCCGTAGTCCGCGGTCAGCGACTGCTCGGTGGGCAGCTTCGCGCCGGCGCCCAGCTCGCCACCCTGGATGCGGGCGCGCAGGTCGTCGGCGATCCGCTGGTAGATCGGGCCGGCGCCTCTGCTGGTCATGCCGCCAGTCTGGCCCTGTTACCGAACATTGTCTAGGCAATCTGCTCCGTCTACTTGACGTGAAGCTCGGCGGCGCACCAGGCTCTCCAACGTCTGCATTGTCTAGTCAATGAGGCCGACATGGAGCCCTGGACCGACCGAGCGGCGTGCCGAGACGCCGACCCGGACCTGTTCTTCCCGGTCACCGAGGACCGGACCCGCCACGCCATCGCCGCCCAGGTGGCCCGCGCCAAGACCGTCTGCGCCCGCTGCCCGGTCTGGAGCACCTGCCTGTCCTACGCGGTCGAGACCCGCCAGGACCACGGCATCTGGGGCGGCCTGACCGCCACCGAACGCCGCCGCCTCGCCCGCGGCGGCACCGAGACCCGCACCCGCCAGCAGCCGCCCGACGCCGCCTGACCCACCGAAGGAGCACCACCGATGTACGAGCTCAACGCCCCCATCAACGCCACCCGCATGAAGGCCGTCGCCACCGGCTACTGCCAGCAGCTCGAGCGCTGGGAGGACGGCCCCACCGGCCGCCGGAGCACCGGTCTCCCACTGCTCGACGACGCCACCAACGCCCCGATCACCATCCACGACGTCATGCTCCCGACCGGTCGCGACGGTCGCCTCGAGCTCCACGGCGTCCGCGTCATCGGCCACGAGGTCCCCGACCTCGAGCCCTACACCGAAGTCGAACTCGAAGACCTCAACGCCCGCGTCCGTCCCGCGCGCAACGGCGCCAAGGGCATCGAGGTGTCCTTCTCCGCCACCGCCATCCGCCCCGCCAACACCGCCGGTGGGGTCCGTCCGGCCCGCAAGACCGGCGGCGACGAGACGGCGGCCGCGTGATGGCCGCCCCCGCTCGTCCTCCTCGGTCTCGGGTGCGGGTGCGCACCGCAGCGCTGCTCGACGAGCTGGTCCTGACCTGCCGCGCCGCCAGTTGCGTCGAGCAGTGGACCCCCGCCCCCATCGGCGACGACTCCGGCGACGGCGTCGTACAGCTCTCCCTCGAGCGCTGCCCCGCCTGCGGCTCCTCGGTCTGGGAGGTCACCCAGGTCCAGGTCGCCACCTCCCCCTCCCGCGCCCGCCGCCGGCGGGCCCGCACCCACCGGAGCAGCCGGTCATGACCACCACCAGGACCCTCGACCGCGCCCGTCCACCCGCCGCCGGGCACCGCCGACCGCCCGGATTCGTCGCACGCTGGCGTGCCCGTCGCGCCGAACGCGACGCGTGGGCCGCGCACCACGTCTTCGCCCAGGGCATCACCGCCGAGTTCCGCGAAGCCTGCACCGCCCTTCGGCTGTGCCAGTACGTCTCCGTCGCCGCAGGGATCACCGTGCGCACCCCGCGGGTTGGCGCCGTGCACGGCGGTCCTCCGATCACGTTGACCGTCGAGCTGATGGCCGGCCAGGAACCGGCCGACTTCACCAGCCGTGAGAACGGGCGCCGCCTCGCGCACTCCCTCGGCGGGCACGGCCTGCGGGTCGAACCGTTGGCGGGCCGCTGGGTGCGGCTGGTCGTGCTCAACCACGACCCGCTGCGCGACGGTTTCGGCCTTCCGTCGCTCGCCGTCGCGTCCGGATCGGAGCCGGTGATCCTCGGGCGCACCGAGGACGGCATCACCCTCGGACACACGATCGCCGACGCCGGCCACATCGCGGTCCAGGGCCAGAACGGGTCCGGGAAGTCCGCGCTCTGCTACGGGCTGCTCTCCCAGCTCGCCGCCGCCCCGGACGTCCTCGTGGCCGGCTCGGACATCACCGGCCTGCTGCTCGGCCGAGCCTGGGACGGCACCGGACACCGAGCCCACCAGGCCGTCGGCACCGGCGACATCGCCGCACACGCGGCGCTGCTCGAGGACCTGGTCGCGGAGATGGACCGCCGGCTTGCGACGATCCCGCCGCGTCGGGACAAGATCGAGCCCACCCCGTCCACTCCGACGGTGCTCGTGGTGCTCGAGGAAGCACCGGGCCTGCTGCGCGCCGCGGACGCGCTGCCCAAGCCGAAGCGCGGCGAAGGAGTGCCGGTCGGCGACCGCATCCGCTCCGCGGTGCTGCGGCTGCTCTCCGAGGGACGCAAGGCCGCTTTCCGGGTCCTGATGCTCGCCCAGCGCTTCGAGGCAACCGCCGTCGGCGGCGGCTACGCCCGCGACCAGTTCGCGCTCCGGCTCTCGTTCCGGGTCCCGGCCGACAGCCTCGCCATGCTCCACGGCGACGACTCCCGCGCGCTCGGGCCCGAGCACGCCAACGCCGCCCCCGGCATCGCCTATCTGTCAGGACTTGGCAGGGACTGCGAACGCATCCGCGTGCCCTACCTCGGTGAGTACGGCGAGTACGTCGACCGCATCGCCGCACACGGACGGCGAGCCGAGTCATGAGCACCCCGAAGGCAGCCGCGGTGCCACGCGTGTGGGCCGCGAACGTCGCCGCCGTCATCGACGCCGGCCGCGCGGTCCTCGTGTTCCGACTGGCACACCTCCCCGACGACGTCGTCGAGGTTGCGATGACCGCCGAGGACGCGGCGCTCTTCGCCAAGACCCTCGACGGCACGGCGCGCTACATGATCGACGGCGCTCGCGAGGAGGCGTCATGAACCTCATCGCCATTGTGATCATCGCGGGGTTGGTCACGGCGCTGCTCGTCAAGAGCCACAAGGCCGCGCCGGCGCTCGTCTCCGGCGTCGTGACGCTCGTCCTGCTCTTCGCCGCCTTCCCCACCCTCGGGCCCGCCGTGTCGAGCAGCGCCGGCGAGTTCGCCCACCAACTCGGCGCCGCCACCGACAGCGCCGCCGACGTCCCGCAGAACGGAGAACGGCCGTGACCGACCTCGCCCGCCACCTCGACGGCGCGTCGACCAGCGTCGCGCTCGCCAACCACGCCACCCACGGCACACCACTGGCCGTCACCGACGCCTACGACGTCGTCGGCGCCCTCGACGAACTCCTGCACCGGCTCCCGCAGCTCGTTGGGTTCCTAGTCCGCAGCACCGAACGCGCCGACCCCGCCGGCTACTTCGACGACCGCGACCACGACCCCACCGCCGTCATCGCCGACGCCGGCCACGCCCTGGCGCTCGTCGTCGCCGACCTCGACGCCGCCGGCGCCCACGCCACCACCGCCCACAACTACCTCGGCCACCTCGGCCGGCACGTCACGGAGGACTGACCGATGAACCGACTGACCGCAGCGAGGCTCAACCGCGACGAGCTGCTGACCGTGCGCCAGGTTCTCGACGAGCTGGGCGGGGTCTCCCGAGACACGTTCTACGAGTGGCGCGAGCGCCGGGTGGCGCCGCCGTGCTTCCGGCTGCCCAACGGTCACCTGCGCGTCCGCCGTGGTGACCTCCTCGACTGGCTCGACGCCCACCGGGACGGCGCGGCGTGAGCGATGAGAGCACCTTTCAGGTGCAGTTCTGGAAGCTGACCAAGCGAACGGGTCGCAGCCGGCCCTGGGGCGTGCGCTGGCGGACCGCCGGCCGGGAGCACTCCGAGTGGTACGCCACGAAGGCGTTGGCGGAGTCGTTCCGCTCCGAGCTCGTCCGCGCGGGCCGGGCCGGCGAGGCGTTCGATGTCGCCACCGGACTCCCGCCGTCGCTGACCCGCAAGCGCGGCGTCGGGACGTTCCTCGAGCTGGCCGTGGCCTACGTCGACCACATCTGGCCGACCGCGCCGCCGAACAGCCGGCGCGCCGCTGTGGTCAACCTGGCCGCGATCACGCCGAAGTTCGTCCGCCCGCTCGAGCACGGCCCGGACGAGACCGACATCCAGCGCCTCGCGAGCACCCACCTCCTGCCGCCGCCGCGCCGTGACGAGGTGCTGAGCCCCGAGGATCGGGCCGCGGTGTCGTGGCTGCGCCGCGCGTCGCGTCCGGCCACTGACCTCGCCGACTCCCTCGCCCTGGGCGCGCTCCTGCACGACCTCGGCACTGCGGCCGGCGGCCGGGCCGTCACCTCGTCGACCTTGGACAAGCGCCGCGCGGTGCTGCACCGGGTGGCCGGCTACGCGGTCGACACCGGCGTCCTGGCCGTCAACCCCGTCACGGGCCGGCGCACCGGAACGGCGCAGGTCACCGGGGGCGTCGATCCGCGGGTGGTGGTGAATCCTGCCCAGGCGCGTCAGCTTCTCGCCGCCGTCACCTACGTGTCCGGACGGCGGCGCAGCGACCGCGAGCGGGGCTGGCGACTCCGAGCGTTCTTCGCCTGCCTGTACTACGCCGGTCTCCGTCCCGGCGAAACCCAGCAGCTCCGCGACACCGACGCGAAGCTCCCGGCCGCCGGCTGGGGCGAGCTGGTCCTCTCCGGGTCGCTGACCGGCGTCTCGGGCGAGCACTACAACGACGGCCTGCGCGACCCCGACGCCCGCCCGCTCAAGCGCCGTCGCCGTGAGGCCGTCCGCCGCGTCCCCGCTCCGCCGGCGCTCGTAACGATCCTGCGCGAGCACCTCGACCGCTACGGCGCCGCAGCCGACGGCCGGCTGTTCCCAGCATTGAGCGGCGGCCGGGTCCGCGAATCGGTCTACACGCGCATCTGGAAAGAGGCCCGCGAGATCGGCCTCAGCCCGGCGCAGGCGGCCTCACCGCTGGCGGCCCGCCCGTACGACCTCCGGCACGCGGCGCTGTCCTCGTGGCTCAACGCCGGGGTACCGCCCACCGAGGTCGCCGAGCGTGCCGGCCACTCGGTGAAGGTCCTGCTCTCGGTCTACGCCGCGTGCCTCGACGGCGAGCGCGCCGCCTACAACGCCCGCATCCAAGATCTACTCGACGAGGAGTGAAGATCTGAAATGCAAGATCTGTTCCGTGACTGTTCCGTGGAATCTCCCGACGAACCGCCCACGCTCGCTGAGCCTCACAGAGACTTCACATCGGGCATTCGACGTCGTCGCAGGTCAGAGGCCCGAAACAGCGGGTCAGGAACCCTACGCCGGTGCTTGCTCCCGAGCGCGGAGGTCCTTGCGCAGGATCTTGCCGGAGGCCGATTTCGGGATCTCGTCGATGAACTCGACGACCCGGACCTTCTTGTGCGGGGCGATGCGCTCGGCGACGAAGGACATGACGTCGTCGCCCGAGAGGTCGGCGCCCTGCTGACGCACGACGAAGGCCTTGGGGACCTCCTCACCCTCGTCGTCCTTGACCCCGATCACCGCGGCGTCCGCGATCCCCTCGTTGGTCAGCAGCAGCGCCTCGAGCTCGGCGGGCGGGACCTGGTAGCCCTTGTACTTGATGAGCTCCTTGACCCGGTCGACGATGTAGAAGATCCCGTCGTCGGTGACCGTGGCGACGTCCCCGGTGTGCAGGAAGCCGTCGCCGTCGAGCGTCGACGCGGTGGCCTCGGCGTTGTTGAGGTACTCGCGCATGACGTTGGGCCCGCGCACCCACAGCTCGCCGCGCTCGACGCCCTCGTCCCCGGTCTCGGGATCGACGAGCTTGCACTCGACGTTGGGGATGGCGACGCCGATCGAGCCGAGGTCCATGTCCGGCCGGTCGTCGGGCATGCAGTGGCTGACGGGGCTGAGCTCGGTCATGCCGTAGCCCTGCAGCACCGTGCAGTTCAGGCGGCGTGCGACGGACTGGCCGAGCTCGGCGTCGAGGGCCGCGGCGCCGGAGAAGACGATGTCCACGCAGTCGATGTCGTACTGGTCGACCATCGGGTGCTTGGCCAGGGCCACGGCGATCGGCGGCGCGATGTAGACGCGGTCGGCGCGGTGCTCGGAGATGATCCGCAGGAACTCCGCGAGATCGAACCGCGGCATCGTGACCACCGCGGCCCGCGCGTGGATGCCCTGGTTCATCATGCAGGTCATGCCGTAGATGTGGAAGAACGGCAGGACGGCCAGGATCGTCGAGTCGGCCGTGACGTGCGTGCCCATCGCCTGGACCTGCAGCAGGTTGGCCACCAGGTTGCGGTGGGTCAGCACGACCCCCTTGGCGCGGCCGGTGGTGCCCGAGGAGTAGGGCAGCGCGGCCACGTCGTCGCCGGTGACCGTGACGCCCGGGCGCTCGGCCGTGGTGGTCAGCAGGTCCGCCAGCGCGTTCTCCGGCATCGGCGTCGACGCCTCGTCGCGGGCGTCGTCGAGGAGCACGACCTCGGCGACCGCGAGCCCCTCCTCCCGCAGCGCGGCGCGGGCGCGGTCGAGGAACGGCGAGATCGTGACGAGCAGCTTCGCGCCCGAGTCGCGCAGCTGGAAGGCGAGCTCGTCGGGGGTGTACAGCGCGTTGACTGTCGAGACCGCGACGCCGGCGGCGAGCGCGCCGTGGAACACCACCGGGTAGTACGGGGTGTTCGGCGCGAAGAGGGCGATGACGTCGCCCCGGCCGAGGCCGCGCTCGCCGAGCGCCGCCGCGAAGCGGTCCACGGCCTGCGCCAGCTCGCCGAACGTCATCCGCCGCCCCGACGGCCCGTCGATGATCGCCACCCGCTCGGCCGCGTCGCCCAGGTCGCCGAAGAGGAACTCGGGCAGACCCACGTCGGGGACGTCGATGTCGTCGTACGGGCTACGAACGATCATGGATGGCACTCCTCGTCGCGCCGGGGCGGGGTTCGATCGCCGTCAACCTACCCGCCGGTACGGGCTCGCGCCCGCCTCGATACGGACGGCGGGGATCGACCCGTGGTCACCCGTTCGGCCGTATAGCGACGGCTTGTTCTGCGTGTTGCGTGGTGGGACAGTGGATACTTGCGTCGTTATGGCTGATCGCGACGTATGAGAACTGGCGGCTCGACCACTCTGTGCGAGCGCCTCGCTGAACGCCCGCCGCCGGCGTCGGATGCCCCCCGTCCCACGCCGGCGGCGTGGCCCTCGTGTCTCAGGACTCCTGATTCCCCGAGTCGTCGACCAGGTGCGCGAACGCGGACAGGTTCGCCAACGACTCCCCGCGCGACTCCCGCCACGCCCACTCGCGGCGGATCGAGGTGGCGAAGCCGAGCTCGAGCAGCGTGTTGAAGTCGCCGTCGGCCGCCTCGAGCACCTGCCCGAGGATCTTGTCGATCTCGTCGTCCACGACGGCCACGAGCGGTACCCGCCCGACGAGGTGGATGTCCCCCGCACGGTCGAGCGTGTAGTGGACGCCGTAGAGCCGGGCGTTGCGCTGCAGCAGGAAGCGGTAGACCTCCGCGAGGTTCTCGTCCGCGTGCCGGCAGACGAACGCCTCGACGAGCAGCGCGTGCGGCGTGAGCACCAGCCAGCAGTGCGTCGCGAGCTTCTTCGTGCCGGGCAGGGTGACGAAGAGCCGTCCCGGCCCGCGCCGGAGGTAGGTCAGCTCGCGCTCGTCCAGCGCGGCGACCAGGACCTTCTCGAGCTCGTCGAGGTCGGGCTGCGACACAGCTCCGGCGCCGCTCCGCTCCGCGTCCCGGCTCACACCGCCACCTCCGCCGCGCGGGCGCGGGCCAGCGAGCGCGCGGCCTCGGCGTACGTGGCCAGCAGCGCGTCGGCGGTGCGCTCCCAGGAGAACATCGTCGCGTGCTCGACGGCGCCCGCCGCGAACCGCTGGCGCTCGGCCTGGTCGAGGCCCACGCGGGCGAGCGCGTCGGCCCAGTGCGCCGGGTCGTGGTCGTCGACGAGCAGGCCCGACCGCTCGTGGGCGACCGCCGTGGGCAGCCCGCCCACGGCGGCGGCCACCACGGGCGTACCGCAGGCCTGGGCCTCGAGGGCGACGAGACCGAAGGACTCGGAGTGGCTGGGGACGGCGACGACGTCGGCGGCCCGGTAGACCTCCGCGAGCTCGTCGCCGGCACGCGGCGGCAGGAAACGCACGAGATCGGCGATACCCAGCTCCCGCGCCAGCGACACGAGCGACTCCGGCGCGGCCAGCCCGCTGCCCGATGGGCCGCCCACGACCAGGACGGCGAGCCGTGCCCGCAGCTCCGGGCGGCGCGCGACCATCGTGGCGGCGGCGCGCAGCAGCACGTCCGGGGCCTTGAGCGGCTGGATGCGGCCGACGAACGCCAGCGTCACCGCGTCCGGCGCGATCCCGAGGGCGGCGCGGGCGGCGTCCCGGTCGCGCGACGGCGTGAAGGTCCGCAGGTCGACCCCCGGGGCGATCGTCCGGATGCGCTCGGGGTCGGCCCCGTAGGCGCCGACGAGGTCGTCGGCCTCGGCCTGGGTGGAGGTGACGAGCCGGTCGGCGACCGCGGCCACCTGCTCCTCGCCCACCACCCGACCCAGGGGTTCCGGGCGGTCGCCCTCGGCGAGCGACGCGTTCTTGACCTTCGCCAGCGTGTGCGCGGTGTGCACCAGCGGCACGCCCCAGCGGTCGCGGACCAGCCAGCCCACCTGGCCGGAGAGCCAGTAGTGGCTGTGCACGACGTCGTACCACCCCGGCTCGTGCCGGGCCTCGTCGCGCAGCACCCCGGCCGTGAACGCGCACAGCTGGCTCGGGAGGTCCTCCTTGCCGAGGCCGCCGTAGGGGCCGGCGGTGACGTGCCGGACGAGCACGCCGGGGGCCAGCTCGGCGACCGGCGGCAGGTCCGACGACGTCGCGCGCGTGAAGATCTCGACCTGCACCCCGCGCTGGGCCATGCGCCGCGCGGTCTCGACCACGTACACGTTCATCCCGCCGGCGTCGCCGGTGCCGGGCTGGGCCAGGGGCGAAGTGTGCAGGGAGATGACCGCGACGCGGCGGAGCTGCCCGGGATGCGGGCGGATGACGGGTTCGGGGCCCCGGGAACGGGTGGCCGCAGTTGCCGTCGCCGTCGTCGCCGCCGGGGTCACACCGCCACCTTAGGTGCGCGGCGGCCGTGAGGCCCGGGCGAACATCGACGACCGGGCCCTAGGGTGCCGCGGTGTGAGCGAGCCGCAGCCCGGTACCGACCGCCCCCTCGTCGTCGTCACCGGTGCCAGTTCGGGCATCGGCGCCGCGTCCGCGCGCGCCCTCGCCGCCGACGGCTGGCACCCCGTCCTCGGTGCGCGCCGCGCGGAGCGCCTGGAGGAGGTCGCCGCCGAGGTCGGCGGGACCGCGCTGACGCTCGACGTCACCGATCCGGACTCCGTCACGGCGTTCGTCGCCGGGGTCGGCGACCTGGTGCGCGGCGGGCAGCCGCTGCGGGGCCTGGTCAACAACGCCGGTGGCGCCAAGGGCACCGAGACCGTCATGGAGGCCGACGAGGAGAAGTGGCGCTGGATGTGGGAGTCGAACGTCCTCGGCACCCTGCGCGTGACGAAGGCCCTCCTGCCCATGCTGATCGACTCGGGCGACGGGCACGTCGTGACGATCACCTCGATCGCCGGGCTCGAGGTCTACGACGGCGGCTCGGGCTACACCGCGGCCAAGCACGCCGAGGGCGCCCTGCACCGCACGCTGCGTGGCGAGCTGCTCGGGCAGCCGGTGCGCGTCACCGAGATCGCGCCGGGCGCGGTGGAGACCGAGTTCTCGCTGGTGCGCTTCGGCGGCGACGAGGAGCGCGCGGCCAAGGTCTACCAGGGCATCGAGCCGCTGACGGCCGGCGACGTCGCCGAGGTGGTGGCGTTCGCGATGAGCAGGCCCTCGCACGTCAACCTCGACACCATCGTCCTCAAGCCTCGCGCGCAGGCCACGGGCATGCGCTTCCACCGGGAGCCGTGAGCCGCTCCTACGACACCGCCCGGTGGGGCACCGGGACCCCGGTCTCCCACGGCAGCACCCGGCCGAACTGGACGAGCTCGCCGTAGAAGGGCTCCATGGCCTCCCCGAGCACCAGGTCCAGCGGCCGGGCCGCGGCCTGCTCCGGCGTCTGCGCCTGGCTCATGTCGGCGAACCACGGCCGCGAGGCCGCGGTGTCGATCAGTCCCGGACACACGGCCACGACCAGACGGCCCGCGCGGAGGTCCTCGGCCCGCCGCGCGGACGCGACGGCGCGCACGGCCGCCACCTGAGCGACCTTGGACGGGATGTTGAGCCAGGTGCCGAACCCCTCGTCGAGCGCCCGGCCCGCGTGGACGGCGGCCCGCCAGTCCTCGACGAGGGCGTCGACGTCCTCGAGCGACCCGCGGGCCGCGGCCGCGAAGCGGTCCCGCACACGGGGGTCCAGCTTGTCGAGCGTGCCGAGCGCGCTCGCCACGACGACCAGACGCCCACCCGGCCGCAGGCGCGGACCGAACGCCCGCAGCATCCGGCTCGTCGCGAGGTTGTTCGTCTCGACGACGGCGTCGACCTCCTCGGCGGGGTCCTGCTCGGGGCTCATGCGGGACGTCGCGTTGGAGAAGACGATGTCGACGGCGCCCAGCTCGTCGGCGAGATCGGCGATCGCGGCGGGGTCGCGGACGTCGAGGACCCGGCCCTCGACCGGGGCCCGCCCGGCCGGCAGCGCCGCCACGGCGGCCTCGACGCGCCCGGCGTCACGTCCGGTGAGCAGCACGCGGTCCGACGCCCCGAGCCGAGCGGCGAGACCGGCGGCGAGGGCGAGGCCGAGGTTCTGGGTGGCGCCCGTGACGAGGGCGGTGCGTGGGGTGGTCACGATGCGACGCTAGGCCCGGCCGACCCATGCGAGAAGCGACGATCCGGCAGTGCTGGCATGCTCGTCGAGCATGGCCGAGCTGACGCCGACGGGGTTCCGGGTCCTGCGCGCGGTGGCGGCGACGGGCTCGCTGACCGCGGCCGGCGCGAGCCTCGGCTACACGCAGTCGGCGGTGTCCCGGCAGATGGCGGCCCTCGAGGCGGCCGCCGGGCACGCGCTGGTCGAGCGCCGCCGCCACGGTGTGCTGCTCACCGCGGCCGGCCGGATGCTCCTGCGCCGCGCGGTCCGGGTGCTCGACGAGATCGACGAGGCCGCGGCGGAGCTCGCCGACCCGTCCTCCTCGAGCGGCCCGGTGCGGCTCGGGGCCTTCCCCGCGGCGCTCGCCGGCGTCGTCCCCGCCGCCCTCGCGAGCCTGCCCGCGGGGATCGAGGTCAGCGTGCGCGAGGGCACCACGCCCGCCCTGGTCCGGGCCGTCCGCGCGGGGACCCTCGATCTCGCCCTGATCGCCCAGGCGCCCCCGTTCCGCCCGCCCGACGCCGAGAGCCCGCCCCTGCGGCTGACCCGCCTCGAGGAGCGGGACCTGCGCGTCGCGGTGGGGCCCGATCACCCGCTCGCGGGGCGTGGCGCGGTCGAGGTGGCCGAGCTGGAACACCAGGTCTGGGTCGCGAGCCGGTCGGACGCCGGCGACTCCCTGCTCGGCGTGTGGCCGGGCCTGCGGGAGCGCGCGGACGTGCGCTACGTCGTGCGCGACTGGCTGGCGAAGCTCCGTCTCGTGGAGGCCGGGCTCGCCGTGACGACCGTGCCCGCGGCCGTGCTGACCGACGTGCGCGTCGACGTCCGGGTGCTGGCCTTCCGCGGCGAGCCGCGCGAGACCCGCCGTCTGCTGCTCGCGCAGCGGCCGGAGGACGGCCGCGTGACCGGGGCCCCCGACCCCGCCGTGGGCGCCGTGGCCCGCGCGCTCGGCCGGGCCGTCACGGCGTGAGGACCCGCCGTCCTCAGAGTGCCGACATCCCCTGCCACTGGTCCCAGGGGATGGCCCAGTCGTAGATGTCGCCGTCGGAGGGCGACAGGTCCACCCCGGAGCCCGTGACCTCGACGGGATCGCCGTAGATCGCGGAGTCGTAGTAGGCGATCGCGTCGGGGGTGGAGAGGTTGACGCAGCCGTGGGTGACGTTGCTGGAGCCCTGCGCGCCGGACGAGGCGGGGTTCGCGTGGATGAACTCGCCGTTGTTGCTCATCCGCACCGCCCAGTGCTCGATGAGGTCGTAGCCGTACTGCGCGCTGACCATCCGCTTGTTGTCGAACTTCTCGGTGACCACGTGGATCCCCGAGCGGGTCGTGCGGTTCGGGTCGGAGTCCAGGCCGTAGCTCGCCGGCACGTCCATGACCTGCTGGCCGTCGCGGATCACGACCATGCGGAAGCTGTTCACGTCGGCCCGCACGATCTGCGAGCGCCCGATGCGGAACGAGGTGGTGAGGTCCTCGCGCCCGTACGCGCCGCCGCCGAGGTCGACGCCGAGCAGGTCGGCGCGGACGTCGACCTGCGTACCGGCCCGCCAGTAGTCCTTGGGCCGCCAGTGGACGCGCGAGCCGCCGTCCTGGTCGGGCAGCCAGGCCCACGAGCCCTCCGTGGGCACCGAGGTGCGCACGTGCAGTGCCCGCTCGGCGGCGGCCTTGTCGGCGACCGGCGCCGCGAACTGGATGGTGATCGGCGCCGCGACCCCGACCTCGCGGTCGTCGCCGGGGTTGATCGTCGCCCGCACGGTCTGCTCCGGCCCGACCGTGGTGAACGACCCGGTGACCGGTGAGGTCCGCCCGCCCGGCGCCGTGGCCGTGCCGCCCCAGGTGTAGGTGGTGCCGTACGCGAGCGGGCCGTTCGGCGCCCAGTGCTTCCGGTCGGGCGAGAGCGTGCCGGCGACCGGCCCGCCCGACGACGCGGTGAGCGTGACGTCGGTGAACGTGCCGTCGGTGGTGGTGGCCCCGACGGGCGCCCGCGGCGCCACGTCGGTGGCGTTCGCGGCGGGTTGCACCGCGACGTTCACCGGCGGCGGGGCGGGCGTCGTCGACGGGCCCGGGGCGGCGCCGGGCGCGGCCGGGCCACCGGAGCCGCACGCGGCCAGCAGCACCAGCAGCAGCCCGCTCAGCGCGGCGAGTGCGACCCGCAGGGCCCGACCCATGCATCCCCCGACCCCTCGTGTTCCCCCGACGACCCCATCGTGTCAGGGGACCCCGACGGCCGCTGGGCTCAGGACAGCGCCGACATCCCCCGCCACGTGTCCCAGTCGAGCGCCCAGTCGTAGACGTCGCCGTCGGACGCGGACAGCGCGACCGGCGAGTTCGTGACCTCGACCGGGTCGCCGTAGAGCGCGGTGTCGTAGTAGGCCCGGGCGTCGGCGGTCGACAGGTTGACGCAGCCGTGGGTGACGTTGCTCGAGCCCTGCGCGGACGCCGACGCCGGGTTGGCGTGGATGAACTCGCCGTTGTTGCTCATCCGCACGGCCCAGTGCTCGACGAGGTCGTAGCCGTACTGCGCACTGGTCATGCGCTTGTTGTCGAACTTCTCGGTGACGACGTGGGTCCCCGAGCGCGTGATGCGGTTCGGGTCGCTGCCGAGGCCGTAGCTCGCCGGCACGTCCATCACCTGCTGACCGTCGCGGACCACGACCATCCGGTGGCTCGTGACGTCCGCCCGCACGATCTGGGAGCGCCCGACCGTCAGGTGGCTCGTGAGGTCCTCGCGGCCGTAGGCGCCGTCGCCGAGGTCCACGCCGTAGAGGTTCGCGGCGACGTCGACGACGGTGCCCGGCTGCCAGTAGGCCTTCGGGCGCCAGTGCACACGCGAGCCCTGGGCGTCGTCGGGGAGCCAGGCCCACGATCCCTCGGTCGGGACGCTGGTCCGGATGCTCAGCGCGCGCTCGGCCGCGGCCTTGTCCGTCACCGGGCCGTCGAACTGGACGACGATCGGCGCGGCGACGCCCACCGTGGCGTCGTCGGGCTGGGCGAACTGCGCGCGCACGACGCGATCCGGGCTCACCGTGGTGAACGCGCCCGCCACCGGGGTCGCGGCACCGTCCGCGCCGACCGCCGAGCCGGTCCAGGTGTAGCGCTTGCCGTAGCCGAGCGCCTCGGTCGCGGCCCAGCGGTGCCCGTCGGGGGAGACCGCGCCGGCGACGACGTGGCCGTCGTCGCCGGTCAGTGCCACGTCGCGCAGGGCGCCGTCCGGGGCGGAGACGCTGATCTCGCCGCCGGGGTCGACGTCGGCCCGACCGGGGACGGCGGTCGTCGTCACGGCCGGGGGACCGTCGGACGACTCGGAGAACGACGCCTGCCCCGGCGACGAGGTCCCGTCCAGCCGGGGTGCCGCACCCGCGGACGCGCAGCCCACGACGACTCCGGCGACGGCGACCAGCGCCACCACCACGCCCAGCACACCCTGAACACGACACCGCACCCGAGAAGCCCCTTCCTGATCGATCCCGAACCGCAGGACGCGGCTCGTCCCGGGACGGTTGTCAGGTGCCGGAGGCGCTCACACGGGTGGCCCAGTGATCGTGAGCCGAGTCTCGCCGGAGGGTCAGAGGGCGCAGGAGACGAGCACGGGCTCGGGCTCGAGGCGGAGGCCGAACGCGGCCTCGACGTGGTCGCGGACGTCGCGGGCGAGGGCGAGCAGGTCGTCGGTGGTGCCGCCGCCGCGGTGGGTCAGCGCGAGCGTGTGCTTGGTGGAGACGCGCGCCGGGGCGTGCTCGCCCGGGTGGCCGCGCGGGATGCCGGAGCGCTCGATGAGCGCGGCCGCCGAGAGCTTCACCCGGCCGTCGGGCTGGGGCCAGGCGGTGATCGGCGGCACGCCCATCGTCTCGGCGCGCGCCGCGATCTCCGCCGCGGTGTCGGGGTCCACGACCGGGTTGGTGAAGAACGACCCGGCGCTGCGGCTGTCGGCGTCCTGCGGGTCGAGGACCATGCCCTTGCCGCGGCGCAGCGCGAGCACGGCCTCGCGGGCCGCGGCGACCGGCACCCGGGTGCCCGGCGCGACGTCGAGGGCCCGCGCCAGCTCGGCGTAGCGCACGGGGGCGGAGAGCCCGTCGGTGCTCAGGCGGAAGCGCACGCCGAGCACGACCTCGCCGTCGACGTTGCGGTCGCCCTTGAGCCGGCTCGTGCGGTACCCGAGGTCGAGGTCGGCGGCGGGCACCGTCGCGCGGCGGCCGGTGCGCCGGGCGTAGAGGTCGACGTCGACGAGCACGTCGGCGACCTCCACGCCGTACGCGCCGACGTTCTGCACCGGCGTGGCCCCGGTCCGCCCCGGGATGCCCGACAGGCACTCGAGCCCGCCGAGCCCGTCCGCGACGGTCTCGGCGACGAGGGCGTCCCAGTCGTGGCCGGCCTCGACGTGCACGACGACCGACTCCGCGTCGCGCGCGACCTCGCGGTGACCCCGGTTGTCGATCACCAGCGCGGTGCCCGGGAAGCCGGCGTCGCCCACGACGAGGTTCGAGCCCCCGCCGACCAGCAGCAGCGGCTCGCCGGCCTCGTCGGCCGTGCGGGCGCACTCGACCACCGCGTCGGCTGTCGACGCCCGGACCAGGCGCCGCGCCGGGCCGCCGAGCCCGAGCGTGGTGTGGGGCGCCAGCAGTGCTGCGGGGTCGCCGTCCCGACCGGCGGTGCCGGTGGTCGGTGTCCCTGCGGTCGTCCCGGGTGCCACGACACGCGACGGTAACCTGCCGCCCGTGCCCCGCCGCATCGCCCACCGCGCCACCTGGGACGCGCCCGCCGACGACGTCTACGCGGTGCTCGTCGACGACGACCACCTGCGCGCGCGCCTCAAGGAGCTGGGCGGCAACGACCCGGCCCTGCTCGAGCACTCGGTCGACGGCGCGGGCGCCCGCCTGCGCCTGCGCCACTCGGTGCCCGTCGAGTTCCTGCCGTCCGTCGTGCGCCGCTTCACCGGTGACGACCTGGTGCTCGACCGCGTCGAGACCTGGACGCCGCGGGACGGGGGCGGCTACGACGGCACGTTCGAGGTGACGGTGCGCGGCCTGCCCGGGACGCTCACCGGCACCCAGCGGCTCGCCGACGACGGCGACGGGTCGGTCACCGAGATCGACGGGCAGGCCGCGGTGAACGTGCCGATGGTCGGCAGCAAGATCGAGGGCGTCGTCGTCGAGCAGGTCGGCAACCTGCTCGACGCCGAGGACGAGTTCACCCGCCGCCGCCTCGGCGACGGTCGCTAGCCCGTCGTCACGCCGTTCGACGCCCCCGCGTGCGGGACCCGCTCCGCCGGGACCGCGCCCAGGCGCCCGGCCTGGAAGTCGCGGAAGGCGTCGTGGACCTCCTCCTTGGTGTTCATCACGAACGGGCCGCCCCACGCGACCGGCTCGCGGATCGGGCGCCCGCCCAGCAGGACCACCTCGAGCTTGGGGTGCCGGCCCTCCTGGCCGGCGTCGGCCGCGACGCGCAGCGACTCGCCGGGACCGAAGACCACCAGCTGCCCGGTCCGGATCGGGCGGCGCTCGGCGCCCGCGGTGCCGTCCCCGGAGAGGACGTAGGCCAGCGCGTTCTGCTCGACGTCCCAGGGCAGGTGCAGCTGGGCGCCGGGCTCGAGCGACGCGTGCGCCATCGTCATCGGGGTGTAGGTCGAGCCGGGGCCGGCGTGCCCCGCGACGTCGCCCGCGATGACCCGCACCAGGGTCCCGGCGTCGGCGGAGCTCAGCAGGGCCGCCTCGCCCGAGCGCAGGTCCTGGTACCGCGGCTGGGCCCACTTCTGCGCGCGCGGCAGGTTGACCCACAGCTGCAGCCCGTGGAACAGCCCGCCCGACGCGACGAGGGCCTCCGGCGGGCGCTCGATGTGCAGCACCCCGCCGCCGGCGGTCATCCACTGGGTGTCGCCATTGGTGATCATCCCGCCGCCGCCGTGGTTGTCGGCGTGCTCGAACGTGCCGTCGATGATGTAGGTGACGGTCTCGAAGCCGCGGTGCGGGTGCCACGCCGTGCCCTTCGGCTCCCCCGGCGCGTACTCGACCTCGCCCATCTGGTCCATGTGGATGAACGGGTCGAGCAGGGACAGGTCGACGCCCGCGAACGCGCGCCGGACCGGGAAGCCCTCGCCCTCGTAGCCCTGCGGCGCGGTGGTCACCGACCGCACGCTCCGCTCGGTGACGGCGACGCCGGGACCCCCGGGCTCGGGGATGCGCGGCAGGACGGTGAGGTCGGCGACCGTGAGTGCGGGCATCGTCCACTCCTCGACTCGTTGAAGCTTCAATTGTATCGCTCACAACCCCGCGGACGCCGCATCGATTCCCTGCGCTGAACGTCCCCTCCGTGACCCACGAACGGGTTACGGTGCCCGTGTCGATCATGCGCCCTCCGGGCGCGGCGTGGGGGAGGTCGCGCGATGGCGCCCGAGGACGACGAGACCCGCCCGGACCCCGCCCCCGGGGAGCCGGACGCCACCCCCACCGCCGTGCACCCCACCCGGTCGTCCGGGGGCACTGACGACGCCCCGACGCCGGCCGCCGGGCCGACCGGCTCACCCGCCACCGATGCTTCGGGAACCGAAGCATCCCGAGCCGACGGCGACACCTCGCCCGCCGCCCCGGACACGGGCACGCCTGCCGCTGGAGATGCTTCGGAAACCGAAGCATCTCCCGCGGAGAGCGGCACCACCCCGACCGCGTCCGACGGCGTCGACGCCGGTGCGACGGCCGTCCACCCGACGGCCGGCGCCGCAACCACCACCGTCACCACCGCGACGCCCACCGAGGGCGGCACCCAGCGCTACGACGTCCCTCGAACGGCGGCCGCGCCGTGGCAGCCCGGGACGGCGGGCCCGGCCGCGCCGCCGACCCCGGCCGCCCCGTGGGGGCCGGCGCCGTACCAGGGGCCGGGGACCGGACCGATGCCGCCCGTCCCCCCGGGCGCCGCGGCCGCACCTGCCTTCGGGACGCCACCGGCCACCGGCGGGACCGGCCCGTGGGGTCCGCCCACCGGCCCGTTCGCCGGGGCACCCGGGGCATACGGCCAGTACGGCGGGTACGGCCCCGGCCCCACCGGACCGTTCTGGGGCCCGCCACCACCCGGCGCACCCGGCGCGCCCCCGAGCGGGCGCCCGTACCGGCGCGTCCTCTGGATCGGGGTCGCGGCGGCCGTCGTCCTGGTCCTGCTCGTCGCGACGGTCGTGCTGGTGACGCGGCCGAGCTCGCCCGCGGCGACGGTCGAGGCGGTCTCCGCCGACATGGGGGGCTGGGAGGGCGTGGCCTACTCCGGGCGCGTCGCCGACCGGGCGGGCGGGCAGGCCGCCCTCACGATGACGGTCGACCGGTCCGGCAACGCGACGGGCATCCTGACCCGCGACGGCGGCGGGCGCGCCGACTTCGTGCTGTCCGGCACCGAGCAGGCGATCCGGGGCGACCAGGCGTGGTGGCAGCGCTCCGCGGCGGCCTCTCGACCGGAGCTGGTCGAGCGGCTCGCCGGAGTCTGGCTCACCGACGCGCGGTCGGCGCTGCCCGACGGTCTCGCGACCTGGGGCTTGTCACCGGGTGAGCTCGCGGGGCGCCTGTCCCCGGCCGGGCTGCGGGAGCAGGACGCGGTGGTCGTCGACGGTCAGGAGGCCCGGGTGTTCACCTCCGGAGCCGCCGACGAGACCCGGCTGACGGTGCGCGACGACGACCCACCGGCGCTGGTCGCCATGGACCTGCCCGGCTTCGGCACGGGCCGCGCCGGGCCGGCGACCGTCGCCCGCGCGGACCCGCAGGTCCTCGGGACGGTGCCCGGCCTCGTCGCGCAGCTGCCCACGATGAAGAGCTGGTTCACCGCCCTCACCGAGCGCCCGCAGCTCGCGATCTCCGTCGAGGGCAGCGGCGAGGTGTGCAACAGCCCCACGTGCACGGTGACCGTGCGGCTGGTCAACTCCGGGACGATCGGGACCAGCGGCACGATCGTGGTGACCCTCAACGACGCCGAGGTCGCCCGGCACCCGTTCCGCTCGGACCCCGGCTCGAACCTGACCTTCCCGACGACGGCCGCCAACCCGGTCTACAGCACCCCGGGGGCCCGGATCACCGCGCTGTGGAACGCCCGCGTCGAGGGCGGACGCTAGCTAGCGCCCCAACCCGTCGAGGGACTCGGCGCCCGGGACCGCGCCCAGGACCTCGCCGGGCACGAGCAGCTTGCTGCCGCGGATGCCGCTGCCCACGATCACCGCGGGCGCGGCGAGCACGGCCGGGTCGACGAGCAGCGGCCAGCCGGCGGGCAGGCCGAACGACGTGATGCCGCCGTAGGCCATGCCAGTGAGCGCCACGGCCTCGTCCATCGGCGCGAACGACGCCTTGCGCACGTCGAGACGCCGGCGGACCGCGCCGTTGACGTCGGCGCGGGTGGTCGCCAGCACGACGCAGCCGGCGTAGCGGCGCTCCCCGGAGCGCGACCCGGCGACGACGACGCAGTTGGCCGAGGCGTCGAGCGGCGAGCCGTACGCCTCGCAGAAGGCGGCGGTGTCGGCGAGGTCCGGATCGATCGCCGCGACCAGACAGGTGGCTGCGACGTCCGCTGGTAGGGCCCGCAGCGCGGCGACGACCGGTTCGGCGAGCAGATCGGTCCGCTCGAGGGCGGGCTCCGGCTCGAGCGTGCCGGCGACGGCGCGGGCCTCGTCGGTCAGGCTCACCAACGAGGGCCCTGCTGGATCTCGACGACCCGCGGGCGCACGTCCACGATGTAGATCAGCACGGCGATCATGCCGATGAGCCACAGGAAGCTGTACGGCCCGCTGGTGGAGATCGCGAGGATCGCGAGGCCGACGCCGGTGATGGCGCACCAGACCGGCTTGGTCAGCTTGTCGGCGGCCGTGAACGCGTCGGAGCGCTGCATCAGGGCGTGGACGAAGGCGTACAGACCCACCGGGATCCCGAGCAGCCACAACAGGCTCAGCACATAGAAGTCGAGGTTGTAGAGCACCGACACACGGTCAGAGTACGTGCACCGCGAGAAGCCGCGACAGGCACGCAGGGTCCCGAGCGCACACGACGGCCCCGGGACGGGGAGCATCCCGGGGCCGTTCGGCGGTGTGGCATCACCCCGCGGGGTGACGAGGGATCAGGCCTTCGGCGCCCGCTTGGCGGCGGTCGCGGTGGCCGCCGACTTGGGGGCGTTCTTCGGGCCCTGCTTCTTCGGCGCGGTGCGCGCCGCGGCCTTACGCGTGGTGCTGCGCGTCTCGGACGCCACCTCGTCGCCGGCCTCCTTGATCTCCTCGGAGAGCTCCGAGCCCGCCTCGGACACGGCCTCGGCGGCCTGCGCGCTGAAGCGCTGGGTGGCGCGGGCGGCGCGCTCGCCGACCGAGCGGGTCTGCTTGGTGACCTCGGCGAGGGCGCTCTCACCGCGGACGCGGACGCCCTCGACGGTGTCCTCGAGGTTCTTCTCGACGTCCTTCTGCACCTGGTCGACCGTGGCCAGCGCCTGCTTGACCTGCGGCTGGGCGGTGATGTCCTTGTAGGCGCCCTCGCCGCGCTTGATCAGGTCGGCGTAGACGCTGCGGACGGCGGCCAGGTAGCTGTCGACCAGGCGACGGAAGTCCTCCGTCGTGAGCTTGGTGCGCAGCTCCTGCAGCTCGGCCGGGAGGTCCTCGACGCGGGCCTGCACCTCGGTGGCGCCGGCCTGCACGCGGCCGACGGCCTCACGCGCGGTCGCGACGGCCACGTCGCCCAGGCCGAGCACGGCCAGAGCCGGCGACCGCAGCGGGTCGATGGCGTCGGAGACGACCTTGTTGGCCTGGTCGCGGGCCTCGCGGACGTCGAACTTGGTCGGGAACGTGACAGCCATGGTTGTTCCTCACTCCTGGTGCGTGGGTCTTGGCGGTAGATGCGTGACGTCGGTCAGGACGACCGCTGGACCGGGGTGTCGACGGCGGGGTCGGCGGCAGCGCCGACCGCCTCCTCGAGCACGGTCCCGATGTCCTCGGTCCCGGTCGCGTCGCTGCTCCCGGTGGCCTCGTCGGCGGCGTTGCCGCGGCGGAAGGACTCGTAGATGTCGGTGAGCACCTGCTTCTGGCGCTCCGACAGGTCCGGATCCGCGGCCACGGCGTCCAGCACCGGCGAGTGCTCCCGGGGCTCGAGAATGCCGGCACGGACGTACAGCGCCTCGGCGGAGATCCGCAGGCCGGTCGCGATCTGGGCCAGGATCTCGGCGGAGGGCTTCCGCAGCCCTCGCTCGATCTGGCTCAGGTAGGGGTTGCTGATGCCCGCGACCTTGGCGAGCTGGCGGAGGGAGACCTCCGCGCCCTCGCGCTGCCGGCGGATGTAGGCCCCGATGTCCTCGACGGCCTGGCCGATCTTCTCGACCCCGTCCGTGCTGGGCATCCGGACCACCTCCTCCCGAACTCGCTGACACCCACGCTAACACGAGTGCTAGCTGGTGCAAGCGCTCTGCTTGCGCTGGTCACGTGGGCTGTCGCACACACGGACGGGGTACCGGCTAGGCTCCGGCACCGATGGCGGTGGGGCCCGCCGACAACCGCGCGACGTGCGCCAACGGTCCCTGGAGCGGCAGTGACGCGCGCCCAGGGAGGACACACATGACCAGCCCGGACCCCGACGCCGAGGACGTCATCGCCGGACGTCCCCCCGGAGCCCCGGTCCTGCGCGGGCAGCGCGCCGCCGTGGCGGTGGTGGCCCTCGGCGGCGTGGTGGGCTCGCTCGCCCGCTGGGCGGTCGGACTGGGGCTGCCGACTCCGTCGGGCGGGTTCCCGTGGGGCACGTTCGGCATCAACGTGCTGGGCAGCCTGCTCATGGGCGTGCTCGTCGTCGTGGTCACCGAGGTGCGCGACGCCCACCCGCTCGTGCGGCCCTTCCTCGGGACGGGCGTCCTCGGCGGGTTCACGACGTTCTCCACGTTCGCGGTCGACACCCAGACCCTGCTCGCCGGCGGCCACCGCGCGACGGCCCTGGCCTACCTGGCGGGCACCGTCCTCGCCGCGGTCGGCGCGGCGGCCCTGGCCATGGCGGTCAGCCGCCGGGTCGCGGGCGTGCGGGGAGGTCTCCGGTGACCGCGCTCCTGGTCGCCCTCGGCGCCGCGCTCGGGGCGCCGACCCGCTACCTCACCGACCGGTGGCTCCAGTCGACCCACGGCACCGGCTTCCCGTGGGGCACGTTCGCCGTGAACATGACCGCGTCGTTCGTGCTCGGCCTGGTGCTCGGCGGTCCCGCCCCGCACGTCGCGGTGGCCGCCGTGGGCATCGGGTTCTGCGGCAGCCTGTCGACCTGGTCGACGCTGGCCTACGAGACGGTCCGCCTCGCCGACGAGCGCGCGTACACCACGAGCGTCATGAACGCGGTCGCCTCGACCCTCGCCGGCCTCGGCGCCGCGGGGCTCGGCCTCGCCCTCGGCGCCGTGCTCTGGGCCTAGACCAGGAGCTCGCCGACCGTGTAGATCACCAGGCCCGCGAGCGCGCCGACCATCGTGCCGTTGATGCGGATGAACTGGAGGTCGCGGCCGACCTGCAGCTCGATCTTGCGGGAGGTCTCGGGGCCGTCCCAGCGCGCGACGGTGTCGGAGATCAGCGTGGAGATCTCGCGGGAGTACCGGCCGACGACGTAGCCGGCGGCGTCGACGATCCAGCCGTCGATCTTGTCGCGGAGCTCGGCGTCCCCGTCGAGGCGCTCGCCGAAGCGGGCGATGCCGTCGGTGACCCGCAGGCGCAGCTGCGAGGACGGGTCCTCGGCCGCGTCGAGGAGCATCGCCTTGCCGGTGGCCCAGGCCCGCGAGATGAGCGCCTGGACGTCCGGGTGCTCGAGCAGCTGGCGCTTGATGTCCTCCACCCGCTCGAGGGTGTCCGGGTCGTCCTGCAGGTCGGCGGCGAAGGACACGAGGAACCGGTCGATGGCCTTGCGCAGGGGGTGGTCCTGGTCGGACTTCACCGCCCAGGCGAAGGACAGCGCCTCGGCGTAGACGCGGTCGGCGATGATGCCGTCCACGAACCGGGGCGACCAGCTCGGCGCCTGCTTGCTCACCAGCGCCATGACGGTCTCGTGGTTGGTGCGCACCCAGTCGTAGGCGCGGTCGCACACGAGGTCGACGAGGCGCCGGTGCGACCCGTCCGCCAGCACGCCGGCCAGCAGGCGCCCCAGCGGCGGCCCCCAGGGCTGCGCGACGACCCGGCGGGTGACGGCCTGGTCGACCACGGCCTGGATCTCGTCGTCGCGCAGCACCGTGACCGCGCCGCGCACGACGGTCGCGAGCTCGGCGGTGACCCGCTCGGCGTTGCCCGGGGCGGCGAGCCAGCCGCCGAGCCGCGCCGAGATCTGCGCGGCGCGCAGCTTCTCGCCCACCACGGTCGGCGCCAGGAAGTTCTCGCCGACGAACCCGGACAGGCTCGCCCCGAGCTGGTCCTTCTTGCGCGGGATCAGCGCCGTGTGCGGGATCTTGATGCCCAGCGGGTGCCGGAAGAGCGCGGTGACGGCGAACCAGTCGGCGAGACCGCCGACCATCCCGGCCTCGGCCGCGGCGCGGACGTAGCCCGTGAACGCCGGCCCCCCGTTGCGCTCCCACAACAGGAAGACCACCCACACGACGGCCGCGCCGAGCAGGAACGACAGCGCGACGGCCTTCATGCGCCGCAGCCGGGCCCGCTTGTCGGCGTCGTCGACGAGGCCGACGAGCCCCGCACCGACCGGTTCCCGCCGCGACCGACCCGGAGACGACTCGTCCGGAGACGCCTGCCCCGGAGACGTCTCTCCGCGAGACGACTGCGCCGTGGACCTGTCGTCCGAGCCCGCATCATCGGTACGGTCACGTCCGACCACCGGCACGCCGACGGGGTCCGTAGGTGGGTCGAGCTCCGCTCCGCTGCGGCCCTGGGCGGTCTGCACGTCCTCCAGTGTCCCACCGCCCGGGACCCCTCGGCGGGCCGACGGGACACGGGACGGGGGCCACGGGCGAGATAGAGGAGACCGACGTCACATCCTTGTCGTCACCCGCACTGGTGAACCGGACGACCGCCCGGCGCGAATCCGGGGCACGACAACGAGAGTGCGTATCGGTCGGACGAGTTCGTTCGTTGGACTGATGCCGTTGTCGCCGTCGTTCGCGCCGGAGTCGCCGCGCGGCCGTCACGGTCGTCGGTCGCCCCGGACGGACGGGGTCGTCGACGTCACCCGCCGACCACCGAGCCGTCCCGCGGGACGACCCGGTCCCCCGTGCGACCGACCGCGCCCGGCCGCACGGGGTCTCGCGTCCCCCGGTCGCCGTGCTGCCCCACGGTGACCGGGGGACGCCCCTCACGGCCGGGTCCCGCTACAGCTGCAGGCTCGGGCGGTAGCGCCGCATCCAGGCGTCCATCTGCAGCACCGACTCCATCCGCGCGCGATCGGTGTCGATGCTCGGGCCGTCCTGCGGGGCGTCGATCGCGGCGCGCAGGGCGTCGAGGTCGACGATCTCGCGGACGGGGGCGTCACGGTCGGCCACCAGGTCGGCGACCGACGCCCGCAGCGCCTTCTCGTAGCCCGGGTCCTGGGTGGACGGGTACGGGCTCTTGACCCGGTCGACGATCGACGACGGCAGCACGTCGCGCGTCGCGGCCCGCAGCAGGCTCTTCTCGCGCCCGTCGAACGTCTTGAGCGCCCACGGCGTGTTGAAGACGTACTGCACGAGGCGGTGGTCGCAGAACGGCACGCGCACCTCGAGGCCGCTGGCCATGCTCATGCGGTCCTTGCGGTCGAGCAGGATCTGCACGAACCGCGTCAGGTGCAGGTAGCAGACCTCCCGCATCCGCCGCTCCTGCGCGCTCACCCCGTCGACGTGCGGGACCTCGGCCAGCGCGTCCCGGTACGAGGCGTCGACGTAGCCGGCCAGGTCGAGCCTGTCCCGCAGCTCGGGCGCGAAGTGGCCGGTGGAGTGGTCGAGCGGGCCCATCCGCGTCGCGGCCATCCACGGGAACGTGTCGGCGTTCACCGCGTCGGCGTCGTGGAACCAGCGGTAGCCGCCGAACACCTCGTCGGCCGACTCGCCCGAGAGCGCGACGGTCGAGCGGCCGCGGATCGCCTTGAACAGCAGGTAGAGCGAGGTGTCCATGTCCCCGATCGACACGGGCACGTCGCGCGCCGCGAGCACCGCGGCCCGGGCGTCCGGGTCGGTGAGGTCCTCGTTGGAGAGGGTGATCGCCGTGTGGTCGGCGGCCACGTACTCGGCGAGCTCCCGGACGTAGGGACCGTCCGGGGTGTCGCGCATCGGGTCGGCGGTGAACGCGTCCTCGTAGCCGACGAAGTCGACCGAGAACGACCGCACCGCGCCGGCGTGCTGCGCCCGCAGCTTCTCGGCGGCCAGCGCGGTGATCGCCGACGAGTCCAGGCCGCCGGAGAGCAGCGAGCACAGCGGCACGTCCGAGATCAGCTGGCGCTCGACGATGTCGTCGAGCAGCTCGCGCACGTGCCCGACGGTGGTGTCCCGGTCGTCGGTGTGCTCGAGCGCCTCGAGCTGCCAGTAGCGGTGCACGTCGGTGCCCTCGCGCCGCACGCGGACGAACGAGCCGGGCCGCACCTCGTACATCCCGCGGTAGAGCCCGTGCCCGGGCGTCTTGACGTGCGCGAGCAGCTCGCGCAGGCCGTCGAGGTCGAGCACGGCCTCGGCGCGCGGGTGGGCGAGGATCGCCTTCGGCTCCGACCCGAACAGCGCCCCGTCGGGCGTCGGGTACCAGTAGAGCGGCTTGACGCCCATGCGGTCGCGGACGAGGAACAGCTCCTCGCTGCGGTCGTCCCAGATCGCGAAGGCGAACATCCCGTTGAGGCGCTCGACGACGTCGGAGCCCCACTCGAGCCAGCCCACGAGCACGACCTCGGTGTCCGAGGCCGTCCGGAAGGCGTGGCCGCGGCCCTCGAGCTCGCGGCGCAGCTCCGTGAAGTTGTAGACCTCACCCGAGAACACGAGCGTCAGCACGGTCTCGCCGTGGCGCTCGAGCGTCATCGGCTGGGTGCCGCCGGGCACGTCGACGACGGCCAGCCGCCGGTGCCCCATCGCGGCGTGGGACCGCTCGTCCGACCCGTTCGCCGGCGAGAGCCAGAGGCCCCCGTCGTCCGGGCCGCGGCAGGCCATCGTCTCGACCATCGGGGCGACCTCGGCGCGATCCACACCCCGCGCCAGGTCCACGGCTCCCGCGATGCCACACATCGGCACGACCTCCTCGTCGTCGGTGACGGAGGAGGGCTGCCCCGGTATTTAGCTTATGTAACTAATCCATACGTCACACGGCGTCGTCCGCCTCGTCGACGGCCTCGTCCTCGCGCGCGGGGCCCTCGAGCGGGAGACAGATCTCGAACGTGGTGCCGCCCGGGCCGGTGTGCACCCGGATGTCGCCGTGGTGCTTCTTGACGACGATGCGCCAGGAGATGTCCAGGCCCAGGCCCGTGCCCTCGCCGACGTCCTTCGTCGTGAAGAACGGCTCGAAGATGCGTGGGCGCACGTCGTCGGGGATGCCGGGCCCCGTGTCGCCGATCTCGACGATCGCGTGCGGGCCGTCGCGGCGGGTGCGGATCGTCAGCGTCCCGGTGCCGTCGCCGTGGCCGTGCATGGCCCCGACGGCGTTGTCGATGATGTTGGTCCACACCTGGTTGAGCTCGGCGGCGTACGCCGGGATCTTCGGCAGGTCCGGGTCGAGCTCCTTGACCAGCTGGATGCCCTCGAGCTTGCGGTTCATCATCACCAGCGTCGACTTCAGCAGATCCCGCAGGTCGATCTCCTGGAACGGGGCGCGGTCGAGCTGGGAGTACTGGCGCGCGGCGCCGACGAGGTTCGAGATCCGGTTCGTCGCGTCGGTGATCTCGCCCATGAGCGTCTCGGTCTCGACGGCGTACGCGATCCAGCGCACCGCCGCCTCGATCGAGCCCTCGGGCACCGCGCGCTCGACCTTGTCCAGCCACTCGGCGTCGAGGCCGCCGGCCACCAGCACCGGCGCGAGGTCCCAGGCGCCGCCGACGCCGCGGTCGTCGAGCCAGTCGCCGAGCTCGTCCTCGGCGTCGGACGCCTCGAGGGCCGAGAGGTCCGGTGCGGTCTCCGCCCGGTTGACCGCGTCCTCCTGCAGCTCGACGAGCTGCGCGACGGTCGGGCCGTCGAGCTTGCCGCAGGCGAGCAGGCCGAGCTTGTGCCGCATCCCGGCGACGCGGCTGCGCAGCGACTCGGTGGCGCGCTGGGCGGCCGCCGCCGGGTTGTTCAGCTCGTGGGTCAGGCCCGCGGACAGCGACCCGAGGGCGAGCAGGCGCTCGCGCTCGCTCTGGATGGTCGACGTGCGGCGCATGCCGACGACGAGCCCCTCGAGCAGGTGGATCGGCAGCGGGAACCAGGTGCGCAGGGCGTCGGCCCACTCGGCGGCGGGCAGCGCGAGGAACGTCGCGTCCTTCGTGGCGCGCAGCGTGTGCATGTAGGTCTGGTCGACGCCCGGGATGTAGGCCTGCATCGAGCCGCCGTAGGCCCCGCGCTGGGACGTGCGGGTGGTCTCCACCTCGTCGCCGCGCATCGTCTGCGCCATCGCGACCTCGCCGGTGAGCAGGACCCAGAAGCAGCTCGCCGGGTCGCCCTCGCGGCACACCGTCTCGCCGGCGGAGAACGCGACCCGGTCGCCGTGCTCGGCGAGCCACGCGAGCTGGGAGTCGTCGAGCTTCTCGAACAGGAAGAGCCCACGGAGCTCGTCGATCGTCAGCTTCTCGGGGGCCTGCTCTGTCGTGGTCATCGGTTCTCCAGCCATCGGTGCACCAGACTCACCGCCATCGCGCCCTCACCGACCGCGGACGCGACGCGCTTGACCGAATCGGCCCGGACGTCGCCGACGGCGAACACCCCGGGCACGGAGGTCTCCAGGTGGAACGGATCCCGGTCCGGTTCCCATCCCGCCGGGCGGCGGGATTCCTGACCGGCGGGCAGATCGGGGCCCGTGAGGACGAAGCCGCGGCCGTCGCGGGCCACGACGCCCTCGAGCCAGTCGGTGCGCGGGGCGGCGCCGATGAAGACGAAGAGCCACGAGGCCTCGACCGTCTCCTCCGCGCCGCTGGTCCTGTCACGCAACGTCAGCTTCTCGAGGTGGTCCGTGCCGTCGGCGCCGACGACCTCGGTGCAGGTGCGGACCTCGATGCGCGGGTTCGCCTCGATCTGCTCGATCAGGTAGTGCGACATCGACGCCTGCAGCGACGGGCCGCGCACGAGCATGACGACCCGGCGCGCGTGCCGGGAGAAGTTCATCGCCGCCTGCCCCGCGGAGTTCGCCCCGCCGACGACGTAGACGTCCTGGGACGCGCACGAGGCGGCCTCGGTCGCCGCGGCGCCGTAGAAGACGCCCTGGCCCGTGTGCTGCTCGAGCCCCGGCGAGTCGAGCATCCGGTAGGAGACCCCGGTGGCCAGGACGACGGCGTGGGCGGTGATCTCCGACCCGTCGTCGAAGCGCACGACCCGCGCCCGCCCCTTCGGCTCGAGCGCCGTGACGGTGCGGGTGGTGATGACCTCGGTGCCGAACTTCTCGGCCTGCAGCCGCGCCCGGGTGGTGAGCTGGTCGCCGGAGACGCCGTTCGGGAAGCCCAGGTAGTTCTCGATCCGGCTGGACGTCCCCGCCTGCCCGCCGGTCGCGCGCGACTCGACCAGCACGGTGCGCAGGCCCTCGGAGCCGCCGTACACGCTCGCGCCCAGGCCGCCGGGACCGCCGCCGACCACGACGAGGTCGTAGACCGCCTCCGACGCGGTGGTCGCGAGGCCCGCGGCCTCGACCACCTCGGCGTCGGTGGGCTCCACGAGCGCGCTCCCGTCCTCGGTGATCACCACCGGGAGCTTCTCGGGATCGGCGCCCGCGGCCTCGAGCAGCCGCGCGCCCTCCGGCTCGTCGGCGCGGTAGAAGTCGTAGGAGAGCTGGTTGCGCGCCGCGAGGTCACGCAGCTCGTAGGACCGCGCCGACCAGCGGTGCCCGACGATGCGGATCGGCGCCGACGGCCGGTCGGGGGTCTCGCGCCAGGCCGCGAGCAGGCTGTCGACGACCGGGTAGAGCTTCTCCTCGGGCGGATCCCACGGCTTGAGCAGGTAGTGGTCGAGGTCGACGACGTTGATCGCCGTGATCGCGGCGTCGGTGTCGGCGTAGGCGGTGAGCAGCACGCGGCGCGCCCGCGGGAACAGGTCCATGGCCTGCTCGAGGAACTCCACGCCGGTCATCCGCGGCATGCGCTGGTCGGCGAGGATCACCGCCACCTGCTCGCCGCGCAGGGCGATCTCGCGCAGGGCGTCCAGGGCGGCGGGCCCGGACTCCGCGCGCACGATGCGGTGGTTCTCGCCGTACTCGCGGCGCAGGTCGCGGGCGACGGCGCGGGACACCCCGGGGTCGTCGTCCACGGTCAGGATCACCGGTCGGGTCACGCAGACGAGCCTAGGCCCTCGCGGCCGCTTCTCGATCGATCGAGAAGGTCACTGCGCCGACGGCGAACTAGTCGGTCGAGCCCGGGCTCGACCCTGCGTCGTCGGCCGTGCTCCCGGAGTCACCGGTGTCCCACCAGGAGGAGTCGCCGGAGTCCCCGTCGCCGCCGCTCGTCAGCGGTGTCTCGCGCGCGGCACGGACCTTCGCGTCGATCTCGGCGACCACCCAGACGACGAACGCGGCGGCCGCGGGCGAGAGCCGCTCGGGCACCCGGGCGCGGGGGAGGACACGACCCCGGCGGGCCCGGCCGACCGTGACGAGCCAGGCCTCGCCGTCGTCGTCGACCAGCGTGCGCCGCGGCACGGGCATCGTCCCGCGGACCTCGCACCGCAGCCGCATCCCCTCGACCGCGATCTCCCACTGCCGGCGCCCGGCCGGGCCCGACCGGCGCGCCACGAACACCGGGCCGTCGGCGGTGCTCGCCGTCATCTGCCTGGCGCGGGCACGCAGGCGCAGGCGGCGCGCCCCGTCGTCGAGCCAGGACGACGGCCCGCCGGGGTCCTTCCGGTCCCGGACGGACACCGCGGCCGGGGCGTGGTCGACGTCGACGACGTAGCGGACGCCCTCGTCCGCGACGGCCCGGACGACCACGGACTGGCCCACGCCGTAGACCCGGACGTCGTCGCGGACCCGTCGGCGGACGGCCGAGATGCCCTGGTGCACCAGGCCCCAGAGCAGGAACGGGACGGCGAGGACGACCACGGTGAGCACGTCGACCGCGCGGTCGTCGGCGATGCCGGGTCCGGGCGACCGGTCCAGGCCGACGGCGATCGCCGCGGCGGCCCCCGCGAGCACGAGGGCCCCGGCCCACCAGAGGTAGCGGTGATGGCCCAGCCGGCGGGGCGACCACGCGGCCGCGGGGCCGCCGTGGGCGGGCCGCGTGGGATCGAGGGTGGCGGTCACGACGCCAGCTTGCCGATCACGGAGAGAGACGACAACCCGGACGACTAGCCCATCGAGGTGACCGACCTCGTGTCAGCGGTGGCCCACCGCTGCCACGTCGCGTCCGTGACCCCACACGCTCGCCCGGACGACGGTCACCCGGAGCCACGTCCTCCGAACCGCCCCGCCGACCGGGGACCGCGCTCTACCATCCGCGCGTGGGGGCGATCCGCGGGCGACGGGCCGGGCGCACCGTGCTCGCGGCCCTCGCCACCCTCGCCGCCGTCCTCCTGCTCGCCCTCGGCCCCGGGACCTCCGCCGCCGCACCCACCGTCCCCGCCGTCCCCGCCGTCCCCACCGTCCCCACCGTCCCCGCCGTCCCCGCCGTCCCCGCCGTCCCCTCCGACGCGCCCGCGCCGCCCGTGCCGGACCCCGCGGCGCTCGCGCCCCTCGATCCCGAGCCGCGCCCCCTCCCCGGTGTCCGGTCCCGCGTCCCCTGCGTGACGTCGGCCGGTCCCGGCGGCGCGGTGATCGCGGGTGCTCCGTGGGCGCAGCAGCGCCTGCGGTTCACCGACGCGTGGCGCTTCACCCGCGGCGCGGGCCAGACGGTCGCCGTGATCGACACCGGCGTGTCCCGCCACCCGCGGCTCGCCGGCCGCCTGGTCGACGGCGGCGACTTCGTGGCCTCCGAGGGCGGGCTCCGGGACTGCGACGGCCACGGGACCCTCGTCGCCGGCATCATCGCCGCCGCTCCCGACCCGGCCACAGGGTTCGTCGGCGTCGCCCCCGACGCGCGGGTCCTCGCCATCCGGCAGTCGAGCGCGACCGTCACCACCACCGCGCCCGACGGGTCGACGATCACCGGCGGCGGCAACGTCGACAGCCTCGCCGAGGCGGTGCTGCGCGCGACGCGGCTCGGCGCCACGGTCATCAACATCTCGGAGGCCGCCTGCGTCGGGTCGGCCGACGCCGGGCGCGCGCTCGCCCCGCTGCGCGCGGCCGTGCGGGCGGCCGTCGACGCGGACGTCGTGGTCGTGGCCGCGGCCGGCAACGCCGGGTCGGGTGCCTGCGCGCAGGGCGCCGACGGGCAGAGCGCCGGGCAGGTCGTCGCGCCGGCCTGGTTCGGCGACGACGTGCTGTCGGTGGGCTACACCCGTCGCGACGGGTTCCCCGCCCCGCAGAGCCTGCGCGGGCCGTGGGTGTCGCTGTCGGCGCCCGGCTCGGAGATCGTCTCGCTCGACCCCACCGGCCCCGGGGTCATCGACCGGATCTCCCCCGTCGGCGTGGGGCGCACGATCCCGATCGAGGGCACCAGCTTCGCGGCGCCCTACGTCAGCGGCGTCGTCGCGCTGGTCCGCGCGCGCTACCCCGGCCTCGACGCCCGCCAGGTGATGGCGCGCGTGACCGCGTCGGCGGACCGTCCGAGCGGCGCGTCCACCGTCGTCGGGGCCCACGACGACGCGGTCGGGGCGGGCACCGTCGACCCCGTCTCGGCCGTCGCCGACGTGCGTCCGGACGAGTTCACGGGCTCCGGCGCGGCTCCCGTGTCGACCGCCGGGGCGGGTCGGGTCGACCTGAGCGACGGCCGGGATGCACACTCCGGATCGCGCACCGTGGCGCTGGTCGGGTCGGCAGCAGCGATGGCGCTGGTGGGCGGAGCCGGCCTGATCGTCCTCGTCGCGCGACGGGCACGCCGGTCGCGCTGAGGCGGCCGGGGTGGCCCGGTGTCGTCCCGTCCCTCCCGCCGCCCGCGGCGCCCGACCCCGAGGAGCCCGCGTGCGCATCACCCTCGCCCAGACCGACGCCGCCCTCGGCGACCTCGACGGCAACCTCAAGCGCGCCGAGCGGGTCGTCGGCGAGGCCGTCGAGAACGAGTCCGACCTCGTCGTGTTCCCGGAGCTGTCCCTGTCCGGGTACCAGATCGGCGAGGTGCCCCAGGACCTCTCGCTGTCCCCCGACGACCCGCGCCTGCTGAAGATCTCGGAGCGGGCGGGCGACGCCGGGGTCCTGCTCGGCTTCCCCGAGGCGGGCGGCCACGGCCTGCACACCTACAACAGCGCGGGCTACTACGAGGGCGGGCGCCTGGTCCACACCCACCGCAAGCTCTACCTGCCGACGTACTCGACGTTCGAGGAGCGCAAGCACTTCCTGCCCGGTCAGCACTCGCGCGCCTACGGCGTCCGGGGCGGCCGGCACCGCGCGGCCACGCTGATCTGCAACGACGCCTGGCAGCCCCAGGTCGCCTTCCTGTCCACCCAGGACGGCGCGCACCTGCTGCTGGTGCCCGCGAACTCGGCCCAGTCGATGTCGCCCGAGCGCTACGACTCCAAGGAGTACTGGCGCAACATCACCACGTTCTACGGCCGCATCTACCAGCTGTTCGTGGTGTTCGTGAACCGCGTCGGCGTCGAGGGCGGGCTGACCTTCTGGGGCGGCAGCCACATCGTCGACCCGTGGGGCGAGGTCGTCGGCGAGTGCGGCGAGGGCCCCGAGGCCGAGGAGAGCTGCACGATCGACATCGACCTCGCCGACGTCCGCCGGCGGCGCCGCGACATCCCGCTGGTCCGCGAGGCCCGGCTGGGCCTGCTGCGCCGCGAGATCGACCGCCTCCTCGACGAGGGCGGCGACCTCTAGAACACCGGCCCTGCTCTAGCTCACCAGCCCGACCACGGTCAGGACGAGTCCGACGACGGCGAGGGCCGCGCCGCCCCAGGCGAACCAGCGCTGGTGGCCCACCGCGTCGTGGCGCAGCTCCTCCTCGCTGCGCGTCGACACGATGAAGTGGTCCGAGGACGACTCCGGCTTGCCGATCACGAGCGGGCCGATGCGGTCGTGCACCTCGCCGAGGACGTAGAGCGGCTGACCCGGCCGGATGACCCACTCGGTGTAGGTCATGCCCAGCGAGTCGCTGCTGCCCTGACCCATGAAGCCCTGGAGGGCGTTGGCGAAGCCGCCCGGCCCGGGTGCCCCCGGGACGAAGCGCTCGTGGAGCTTCTCGGGACGGTCGGGCGCGGTGCCGTTCGGGTCGACGCCGATGATGCCGGAGCTGTCGACGAGCGCGTAGCCCTGGCGCGAGGTCTCGTCGAGGACGGTCTCGCTGCGCTCCCGGCGCTGCCAGTCGCCGTCGGAGTCGCGGTAGGACTCGCTGTAGCGGTGCACCACGGTCTGGCGGTACCAGACGCACTCGGTGCCGCTCTGGGGTGCGCGCAGCGGGCCGTCGGGGTGCGGGTGCGCGGCTCCGACCACCTCACAGATCTTGCGGAAGCCGCCGACGGTGCCGAGGTCGGCGAGCGTGCGCCGGTGCTCCTCGAGCTCCGCGATGGGGAGCGTCTCGGCCGCGATCATGGCGTGACGCCGCGCGCGGACCCGCTGCGCGCCCAGGAAGCCGGCCACCCCGAGGGCCACCAGCACGAGGCCGACGATCCACATCCACGTCACTGCTGCTCCCCTGCTCGAGCCGGCGTCTCTCACGCACGGTAATCATGACCGAGGTCCGACGCCAGTCGTTGGGCCGAACGGGGGGTACGTGCTCACCCTCAGTGAGCGCGTCGTCTAGATTTTCGTCGCCTCGGCCAGCAGCTCGCCGCGGCTGACCGTCACGGCGTCGCCCCGCAGGTGGACGCGGTCGCCCCGGAGCTCGACGCCGACCTCGCCGCCCCGCGGCGAGAGCTGCGCGCCGACCAGGCGCTCGCGGCCCAGGCGCGTGGCCCAGTACGGCGCGAGGCAGCAGTGCGCCGAGCCCGTGACCGGGTCCTCGTCGATCCCGACCGCGGGGGCGAAGAAGCGCGACACGAAGTCCGGCGCACCGGGGGCGGGGTCGTCGCCGGCCCGGGCGGTGACGATGACGCCCCGCCCGCTGGCGGCCTTGAGGACCGACAGGTCGGGCTCGAGGTCGCGCACCTCCGCGGCGGAGGGGATCTCGACGAGGACGTCGTAGCGACAGCGGGCCAGCTCGACGACCGCGGCGCCGAGGGCGTCGGCGAACTCGTCGGCGAGGTGGCCGTCGGGCAGGGCGGAGACCGGCTCGTCGACCGGGAAGTCCAGCTGGATGCCCCCGCCGGCCAGGCTCTCGGCCCGCAGCACGCCGGCGGCCGTCCGGAAGGCGATCGGCGAGGTGGCGAGGCCCTGCTCGAACAGCACGTGGGCGCTGGCCAGGGTGGCGTGCCCGCAGATCTCGACCTCGACGGTCGGGGTGAACCAGCGCAGGCCCACCTCCCCGGTCGCCTCGAGCGTCGAGAGGTCGACGAAGGCCGTCTCGGAGACGTTCACCTCGGCCGCGACGGCCTGCATCCAGGCCGCGTCGTCGGCGTCGGTGAGACACACCCCGGCCGGGTTGCCGGTGAAGGGCGAGGACGTGAACGCGTCGACGAGGAGGAGCTGCACGGCCCCCATCGTGCCGTCTCCCGGCCCGTCGGGGCAGCCGGATGCCGCCGGCCGCGGCGATCCGGGCGCCCGGGTGGGCCGCCCCGGGGCGTGGGCCACGCCACCACGCCCCGGGAACGGGTTCCGGCGGGGACGCCGAGAGATCACGAGGGCACTCCGTTCGGTGATCGGCCTCGGACACCGACGGTCACATCCATGCATGCCGTATACCAAGGACCTCCACCCTGACGGCCCAACCGTGCGACCCACGGCGACCGGCGGGTCACCGGTTGCGGTCGCCGACGGCCGTTCGTCCGGCACCGCTACTCTGACCCCGTCATGAGCACGGTCTTCCTGGTCACGGGCGCCTCCTCGGGGGTCGGGCGCGCACTCGCGCAGTTCCTCGCCCGTCACGGCGTCTCCGTCATCGGGCTCGACCGGCGCGAGCCGCCGGACCGCGAGATCTCGCACCTCCTGTGCGACCTCGCCGACCCGGCCTCCATCGACGCCGCGGTCGACCGCCTCGACGGCCAGGTCGACGCGCTGGCCAATGTGGCCGGTGTCCCCGGCACCGCGCCCGCGGAGACCGTGCTCTCGGTGAACTTCCTCGGCATGCGCCACCTCACCGAGCGGCTGCTCGGGCGGATCCGCCGCGGCGGGTCGGTGGTCAACGTGTCGTCGGCGGAGGGCCGGCACTGGGTGGCCCACCTCGCCGAGCTGCGGCCCCTGCTGGCGACGCGCACGTTCGCCGAGGGGCTGCGGTGGTGCCGCGAGCAGCGTCCCGACCGCTCGATCTACGACGTGTCGAAGGAGGCGGTGCTCGCGTACACCACGGCCTCGTCGACGCTGACCTGGAGCGACGGCGTCCGGATGAACGCCGTCGCGCCGGGCACGGTGCGCACGCCGTCGCTGCCCGAGATCGAGCGCTCCACCGACCCCCGCCGGCTCGCCCGGGTCCGCACCGCGGCCGGACGGGACGCCGAGGCGTCCGAGATCGCGTCGGTGGTCGCGTTCCTCATGTCGAACGAGAGCCGCTGGGTCAACGGGCAGACGCTCGCGGCCGACGGTGGCGTCGCGGCGGCCACCACCTGGGCCGCGCTGCAGTCGCGCTGACGACACCCCGCCGAGCGACCGTCACCCGATCGTGACCTGCGCGTTGGACCGGGCGGACGTACCGCCCGCCCGGGGAGATCACGCATGCCTGCACGACGCTCGGCCCGCCGGACGATGACGGCGCTCGCCGCCGGTGCGGCGGTCGCCGCGGCCGCCTGGCTGGGGGGCGCCACGGCCGTCGCCGCGCCCGGGGACGGGCCGGTGGCGACGGCGCCGGGCGTGCACCCCGGCGTCCAGACCCGCACCGACGGCGCGCAGTGCACCGCGAACTTCCTCTTCACCGACGGCGACGCCACCTACCTCGGGCAGGCGGCCCACTGCTCCGGCACCGGGGCGTCGACCGAGACCGACGGCTGCACCTCGGCCTCGCTGCCCCTCGGCACGGAGGTCGAGGTCGGCGGCGCCTCGCGTCCCGGGACCCTCGTCTACAACTCCTGGCTCGCGATGCAGGACTCCGGCGAGACCGACCCCGACGCGTGCGCCTACAACGACCTCGCCCTCGTGCGCCTCGACCCCGCCGACGCCGCCACCGCGTCCGGTGTCGTGCCGATCTTCGGCGGGCCCCGCGGGATCGACACCGACGGCACCCGGCCCGGCGACGTCGTCCGCAGCTACGGCAACTCCGAGCTGCGCGGGGGCGTCACCCTGCTGAGCCCGAAGATCGGCACGAGCGCCGGCGACCGCGGCCACGGCTGGAGCCACGACGTCGTCACCGTGACCCCGGGCATCCCGGGCGACTCCGGCAGCGCGTTCCTCTCCCCCGACGGCTCCGCGCTCGGCGTGCTCTCGACGATCCAGTTCGCGCCCGTGCCGGCCAGCAACGGCGTCAGCGACATCGCGAAGATGCTCGACTACGCCCGCGGCCACGGCATGGGCGGCCTGCGGCTCGTGACGGGCTGACCTACCCGCTCATCACCTTGCGCCGCCGCCGCGCGGGTTCGGCGGGAACGCCCTCGGTGCGGTAGGCCGCGGCCGCGCGGCGCCGCGTCTCGGCGGCACGCCGGTCCGACCGCGACGACCACCGCGTCATCGCCAGATAGAGCGGCACCCCGATCACCAGCCCCGAGACCAGCAGGAACGCCACGATCGCCACGATCCACTCCACGCTGCCGCCCCCAGACCGTTCGCCGGTGTCGCGGGGACGTCGCTCGATCGGGTGACGGCGTTACGCGGGGACCGGGACGACCTGGGCGTCGCTCGACGGTCGGCCCGGCCCGCGAGCCGGACGGTCGATGGCGCATCGACGGGGAGCCGGCCCTGTGGTCGCCGAGAAGACCGTGGAGGCCGGTCGACCAGGGCTCAGCGGCCCGACCAGCGGTGCTGCTCGGCCGCGACGACCAGGGCCTCGGTGACGACGAGGAACACGAGCCCGACCCAGAACGGCGCGGCGAGCGCGAGCAGCAGGGCGACCACGGCGAAGAGCCCGACCTTGACCCCGAGCGCCGCGCGGGGCGGCAGCGGCCACGGCGCGTGGGGCGCGAGCCAGCGTCCCCAGCCGACGGCGACCGCGGTCGGCAGCGCCACCGCGGCGAAGACCTTCAGGCCGATGGCCTCGGGGAGGGCGATCCCGACGTAGAGCAGCGCAGCGAGCATCGCCATCTCGGCGAGGAAGACACCGGCCTCGAGCGTGCCGACGTGTCCGATGTCCGTGCGACTGGTCACGGCCCCCGACGCTAACGCGGGCCGGTCAGGTCAGCGTGGCCTCCGCGACGACCTGCCACCCTCCCGCGTCGAACGAACCGGCGAGCAACGACACGCGGTCGACCTCTGCGCCGATCGGTAGGCGGTGCGACAAGCGGTCGGCCGCGTCCCGCAGGGCGGCGAGCGAGGAGTGGCGACGGTAGCCCACGGTCAGGTGCGGCACCGGCTCGTGCTCGCCCGCGTAGGGCGGGTGCTCCGGGAAGGCCCGGGCCACACGCCGGGTGAGCTCGTCGAACGGCCCGGCCGGGTCCGGGGCCAGCCACACGAAGTCGTCGTCGAACCACCGCACCGCGTCGAAGCGGCACGAGAACGTCCCGACGCCGCGGACCGCCTCGCGCAGTGCCGCGACCGTGGCCTCGTCGACGAGGTGCGCCGGCACGAAGGGGAACAGCACCGTGACGTGGGCGGGGACGCCCTGGCGCGCCGAGGGGTCCAGCGCGTCGCGCAGCGCGCCGACGACGGGTTCCGCTTCCGGGACCAGCACGAGCACCGCGGTGTGGGTGGCGTCCTCGGGCATCGACGTGATCAGGGCACGATCCCGCCGTCGATGGGCACGGCGCCGAGCCTCCCCGGCCTGTCAAGACGACGACCGCCATCCTCGACCCCGATGGACACGACCGGAGGGCTCGCCCGCTACGTGCGTCTGGCCCGGGTGCCGGGGGTCCTGCCCCTGGGCGCGGCGTCGGCGGTGGCGCGGCTGCCCCTCGGCATGACCGGCCTGGCGCTCCTGCTGCTCGTCCAGGCCCGGACCGGCTCCTATCAGCAGGCCGGGGCCGCGGTCGGGTGCTTCGCGCTGGCCAGCGCTGTCGGGAGCCCCGCCCGCGGGCGGCTCGCCGATCGCCTCGCGCCGGCCCCGGTCCTGCTCGTCACCGGCGTCGCCCAGCCGGTCGCCCTGCTCGGCGTCGTCGTCGCGACCGCACCCGCGCGCCCGCACACGGCGCCGGTCCTGCTCGCCGTCGTGCTCGCCGGCCTGCTGGTGCCGCCCGTGGGTCCCGTCTCGCGCGCCGTCTGGCAGCGGTTGGTGACCGCTCCCGACCTCGCCCGCGCCGCCTTCGCGCTGGACTCCCTGCTGCTCCAGCTCGTCTTCTACGTCGTCGCCCCGCCGGTCGTCGCGGTGCTCGCGACCTCGGCCGGCCCCGCCGTCGCGGTGATCGCGGTCGCCGTCCTCACGGTGGTCGGCGCCGTGGCGGTCGCGGGCTCGCCCGCCGTGCGCTCGGTGCCGCGCCGCCGCGAGCCGGTGCACCTCCTGGGTCCCCTCACCGAATCTCGCCTGCTCGTGGTGCTGCTGACCTCCACCGTCGCGGCCGCGTCCTTCGCGGCGCTCGAGGTCGCCGTCGCGTCCGCCGCCGTCGCGCGGGGCGCCACCGGCGCGAGCGGGCCGCTGCTGGCGCTGATCGGTGTCGGCGCCATCGCCGGAGGCCTGTTCTACGGCACCCGCAGTCCGGCCGTGTCGACCGCCGCCCAGTACCGGCGGTGGCTGGTCGTCCTCGCCGCGGGCACCGCACCGTTGGTCCTGGCCACGACGACGCCCGTCCTCGGCGTCCTGCTCGTCGCCGCCGGCGTCGCCATCGGGCCGGTCAGCACCACCCAGTTCACGCTCGTCGGCGAGCTGGCGCCCGCGGGCACCCTCACCGAGGCGTTCACGTGGCTCTTCTCGGCGGCCCTCGCCGGCACCGCACTCGGCAGCTACCTCGCCGGCACGGTCGCCCAGATCTCCGGCGCCCAGAGCGCCCTGGCGCTGCCCTGTGCGCTGGCGCTCGCGTTGCTCGGCCTCGCCGCGGCGGTGCGCGGCGGGTCCCCGTGACGACCACGGAGATCACGACCGTCGCCGCTGGGTGATCACGGCGGGCGGACCGTCAGAGCC